>NZ_JBQFYU010000014.1:0-150097 GCF_056541705.1 Ruegeria sp. AG1 | reverse complement strand
CGGCTTCGGCTTCGGCTTCGGCTTCGGCTTCGGCTTCGGCTTCGGCTTCGGCTTCGGCTTCGGCTTCGGCTTCGGCTTCGGCTTCGGCTTCGGCTTCGGCTTCGGCTTCGGCTTCGGAAATCAGGTCCTCATTCGGCGCATCTTCGTCAACAGGCGACCCTTCAGTTTCACCGCCAGGTTCAACGCTTACATCTTCGACCACATCGTCTGTTTTCGGGGTTTCCACCGGTTCCTGATCGGATTTCTTTTTGCCCGCCACCGTCAAATTCCCCTTATCGATTCTAAAATCACCAGAACTACAGACTGTTCCAAGTTAATCTGCACCCGGCTCTCTCTCAACCCGCATCGCGTGTTTCACAAGCTTTTTAACGGCCTTACGCATCTTCTTGGGCGTCGGCTCCTTGGCGATCTTCAGACGTTCATACCCCAAGGATTTAAGGGGTTCCGCCGTTGCCTCGCTAATTGCCGCCAGCCATAGCGGGGCGTTGCCCGCCCAGATGTCGGCAAATTGTCGCGCGGTGCGGGGTGAGAAAATAGGCGCGATCACCGTCCTGTTGCCCTCCGATGCGGCCTCAGCTTCGGGGCTGAGCGGTAGCAGAAGCTGCTGATACACTGCCTGTTCGCGCGTCGTTACGCCCATCTCGGTCAGACGCTCGGCGATGTTGCCCCGGCTGTGTTCGCCGCGCAGATGCAACAGCGGGCTTGTTGGTCTGATCTGCAAAAGACCAGCCACAAGCTCTTCCGCCGTGCCACCGACCATACGCGCATCCCAGCCGGCGCCTTCGGCGGTCGCAGTCGTGGTCGGACCCACGCAAAAGGCAGGCATATTCCGGCGCACACCCGCCGAGGCCGCCGCGTTCACCGCATTGGATGAGGTGAAGATCAGCCCCTGCGTCTCGGCCGTACAGATCGGAACCGCCAGCGGTTTGATTTCCAGAATGGGGGAATGGATGACCTCAACACGCGATCTGACGCGGGTTGGAAGCTGCGCAACAAACCTCTCCGAGGCGGCGCGAGGGCGGGTCATCAACAAATACAACTATCGGCGCCTTCGGCCTTGGGATTGTTTGCGTCCGCGCAGGGTGGTACCCCGCTTGGCAATCATGATGCAACGGATCAGGCCAATGGTGCAAACACTTACCGTCCTTGGATTGGAAAGCAGCTGCGACGACACAGCCGCCGCCGTCGTGCGCCAAACCGACGGCGAAAGGGCCGAAGTGCTGTCGTCGATTGTCCATGGCCAAACCGAGCTGCACAGCGCTTATGGGGGTGTCGTCCCCGAAATCGCCGCGCGCGCCCATGCCGAGAAACTGGATATCTGCGTCGTACAGGCTCTAGAGGATGCGGGTCTAACACTGGCTGATATGGACGCCATCGCCGTGACCGCCGGGCCCGGCCTGATCGGAGGGGTCATGTCCGGCGTCATGTGCGCCAAGGGGATCAGCGCGGCCACCGGCCTGCCTCTGATCGGGGTAAACCATCTGGCAGGCCACGCCCTGACCCCGCGCCTGACGGATGGAGTATCCTTTCCGTACCTGATGCTGCTGGTCTCGGGCGGGCACTGCCAATATCTGATCGCCCACGGACCCGAGCAATTCACCCGTCTGGGCGGCACTATCGACGATGCCCCCGGCGAAGCTTTTGACAAAACGGCCCGTCTTCTGGGCCTGCCGCAACCTGGTGGACCCTCGGTTGAGGCCGCGGCGCGCCAAGGCGATCCAAAGCGGTTCCGCTTTCCGCGGCCCCTGCTGGACCGGCCCGGATGTGACCTGTCTTTCTCGGGGCTGAAAACCGCGCTGATGCGGATGCGGGATCAGATCGTCGCGGAGAAAGGCGGCCTGACCCGTCAGGATCGCGCCGATCTATGTGCCGGGTTTCAGCAGGCTGTCGTGGATACTTTAGCCGAGAAAACACGACGCGCTATGGATATGTATCTGGCCAAGACCCCCTCGGATCCGGTGATCGCAGTCGCGGGTGGTGTGGCTGCAAACTCCGCTATTCGCGCTGCGTTAGAGACTGTCTGTGCCGAAAAAGGCACGCGATTCACGGCCCCGCCCCTTGCGCTTTGCACCGACAATGCCGCCATGATCGCCTATGCGGGGATGGAACGTTTTCGCACCGGCGCGCGCGACGGTTTGGATCTGACAGCGCGACCTCGTTGGCCTTTGGATCAGACCAGCCCCGCCATGCTGGGTAGCGGTAAGAAGGGTGCAAAGGCATGAGCGTTTCGGTTCTCGGATCAGGGGCGTTCGGTACGGCACTGGCAATCTCACTGGCCGGTAACGGGCCAGTCACCCTGTGGTCGCGCAGCGCCGATCAGGCGAAAGCCATGCAGGACAGTCGGATCAACAAGAGCCGATTGCCCGATGTCGCCTTGCCCGATGCCATCACCGTCACTCCTGATATCGAAGCAGCGGCGGAAAACAATGTCCTTCTGGTGTCTGTGCCTATGCAACAGTTACGTCATGCGCTGCAAGAACACGCAGCGGTGCTGGCCGGGAAAACGCTGGTTGCCTGCTGCAAGGGGATTGAACTGTCCTCGGGCCTCGGTCCGATTTCCGTGATCCGCGAAACCATCCCGGATGCACGACCAGCGCTTCTGACTGGCCCCAGCTTTGCGGATGACATCGCGCGTGGCTTGCCGACAGCGCTGACCCTGGCCTGTGCAGATGCTGATCTGCTCAAAACACTGCAATCCGAGCTGACCACCGCCAATCTGCGCCTATACCGCACCACCGATGTGATCGGGGCGGAACTCGGCGGCGCATTGAAAAACGTTATGGCCATCGGATGTGGCGCTGCCATCGGGGCCGGTCTGGGCGATAGCGCCCGTGCTGCCCTGATGACGCGCGGATTTGCCGAAATGCAGCGCTTTGCCCTCATGCGCGGCGCACAGCCAGAGACGTTGATGGGGCTCTCTGGCCTAGGTGATCTGGTGTTGACCTGCTCGTCGGAGCTGTCCCGAAACTATCGTTTTGGCCTGTGTTTGGGTCGAAATGAGCCCTTCGACACCACAACAACCGTCGAAGGTGTCGCCACCGCCCGCGCCATGGCCGATATCGCCAAGGCCGAAGGTCTGGACATGCCCATCAGCGCCACTGTGGCCGATCTGAGCCAAGGCGCCTACAGTGTGGCGCAAGCTATCGAAACCCTGCTCAACCGACCCCTCAAGGAGGAATAACATGCTGATCGCCCTCATCGCCCGTGACAAACCCGGCGCGCTGCAAACCCGGCTGGACAACCGCTCGGCCCATTTGGCCTATATCGAAGAAACCGGCGTTGTATCGCAGGCTGGCCCGCTGCTGGACGGAGATGCGATGATCGGCTCGCTGGTTGTTCTCGATGTCGAAGATCTGGCCGTTGCACAAAGCTGGGCCGACAATGATCCCTATGCCAAGGCAGGCCTGTTCCAGTCTGTCGAACTGATCCCTTGGAAAAAGGTGATTGGCTGATGGCATACTGGCTGTTCAAATCCGAGCCATCGACCTGGAGTTGGGACCAGCAGGTTGCCAAGGGCGAGGCAGGCGAAGAATGGGACGGCGTGCGGAACTATCAGGCGCGCAATTTCATGCGGCAAATGGCAATCGGTGATCGCGGGTTCTTTTATCACTCGCAAAAGGACAAGGCGATCGTCGGCATCGTTGAGGTCTGTGCTGAGGCCCATCCCGACAGCACCACCGATGACGAACGTTGGGAATGCGTGGATATCAAGGCGGTAAGACCGTTTGAAGTTCACGTCACGCTGGATCAGATCAAAGCGGATGAACGTCTGGGTGAAATGGTGCTGGTCAAAAACTCTCGCCTGTCGGTGCAGCCGGTCACCGAGGCGGAATGGCGGGTGATCTGCGCCCTAGGCTCGACTGCGGCCGACTAGATCGCTTTGCGTTTGATTTGAATCGAATTACGCTGCCTCTCCCTGCGGTCGAACGCGCATTTCGATGACCTTGCCTAGGCCAAAACGCAAAACGCTTTAAAATAGAGGGAAGGCCCTACACGGCGCAGAACCTTCCCTACCCCACGTGCTCCCTACTCACCACACGCGTATTGGAATTTGTTGGTTCTGACCGTCCTGGCCACATAAGGACCATAGCCTGTATTCTCAGGCCGCTTCAAACACCAAGTCCTTAAAATACAACTCAAAACAAAAACGCCCGCCGATGGGCAGGCGGGCGTTTGGGTGGAAAACGTTACGTTTAGCCGTAAACGGATTCTTTGCCGAAATGCTTGGTAAGCATGTAGTAGACCACGGCGCGGTACTTGTTGCGCTCGGACATACCATAGGTTTCCAGAACCGAGTTGATGGCTTCCATCAGCTCAGGACCTTCAGCCAGACCCAGCTTTTTGATGAGGAAGTTGTTTTTGACGGTCTCCAGCTCTCCGTCCTGGCTGGCTGCCACGGTCGACGCGTCGGCGTCATAGATCGCCGGACCGCACCCGATGGTGACCTTGGTCAGCAGGTCCATATCGGCATCCATGCCGCATTTGTTTTTCAGATCATCTGCGTATTTGGCGATCAGATCGTCGCGTTTTCCCATAAAACAGTCTCCCTATCAGCAGTCCTGGCTGCGGTTACTCAAATCCTAAAAACAGGTGTCGGAAGCCTAGCCATTCCTCTTATTCCCACAAAGGGAAAAATTCCGCGCTTTCCCCCTAAGCGGAGGAGCGCCTTTGTCGCGCGCTTTGAAAGGCTCGATCTGCAAGGTCCGAAAACACGCGAACCTTGCGCCCCGGTGTGCTGCTGCCCGCGTGAACAAAGGCAATCGGCGCAGAGGGGGATTTCAAAACTCCGGGCAAAACCTCGACCAGCGTACCCTGCTGCAGCTCTCGCTGAACGGCCAGACGGGACTTGACCGCCAGCCCCAGCCCCTGCACAGCAGCTTCGGTCAACATGTCCGAGTTGGAAACAGCAATACGCCGCGTGACGGACAGTTGCCCCTCATGGGTGTCGAAACGCGTCTGCCAAGGCAAACACGCCCAGCGCATCTTGCGCAGGTCTTCGACGGATTTGGGCATCTCGTATCGTGCAATGAAACCCGGCGCGGCGCAGATGATCCGGTCGTTGTCGCAGAGCTTGCGCGCCTTCAGTGTGCTGTCGGGCAACTGTCCGACGCGAATGGCGCAATCAACGCCCTCATCGACCAGAGAGACATAGCGGTCGACGGCCAGAAACTCGATCGTAAGATCCGGATGGTCCTCTTGGAAACTGTCCATCGACGGCATGATGAACCGGGACAGGATCCACGGTGACAGCGTCACACGCAGATGGCCGCGGAGCGCTCCCTTGCCGCTTCCGGCCTCCAACTCGGCCTCTCGCAGATCGGATAGGACAGGTTCGATTCGATCCAGAAAGATCAGGCCTTCATTGGTCAACTGCACCCGGCGGCTGTTGCGGTGAAAGAGTTTGAGGTTCAGCACCTCTTCTAACTTCCCGATCCGGTGGCTGACCGTCGCCGCCGAAATGCCCAGCGCCTTTGCAGCCGATCCGACCCCTCCAGTTTTGGCGACAGAGACAAAGGTCAGAAGATCGTTCACATGGTACATTCGAAAATTCCTAACACTGGTTTCGAAATTGAGCCAGTTATCCGCGAAAATTTCAAATGGTATCTGATCGGGCACATCAGAGGAGGACCCGATGAAATCGCTCTATGCAGCTACATGCGCCTTGGCGCTGGCCTTGCCCGCCGCGGCAGCCGAATTGGAAACGTATCTTGAGTTCGAGAAGGCCATGCCTCCGGGCAATCTGGCGATTGGACCGGATGGGCGCATGTTCATGTCGGTGCATGAATTCTACGGGCCTGAATTGCGCGTGGTCGAAGTGATGCCCGACGGATCAACTAAGCCCTACCCGACCGAGGATTGGGCCCGCGCCCCGCAAGACGATGCCGATGGCTTGAACGGCGTTTTAGGCCTGCGGGCAGATCGCGATGGTATCCTGTGGATGCTGGACGGACAGGGTGAAAACCAGACCGGGCGCATTGTCGGTTGGGACACCAAGACCGAGACGCTGCACGCTATCCACTATATCGGCGCCCCTGTTGCGCGGCCGACCTCGTTCCTGAACGATCTGGCTGTGGACCGCGATCATGGGGCGATTTACATCTCGGATACGGGCGACGGTCAGAACTCGGCCATCATCGTGGTTGATCTTGAGACGGGCCGCGCGCGGCGCGTTCTGGAGGGGTCAAAATATACTATTCCCGAGGATACCCCGATGGTGATCGACGGGCGCGAGATCACGCTGGGCGGCAATCCGGCCAAGATCGGCATCAACCCGATCACTGTCGATCCGACCAATACGTGGGTCTACTTCGCGCCCATGACGGCCAGTGCGATGTACCGCATCCCCACTGCAGCATTGCTGGATGAAAGCCTGTCGGATGCCGAGCTTGAGGCGCAGGTCGAACGCTATGGCGATAAACCGATCTCGGATGGCTCGACCGTCGATACCGGCGGCAATGTCTATATCACCGCGATGACGTACAATGCGCTGGGCGTCACCAAGCCGGATGGCACCTATGAGGTACTGTTCCAGTCGGATGACGAATTGCCGTGGCCAGACGGGTTCTCGATCGGTGCGGATGGGTATGTCTATGCCACGATCAACGAGTTGCACCGCTCACCCGTGCTGAACAATGGCGAGGATGCCTCCAAGGGGATCTACAAGATTGTCCGGTTCAAGTCGTTGGCGGATGCGGTCAGCGGACGCTGATCCTGGCCCGGCCCTGTTCTGCGGGGCCGGGATACTCATCGGCAATAGCCCCAGCCGGGGCCTTGCAGATGAAAATGATCCGCGTGCAGGCGATTGAAATTTGGTCCTAAAACCACGCGGAACCAGTCACATGCCCCCTTCCCGATCCGGTGTAGAAACGCACTCTCGGGTCCCGGCGCGGACCAATCCTGAAGCAGGCTGAGCGTCCGCCCATCCGCCAGTTCCACCCCGATGATGTCAATCGAATCCGCTGTTGCGTGGCTGCTCCACCCACTGTTTTCGCCCTGAGCGGTCCGCATGCGACGGCAATTGTAGCTGCCCAGATGCCGCAAGGCGCGCACTTGAGTACCCAACAGGTCCTGCGCGGCGGGTTGGACGACGTGATGCTCCCACATCGCCAGACGCAGGGCCGTTGTACAGCGGGTCTCGACCCCGCCCACCCGGGCACTGACCAAGCGGGACAGCTCACCCCGGCCGGAGATACCGCAGTTCTGGTCGACCACCAGATCCACCATCTCTGAAAACGCGACACCGGCCTCAGACAGCGTGGCCCGACACTGCGCCTCATCCGCCAATGCCCGGTTCAACTGATACTTGGTGACGAGCGTAACCGGCGCGGTCACGGTCAGGTCCCGCAGAGGGTTCCAGTGATCCGGCAGAGGTGATTTGGGATGCGACAGCAGCACATACCCGGCCGATCCAACAAGAAATAGAAATACGATGATCGAAAAGAAAGACGCCGCCAGATACAAGATCCGGCGGCGTCCTGAACGTTTGGTCATACCCGATCCGCGATCAGTAGCGGTAGTGCTCGGGCTTGTAAGGGCCTTCCGGCGCAACACCGATATAAGCCGCTTGTTCGTTGTCCATCTTGGTCAGCTTCACGCCGATACGATCCAGATGCAGGCGGGCCACTTTCTCATCCAGATGCTTGGGCAGGATGTAGACCTTGTTTTCGTACTGATCACCCTTGGTGAACAGCTCGATCTGCGCCAGAACCTGGTTGGTGAACGAGGCCGACATCACGAAGGACGGGTGACCGGTGGCGTTGCCGAGGTTCAGCAGACGGCCTTCGGACAGCAGAATGATACGGTTGCCCGAGGGCATCTCGATCATGTCTACCTGTTCCTTGATGTTGGTCCATTTGTGGTTCTTCAGGCTGGCCACCTGAATTTCGTTGTCGAAGTGACCGATATTGCCGACGATGGCCATATCCTTCATCTCGCGCATATGCTCGATGCGGATCACGTCCTTGTTGCCGGTGGTGGTGATGAACACATCCGCCGTTGCAACTTCGTCTTCAAGCAGGGTGACTTCATAGCCGTCCATCGCAGCCTGAAGCGCGCAAATCGGATCTACCTCGGTCACTTTCACACGCGCACCCGCGCCGGACAGCGAAGCAGCCGATCCTTTGCCCACGTCGCCATAGCCGCAGACCACGGCAACCTTACCGGCCAGCATCGTGTCCGTTGCGCGGCGGATGCCGTCAACCAGCGACTCTTTACAGCCATATTTGTTGTCAAACTTCGACTTGGTAACCGAGTCGTTCACGTTGATAGCCGGGAATGGCAGGTGGCCGTCTTTCACCAGTTGATACAGACGGTTCACACCGGTGGTGGTTTCCTCGGACACGCCCTGGATTTGGTCGCGCATCTTGGTGAACCAGCCCGGGCTAGCCGCCATACGCTTGGCGATCTGCTTCTTGATCACCTCTTCCTCTTCCGAGCCAGGAATAGGGATGATGTCCTCACCTGCTTCGGCACGAGCACCCAGCAGGATATACAGCGTGGCGTCGCCGCCATCGTCGAGGATCATGTTCGGGCCGTCTTCGAACAGGAAGGATTTATCCAGATAATCCCAATGCTCTTCAAGCGTCTGGCCTTTGATGGCGAAGACAGGAATGCCTGCCTCGGCAATCGCAGCGGCTGCGTGATCCTGAGTCGAGAAGATGTTGCACGACGCCCAGCGCACATCCGCGCCCAGGGCAACCAGCGTTTCGATCAGAACGGCGGTCTGGATGGTCATGTGCAGCGACCCAACGATCCGCGCACCGCTCAGAGGCTTGCTTTCACCATATTCCGAACGCAGCGCCATCAGGCCCGGCATTTCAGTTTCGGCGATATCCAGTTCCTTGCGGCCGAACCCGGCCAGCGAAATGTCTTTGACGATATAGTCCCCGGCCATAAGGCGCTCCATTTTTGCGGTTAATCACAGTTCCGGCTGCCCCTAGCATCCCTTGGGGCAGGTGGCAATGTGGATGACCGAAAACGGGGTTATACGCCGCAAAAATCAGCTGGGCGTGCCGTCAACCTTGACCTTCGGAATCGCTTCGAAAAAATCGGTGCCAACGGCGACAATACAACTTAAGCCGTTCGCGTGGGTCACCAAAACGGTGTAGCTACCCGTTTCTCGTGAGGTCCAGACCTCCATGACCGACTGCGCGCCGCGTGTTTTCTGCAAACCCCCAAAAACCAGCTCCTCCGAGTAGCTTTTCTGCAGCTTGTCAACCACATGCTCGCGCTCTGCACAATTCTGGGCAAAGGCGGGCGGGGCCGTGGCGGCCATACCAAAGGTCAGGGCGACTGCGAATATACGTTTGAACATAGCAAACTCCTTTCGTTTCACTTTGTGAGAGGAGCGCACCGGGAGAAGCCAGTGCCCCCCTCGGTTTGAATGTCGGGATCAGTTGGTGTGGTTTCAAAGCACGAATGCTCAAGAAAACGTTGGCAGCTGGTGATCCTGACAGGTACATCATAGCAGAAACAATTTGGTTTTATTGTGTCCCACTTCACAAGGCATGGCATAATGGCAACACAACCCCGCGCATGGCAGAGGATGCTGTCGGGCCGCAGGCTGGACCTGCTGGACCCGACCCCGGTCGATATCGAGATCGAGGATATCGCCCATGGCCTGGCCTTTGTGGCGCGTTGGAACGGACAAACGGCGGGCGATTTCGCCTATTCCGTGGCCGAGCATTCACTTTTGGTCGAAGACCTTTTTGGCCGTATCGCACCCAAAGCGCCCGTGAAATGGCGGCTGGCAGCTTTGCTGCACGACGCGCCGGAATACGTAATCGGAGACATGATCTCACCCGTCAAATCCGCCGTAGGCCCGGACTACGGCGCACTGGATGACCGTCTGGCGGCAGCGATCCACATTCGCTTTGGACTTCCCGCCGAGGTGCCTAAATCGGTAAAACGGCAGATCAAAAAGGCCGACAAGATAAGCGCCTGGATGGAGGCCACCCAGATAGCGGGCTTTTCCGAGGCGGAGGCGACGAAGTTCTTTGGCCGTCCGGATCGGACGGTGATGGAGGGGTTGGAGATCAGGCTAAGGCCGCCTGTGGACGTGCGAAAGGCCTATACTGAGCGGCATTGCGAATTACTCAATTTGTTTAGCTGATTGAAGGCTAAGTAGAAAGTTGGAGAATGCTGGCTTTAGTTCGACGCCTCTTAGTCTACGGGCCCTTCATAGCGTTGAATTTCTGTTGCTTTATCATTTCAGCTGTTCTGTTTGATGGCTGCACCAAGTGTTATGTGGACTCAAACGCAGAGCGATGGTCGATGGCAGTTACAGCGATCACCATTTGGGTTTGGCCATATCTGTTCTTGACTATTTGGATCGGCACCAAAGCTTACTCTGCGCGATGCAAGAACAGACCCCTGCTGCCGCTCTTGGGTGCCTTTTTCTTTGGCTTCGTAGTTTACTCGAGTACTTGGCTAGTCTGGGCCGGAATCGCTTTGCGCTGCGGCAAGGACTGCTTTCCGCCGCATAGGCTGGCATATGTATTTGAAACGGCAGGCAATTGGGGGTTCTTCATAGGTCTGGCGGGGTTGGTTGTCTGCTACTTAAAAGAACAGGCATTGGAGTAACCCATATGTCGCGATCAAGAAAGCTCGCAGACTGACAGCAAGTCCAAGTTGCAAACACTAGCGCGAGTTGCGCTTCGCCAAAACCAGCTGCAGTGTTCGGCGGTGCACGTTTAGGCAACGTCCAGTGATCAAAACTTCGGTTGCAGATTCGCCTAAAATCTCACCATTCTGTCTTAACGTTGTAGCAGAGAACCGGCGAAATCTTGCCGCACGCTGACAAGCCTCTTTTCACAACACATCAGGTCACCCTAAAACTTGCGTGTCTTCAAAATGGGCAGTGAAGATTCTTGAATACGGGCAAACTCAAAACGGACACGACTTGGCCGCGCCTATCCGGCGGCGCGCGAACCGCAGTTGCGGTGGGACTTTTGAGTCTGGTCTCCGCTTGCGCCCACGGCCCGACCGACGCGCAACTTGATCCGGAACGTCAGTCAATGGCCCTGCAAGAGGTCTCGCAAAAGCAGGCTCGAGGGCAACGGGTATGGTGCGTGCCCTACGCACGTAGCCTCAGCGGTATCGAAATTCGCGGCAATGCCAAGGACTGGTGGGGCAAGGCGCGCAGTGCGTTTGATCGAGGCAACGAACCGGCTGTCGGTTCGGTCATGTCGTTTAGGGCAACGCGCGGGATGCCTCTGGGCCATGTGGCTGTCGTGTCCGATGTTGTTAGCGACCGGGTCGTCATCGTGAACCACGCCAATTGGCACCGCAACAAAGTGTCGTTGAAAATGGGCGTGAAAGATGTCTCCAAGAACAATGACTGGACACTGGTTCGGGTCGAGAGCGTTCCGGGGCAATACGGCAGTTTGTACCCGGTAAACGGGTTCATCTATCCGAAGTCTGGCGAGTAGCCTGAAAGACTACCATCTGAACAGACTAGTCAAAGCTCTGCTTTTTAGCGCGGGCTACGTTTCGCCAAAATACGCTGCAATGTCCGACGGTGCATGTTCAGGCGCCGCGCGGTTTCCGAGACGTTCCGGTCGCACAGTTCATAGACCCGCTGGATATGTTCCCAGCGCACGCGGTCGGCGCTCATCGGGTTTTCCGGCGGCGGGGGCAGTTCGTCGCCCTTGGCCAGCAGCGCGTTGGTGATGTCTGTGGCATCAGCGGGTTTGGACAGGTAGTCGGTTGCGCCGATCTTGACGGCGGCGACGGCTGTGGCGATGGCCCCGTAGCCGGTCAGGACCACGACACGACTGTCCGGGCGCTTTTCGCGCAACACTTCAACAACATCCAGACCGTTGCCATCCTCTAGCCGCAGATCGACAACCGCATAGGCCGGCGGGCGCGCGGTAGAAATGGCGCGGCCAGCAGCAACGGAGCCTGCGGTTTCAACTTCGAAACCGCGTTTTTCCATGGCTTTGGCAAGGCGTCTCAGGAACGGCTCGTCATCATCCACCAGAAGCAGGGATTTATCGGGGCCGATATCAAGCTGGGAACTGTCTGCCATCGTTGAGTCTTTCCGCTATTTCATGCCTTTGGCTTTACCTAGAATTAATAGCAGCGCGGGGCCAAAGGTCAAACTGGCTTGTCAGGACCCGGCTTGGTCCAAAAAGCAGCCGACCTTGTCTGCCATTTGCTGCGCTGTGTCTTCGCGTTTGAAGAACTCAAGAAACCCATCTTCGGGTGTGACCAGATAGGTGAAGGTGGAATGGTCGACCAGATAGTATTCGTCGCTTTTGTCATGGGCCTTGTAGTAGGTCTTGTAGGCCTGGCTGGCGGCCTTGACCTGCTCGGGTGAACCGGTCAGAGCGATCAGACGTTCATGCAGGTTGAAGGCGTAGTCTCCGACCACTTCAGGCGTGTCGCGATCGGGGTCGATCGAGATGAACAGCGGTGTCACGGATTGCCCACGCTCGGCCAGAATGTCCACGGCCTCGGCGTTGCGGGACATGTCAAACGGGCAGACATCGGGGCAGAACGTATAGCCGAAATAGACGAGTGTCGGCTCGGTGACCACATCCTTGTCAGTGACCGTCTCGCCCTTGCCATTGACTAGTTCGAACGGACCGCCAATCGCCGCCGCTCCGCCCGCGATCTGGCTGGACCGGCATTGCGCGTATTTGTCATCCGACCCGGACCCGATTGTCAAAAGCCACATGGCACCAAGGCCGATAGCAAGAACGACAGCTGCGAGAATAGCATACAGGCGGGTCATGATCGTTTTCCGTGTGCAAGGGGTTGTTGATCGTATCGGTCGGGACACCTATCAAGATGATCAGCCGATGCAACAGGACATAAGTGACCAATGGCAGAATCCAACCAGAGTTTATGGGGCGGTCAGGAACGCAGCAGCTGGATCAGGCTGCGCACCCTTATCCTGCTGCGCTGGGTGGCCATATTTGGCCAGATCACGGCCATCACGGTGGCTCAGCACAGCTATCATGTGCAGCTTGAGGTCACCCTGTGTTATCTGGCGATCGGCGTTTCGGTAATCGGCAATCTGACCGCCAGCTTCCTGTTCCCGCAGAACAAACGCCTGACTGAGTTCCAAAACTTCCTGATGGTGCTGTTCGACCTGTTTCAACTGGCGATCCTGCTGTATCTAACCGGCGGATTGAATAATCCCTTTGCCCTGCTGTTGCTGGGTCCGGTCACAATCTCGGCCAATGTCATGAGCACTCGGTCCACGCTTATTGTGGGAGCCGTGGCGATTGCGCTGGCCACCCTTCTGGCTGAGTTTCACCTGCCTTTGCGGACCGAGATTGGCCTAGTCCTGCAGATCCCCGACATTCTTCTGTTCGGCAACTGGGCCGCGATCATCATCGCCATCATTTTTATCGGGGCGTACTCACACCGGGTCAGCTCCGAGGCGCGTTCTATGTCCGAGGCGCTGGCGGCCACGCATATGGCGCTGGCGCGCGAACAGAAGCTGACTGATCTAGGCGGTGTTGTCGCCGCCGCCGCGCATGAGCTGGGGACCCCTCTGGCGACGATCAAACTGGCCAGTTCCGAATTGATCGAAGAACTCGACGACCGACCCGAGCTGAAAGAAGACGCAGCCCTGATCCGTGAGCAGGCGGACAGGTGCCGGGACATTCTGCGCGACATGGGGCGTGCCGGCAAAGACGATCTGCATTTGCGCCAGGCACCTTTGTCCACAGTGGTGCATGAAGCGGCCGAGCCGCATATCGACCGAGGCAAAACCGTGCATTTCGCCGAAGGCCCGGTGCTGGATGGGGATGTGCAACAACCTTCGATCCTGCGCAAACCCGAGATCATTCACGGGTTACGCAACCTGATCCAAAACGCGGTGGATTTCTCGCGCGCGAATGTCTGGGTCGAGGCGGAGTGGACCTCGGACAAGATCACCGTCTGTATCATGGATGACGGGCGTGGTTATCCCTCGCATCTGATCGGGCGGATTGGTGATCCCTTGATGCGGCGTAGACGGGCCGAAACCGACCAGCGCGCGCGCCCTGAGTACGAAGGTATGGGTCTGGGCCTATTCATCGCCAAAACTCTGTTGGAACGCAGCGGCGCAGATCTGGAATTTGCCAACGGCTCGGACCCGTATCAGCACCTTTCGGACAAGCCTGACCGCCGGGGAGCAATCGTCAAGGTCGAATGGCCGCGCAATCGCATCGACGCGCAACAGGGCGATACCCCGGTACCATCCGGGCGCAACCAGCCTATCCAGGTCTGAGTTAAGACACCGTTAACCATTCTCGCCTTAGGTTGCGTCGGGGTTCCGCAGTCGTAAGGGGAGAAGATGGCAGACTGGATCATTCTGGCCGCGATCAGCCTGGTCTCGTGCTGTTTTGCGGTCATGTGGCTGCTGCCGCGTCGGGCCCGGCGGGACAACAGCTATGGCATGTTCACCGCAAGCTCCTTGTTCGACGCCGTTTTTCTGTTTGATGGCGACCGCCTGATCAGCCACTCTGACATAGCGCTCGCCGGTTTCGAACATGTTGCGGACTGGAACGATTTGCGGCGTTTGCTGCAACGCGACTTTCCGACCTTCCCGGAAACGCCCGAAATCGTACGCGATCAGGGCAATCTGGTGGTCTCAGCCATCGACTGCACGGTTGAGCGTGAGGTTCTGTGCGAATGGATTGACGGGATCGTTCGGATTCAACTGCACGAACCGGCAAGAGAAAATAAAACCAAGCTGCGTGATCCGAATGATCCGATCCGGCTGGCGATGGATCAGGCACCCTATCCGGTCTGGCTGCTGGATCAGAACGCAAGCGTGCGCTGGTGCAACGCGGCCTATGTCTCTCTTGTCCGCAAGGCGCGCGGGCTGGATGCCGACCTGACCTTGCCCCTGTTCCCGGACACCGGGGCAGAGCCGCGGCGCGGCGGGAAGTCCCGCGTCTCGATCGACGTGGCAGGAAGTGACAGCAAATTGTGGTTTGATTTGACCCAGGTGGACCATGCGGAAGGCCGCCTGTTCTATGCGGTCGATATCAATGCGATTGTGCAAGCTGAAACCGCCCAGCGCAAATTCGTGCAGACGATGACCAAGACCTTTGCGCAGCTGTCAATCGGCTTGGCTATTTTCGACCGCAACCGTCAACTGGCTCTGTTCAATCCAGCATTGATCGACCTGACCACGCTTCCGCCAGATTTCCTTAGCTGCCGTCCCAACATCTCCAGCTTTTTTGACCGGCTAAGGGATCAGCACATGATGCCCGAACCCAAGAACTACCGGTCGTGGCGCAATCAGATGAACGATCTGCTCGAGGCGGCCGAGGACGGGAATTATCAGGAAACATGGTCCCTGCCCTCGGGCTCGGTTTATTCGGTCAGCGGCCGCCCGCACCCCGATGGCGCCGTAGCGTTTCTGTTCGAAGACATCACCGCTGAGATCACCCTGACCCGGCGCTTTCGGTCCGAGATGGACCTGATGCAATCCATCCTCGACAAGCTGGCCGACGCAATCGCGGTCTTTTCCGAGGATGGCACACTGGCCCTAACCAACTACGCCTACCAGCGGCTCTGGGGAACGCAGGACGAGGCCGGATTTCACAGTGAAACGGTGACCGAGGTCACGCGCATCTGGCAGGATCATTGCGTCGCCACTCCGGTCTTGGGTGAGATCCGCGATTTCGTGGACATGCGCGATGATCGCACCGAATGGAATGCGGAAATCCAGATGCGCAACGGCACCGCGCTGGACTGTACCGTTATGCCCATGCAGAACGGTGCCACGATCGTGCGCTTTGCAACTGTAAACAAATCTCTGACCGCCGAACCCATGGCCCAGATCAGCGCCTGAACCGGGTTGCAGCCGCTGAGGCGCAGGTCCATTGTGGCGCCATGACTTCGGCACCTGTTACCCTCACCCTGCAAAACCCTCAGGACACCGCAGATTTTGCGGCGCGTTTTGGCGCGACCCTGAGGCCTGCGGATGTGTTGCTGCTGCAAGGTGAGATCGGCAGCGGCAAGACCCACTTTGCCCGTAGTCTCATCCAGTCTCTGATGAACCCGCCCGAGGATGTGCCCTCACCGACCTTCACACTGGTGCAGGCCTATGACACGCAGATCGGAGAGATTTGGCATTGTGACCTCTACCGGCTGACCTCGGTGGATGAGGTTGACGAGCTGGGCCTGACCGAAGCCTTCGACACCGCACTATGCCTTGTGGAATGGCCAGACAAACTTGGACCGCTGGCCCCCGAAACTGCATTGACACTTGCCTTCCAAACCGACCCGGTTGAGACCGAGACACGCCACCTGACCCTGTCTTGGTCTGATCCGAAATGGCTTGGGAAACTGGAGAATACTCTATGACTGATCGTACTGTGCTGGCCGAGGCCTTGATTGCACAGACGCCATGGGCCAATGCCACGCGCGCGCCTTTGGCCGGGGACGCCTCGAACCGCAGGTATGAGCGTCTGACAGATCCGGCGACCGGTCGCACGGCGGTTCTGATGGACGCCCCGCCGGATCGCGGAGAGGATGTCGAACCCTTCGTCCGGATCGCGAACCATCTGCGCGCGGTGGGCCTCAGCGCACCCGAGATTTACGCCGAAGACAATCAGAACGGGTTTCTGGTACTGGAGGATCTGGGCGATGATCTATTTTCACGCGTTCTAACCAAGGACCCGAGCCAGGAACGCCTCCTCTATGAAGCGGCGACGGATGTTCTTCTGCACCTGCATGAGGCTCCGATTCTGCCCCTGCCCTCATACGATCCCACATTGATGACCGAGCTGGCCGCTCTGGCCTTCACGAAATACGCGCACGCCATACTGGGCGACCATGATGAAGACGCGCAGGAGAGGTTCGAGCTGCGCTTTGCCGATATCCTGCTGCAGGAGACCTCGGGCACCAAAGTCGTCGTGCAGCGGGACTACCACGCCGAAAACCTGATCTGGCTGCCAGAACGCGAGGGCGTGCAGCGCGTCGGGCTTCTGGACTTCCAATTGGCGATGCTGGGGCACCCGGCCTATGATCTGGTCTCGCTCTTGCAGGATGTGCGCCGGACCGTGCCGACCGGAATCGAAATGCAGATGGTCAATCGCTATATCGCGGCCTCTGGTATGGATGACCATGACTTCCGCACCGCCTACAGCGTTCTCGGCGCGCAACGAAACCTTCGTATTCTGGGTGTTTTTGCCCGGCTGGCCACGGATTATGGCAAGCCACATTACGTCGATCTGATCCCCGCCACATGGGCGCATCTGATGCGCGATCTGGAGCATCCCGCGCTGATCCCGGTTGCCAACATCCTGCTCGACGCCCTGCCCGAACCAACCGCGGAAAACCTCGCAAGGCTGAAAGCATCATGAGCCAATCCCCCGACGCCGTGATGCTATTTGCCGCCGGGTTCGGCACTCGGATGGGCGCGTTGACCAAGGACCGGCCAAAACCTCTGATCAAGGTCGCCGAACGCCCACTGATCGACCACGCGCTTGCGCTGGTGGATGCCGTTCAGCCGACCCGCGTGGTTGCAAACCTACACTATCACGCCGATCAGTTGCGGACTCACCTAGCGCCCAAAGGCATCCTACTCTCGCATGAAACGCCCGAGATTCTGGAAACCGGCGGCGGTTTGAGGGCGGCTTTGCCTCTGCTGGGCGCAGGCCCGGTTTTCACCATGAACAGCGATGCAATCTGGGCCGGACCCAACCCGCTGAGCCTGCTGCAACAGGCATGGGACCCGGACCGGATGGATGCGCTTTTGATGTGCGTCCCGATTGGTCAAACCATCGGGCATGCGGGCCAAGGGGATTTTACCGCTGATACCGACGGCCGGATCACGCGTGGACCGGGTCTGGTGTATGGCGGCGTGCAGATTCTGAAAACCGACGGGCTGCAACATATCCCGGAACAGGCTTTCTCGTTGAACCTGTTGTGGAACCAGATGCACGACCGCAACCGCCTGTTCGCACTGGAATATCCCGGCCGTTGGTGTGATGTCGGACGCCCCGAAGGGATCGCTCTGGCTGAGGGCATGCTGGCGGATGTTTGACCCCAGCGCGCATCCACGGGTTTTCGCCGTTCCGCCGGGTACGGATTTCCCCAAAGCGCTGGTTGCCGGGCTGCGGCAGCGCGCCTCTGGCCCGCCCGAGGCGTTGGCCCGCGTGCAATTGGTGGTCAACACGCGCCGCATGGCCCGGCGGGTGCGCGACCTGTTCGATCAGGGGCCGCCCTGCCTGTTGTCCAGGCTTTCTCTGGTCACCGATCTGGGCGAAAGCGTTGATCTGGCACAGATTCCGCCCGCCATACCCCCGCTGAGACGGCGGCTGGAGCTGACTCAGCTGATCTCAAAACTGCTAGACCAGCAGCCTGATCTGGCTGCAAGGGCCTCGCTGTTTGACCTGTCCGACAGCCTGGCCGCCTTGATTGATGAGATGCAGGGCGAGGGCGTGTCGCCAGACGCGATCCGCCAATTGGATGTCAGCGATATGTCCGGCCATTGGGCTCGCGCACAGGCGTTTATCGGCATCGCGGACCATTTTGTCGATGCAAGCGATCAGGCGATGGACGCACAGGCGCGGCAACGTCGGGTGGTCGAAAATCTGATCGACCGCTGGCAGGAGGCTACGCCGAAACATCCCGTCATTTTGGCCGGCTCGACGGGATCACGCGGCACCACGCTGATGCTGATGCAAGCCGTCGCGCGCCTGCCGCAAGGGGCCTTGATCCTGCCGGGCTATGATTTCGACCAGCCGCGCGCCGTTTGGGACCGTCTGGACGAGGCGCTGACCTCTGAGGATCACCCGCAATATCGGTTCCGCAAATTGATGCGAGAGCTGGGGTTAGAGCATGATCAGATCCTGCCCTGGACGGATGAACAACCACCCTCACCCGCGCGTAACCGATTGGTTTCGCTGGCTTTGCGCCCTGCCCCCATCACCGACGCGTGGATGTCCGAAGGTCCACGTCTGACCGAGTTGGACCAGGCCACGCGCGACCTGACACTGGTCGAGGCGGACTCGCCCCGGTCCGAGGCCCTCGCCATCGCTCTTCGCTTACGGCAGGCGGCCGAAACGGGCCAAACCGCCGCTTTGATTACACCCGATCGGATGCTGACCCGGCAGGTCAGCGCGGCATTGGATCGCTGGAACATCCTGCCCGATGATAGTGCCGGTCTGCCGCTGCAACTGTCTCCGCCCGGCCGGTTTTTGCGCCATGTGGCGGGCCTGTTTGCGCGCCGTCTGGAGGGTGAGGCGCTACTGACCCTACTGAAACATCCCCTGTGCCATGACGGGGGTGAGCGCGGGGCTCATCTGTTGCATACCCGCGATTTGGAGCTGGACCTGCGCCGGCATGGCCCTCCATTCCCGGACCAAGCCAGCCTTACCGCATCCGCGATCCGCACCGAAGCGCCCGAGGGATGGGTGAGCTGGGTCAGCGCGCATTTCTGCGATCAGAAAGTCACCGGGGAACTCCCCCTGACCGAATGGGTCGACCGATTGCTGTCTCTGGCCGAGTCGATCTCGGCCGGACATGCGGGTGACCAAGGCACCCAGTGGGACAAGAACGCGGGCCAAAAGGCCCTGTCGGTGTTGACCAATCTGCGGGATGAAGCGCATCACGGCGGCCCCATGACCGCCCATGACTTCGCCGATCTGCTAGGCGCGCTTCTGGCCGGAGAAGAGGTCCGCGACCGCGACGCCCCGCACCCGCATATCATGATCTGGGGCACGCTCGAGGCCCGCGTGCAGGGTGCAGATCTGCTGATCCTCGGTGGTTTGAACGAGGGCAGCTGGCCCGAAGCCCCAGCCCCGGACCCGTGGTTGAACCGCCAGATGCGCGACAAGGCGGGTTTGTTGTTGCCCGAACGGCGGATTGGGCTTTCGGCGCATGACTTCCAACAGGCCATCGGCGCGCCCGAGGTCTGGCTAACCCGCGCCACCCGCTCGGACGATGCGGAAACCGTGCCCTCGCGCTGGCTGAACCGTCTGACGAACCTGTTGCAGGGCCTGCCCGACCAAGGCGGCCAAACGGCGCTATCGGATATGCGCGCGCGGGGTCGAACCTATCTGAACTGGGCCAAAACACTGGAGCATGCCCCCCGGATAGAGGCGGCGCATCGCCCCTCGCCCAAACCTCCGGTTGCCGCCCGACCGCGACGCCTTTCAGTCACCGAGATCAAACGCCTGATCCGCGACCCTTATGCGATTTACGCCAAACATGTGCTGCGTCTGAAACCACTCGATCCGTTGGTGCAGGCCCCCGATGCGTTGCTGCGCGGGATCGTGATCCATGAGATTCTGGAACATTTCGTCAAGGACAGCGTGCTGGATACCGCTTTGCTGACCCGCGAAAACTTCCTGAAACGTGCCCATGACCTGCTTGAAACGCACGTCGCCTGGCCGACCGCCCGCAAGCTATGGCTGGCGCGGCTGGAACGGATTGCCGACGACTTTCTGAGTGCCGAGGTCAATCGCCGGGGCGACGGCGGCCCGGTGGCGTTTGAGGCCGCGATGAAGCTGGTGTTGGAGCCTCTGGATTTCACCATCGCAGGGCGTGCCGACCGGATCGATTGCAACAGCCGAGGCGCGTTGCGGATTGTGGACTACAAAACCGGCGCGCCTCCGACCGAAAGCCAACAGGCGAAGTTCGACAAACAACTGTTGATCGAAGCCGCCATGGCCGAGCAGGGCGCCATCGAAGGGATCGACCCCACCGACGTGGCCGAAGCGATCTTCATCGGTATGGGCGGCAGCTACAAAGAGGTCGCCGCTCCACTCGCCAAAGAGCCCACGGACAAGGTGTTGGCTGAGCTGAAAGAGCTGGTTGCTGCTTATTTAGAGCCTGATCAGGGCTTCTCATCGCGCCGCATGTTGCACAAGGACACCGATATCGGCGACTACGATCATCTGGCCCGGTTCGGGGAATGGGACCGCACCGCCGAAACCCTCCCTGAGGACCTGACATGAGCGCCCGCAACGACGCCACCGAGCGGCAAGTGCAGGCCGCGCGCCCCGATGCTTCGACCTGGTTGGCGGCGAATGCCGGGTCGGGCAAGACCCGCGTGCTGACTGACCGCGTGGCGCGTCTGCTGCTGAGCGGGGTGCAACCGCAGCACATCCTCTGCCTGACCTACACCAAGGCCGCCGCCAGTGAGATGCAGAACCGGCTGTTCAAGCGGCTTGGGGAATGGGCGATGCTGGGGGACGCGCCGTTGTTGGCGCAGCTGACGGATCTGGGCGTCGAAGGCGCAATCGATGCGGACCGACTAGCGCAGGCCCGCACCCTGTTTGCCCGCGCGATCGAAACGCCAGGTGGGTTGAAGATCCAGACCATCCACTCTTTCTGCGCTTCGCTGCTGCGTCGCTTCCCGCTTGAGGCCGGTGTCAGCCCTCAATTTGCCGAGATGGAGGACCGCGCCGCCGCATTGCTGCGCGAAGAGATCATCGAGGATTTCGCCGAGGGCCCTCAGGCCGGATTGATCGAGGATATTGCGCGGTTCGTCACTGATACCGGGTTCGAAAGGCTGACCGCAGCAGTGACTCAAAAGCGGAACCAGTTCGTGCAGCCCTTGCAGCGCTCGGACCTGTTGCAGAGATTTGGCCTACCGGAGGGCTTTGACGACGACACCCTGTCGGCACAGGTGTTTCTGGGCGGTGAGGTTGATGTGATCCAATCCATATTGCCCGCGCTGATCGAAAGCGGCGGCAACAATGCCAAGGCCGCCGCAAAACTTGCGGCATTCACCGAGGCAAAACTGACCCATCTGCCAATTCTGGAAGGCGTCTTGCTGACGGGCAAGGGTGCAAAGGAGCCGTTCACCGCCAAGATCAACGGCTTCCCGACCAAAGCCCTGCGCGAAGGGGCTCTGACGGACCGCATGCCACGGCTGGAATCGCTAATGCTGCGGGTTGAGGCCGCGCGCGAACAACGGCTGGCTCTGGTTGCTGCGCAAAAAACCACTGTTTTGCATCGCTTCGCTGCAGCTTTCCTGCCGGAATATGAACGCCGTAAGCAGCTGCGCGGGTGGCTGGACTTTGACGATTTGATCCTCCGAGCGCGGCAGGTTCTAAACGACCCGGCGGTGGCCGAATGGGTGTTGTACCGGTTGGATGGCGGCATCGACCACATTCTGGTGGACGAGGCGCAGGACACCAGCCCGGATCAATGGGATGTGGTCGAAAAGCTGGCGCAGGAATTCACCAGCGGGGAAGGGGCCCGATCCGAGGTTGAACGCACGATCTTTGTGGTTGGCGACAAGAAACAGTCGATCTATTCCTTCCAGGGCGCTGACCCGCAGGCCTTTGACCGGATGCAGGCCGAATTCGGGCGAAAGCTGAAAGAATCAGGCTCTAAACTGTGGGATTCGACGCTTGAATATTCATTCCGATCCTCCAGCGCGATCCTGTCATTGGTTGATTTGCTGTTCGAAAACCAGACTGAGGCCGGGTTTCACAAGGAAAGCCAACACCGTGCGTTCAAGGCAGACCTGCCGGGACGCGTAGACCTCTGGCCCGTGGTGGAAAAGGTCGAGAATGACGAGGATGGCGATTGGACCGATCCGGTGGATCGGCCTGGGTCGCGCCACCATACCGTCATTCTGGCCGAGCAGGTGGCGCAGTCTATCAAGCACATGATCAACACTGGGGCTACGATCCCCGAAGACGGCGAAACGCCCGGCACATTCGTGCGCCGCAGGGTTCAGCCGGGGGATTTCCTGATCCTGGTCCAGCGCCGTTCAGACCTGTTTTCCGAGATCATCCGCGCCTGCAAAGCCCTGCATCTGCCCATCGCCGGGGCCGACCGTTTGAAAGTCGGCGCCGAGCTGGCGGTGAAGGATTTGGCGGCACTGCTAAGCTTTCTGGCCACGCCCGAAGACAGCCTGTCGCTGGCAACGGTCCTGAAATCCCCTCTGTTCGGTTGGTCCGAGCAGGAGCTGTTCGATCTGGCCCATCGCCGGCAAGAGAAATTCCTGTGGGCCGCACTGCGCAATCGCTCCGACGAGTTTCCTGAGACGCTTGCGATCCTCAACGATCTGCGTGGACAGATCGACTTTCTGCGGCCCTATGACCTGATCGAACGGATCCTGACCCGCCATGACGGGAGAAGAAAGCTGCTGGGTCGGCTGGGGGCCGAGGCCGAGGATGGGATCAACGCGCTGCTCTCGCAGGCTTTGGCTTATGAGCGAACCGATATTCCCAGCCTGACCGGCTTTCTGGTCTGGATGCAGACCGACGATCTGGAGATCAAACGCCAGATGAGCGGCGTGGGAAACATGATCCGCGTGATGACCGTGCATGGCTCAAAAGGATTGGAAGCGCCGATCGTGATCCTGCCGGATACCGGCAAAAGGCAGGCCCCGCGCGATGCCGAGATCATGGTGGCTGATGGAACGCCCCTGTGGAAGGTTCCCGCCGATGTCTCGCCCAAGCTGATCTCCAGCGCCCGCGAGGAGGCCCGAAACCGTGAGGAGAATGAACGCCTTCGATTGCTCTATGTGGCTCTAACACGGGCAGAAAAGTGGTTGATCGTGGCCGCTGCTGGGGATGTCGGGAAGGATGGAACCAGCTGGTATCAGATGGTCGAGGCCGCGATGGAGCGCGCAGGCGCGACACAGATGGAGGGGTCGCAGACACGGCGACTGGCCCATGGCGATTGGGAGGGGTTGCCGCTGGTCGAACACAGCGAACGCGCCGAGCCAAGTCAGGACCTGCCTGCGTACTTCCAGCATCCCGCCGAGGATCCACCCTCGGAACCAGAAACCCTCAGCCCTTCAGATCTTGGCGGGGCAAAGGCGCTGCCCGGTGATGCGGGGCAGGATGAAGAGGCCGCGAAGCTGCGCGGCACCCGATTGCACCTGCTGCTGGAACATCTTCCCAGCGCGCCTCGGGATGACTGGCCCATGCTGTGCGCTCGGCTTCTACCCGATATGCAGGATCAGGCTAGGGCCGAGTTGTTGTCTGAAGTCACCAAGGTCCTGACAGCGGAGCACCTGCAACCAGTCTTCGCGTCGGATGCGCTGGCCGAGGTCCCCGTTTCAGCCGAACTGAACGGGCGGCGCATGCATGGTATCATCGACCGGCTGATCATAACGGATACTGAAGTGCATGTGGTTGATTTTAAAACAAACGCCACGGTACCCGAGCGGGCTGAAGCCTGCCCCGAAGGCCTGTTGCGACAGATGGGGGCCTATGCGCAGGCGTTAAGCCAGATTTACCCGGACAAAACCATCCGTACCGCCATCCTGTGGACGCGGACGGCCGCGTTTATGTGGCTGCCACACGATCTTGTGACGCAATCGCTGACCCGCGCCCAGATATCTTGACCTTACCCGACGCGGCACCTACGTTCCTTTCCCGAGTTTACCCCATTCAGGAGACAGAATATGTCGACCGTAGCCGTTACCGACGATACCTTTGATGCCGAAGTCAAGAACTCGACCGTTCCCGTGGTTGTGGACTTCTGGGCGGAATGGTGTGGTCCTTGCAAACAGATCGGCCCCGCGCTGGAAGAACTGGCCGCTGAGTATGGCGACAAGGTGAAAATCGCCAAGGTGGACGTGGACAGCAACCCGAACGCAGCTGCTGCGATGGGCGTGCGCGGCATCCCGGCTCTGTTCATCTTCAAGGACGGTCAGGTTGTCTCGAACCGCGCGGGCGCGGCACCCAAAGCCGCGCTGCAAAGCTGGATCGACGAATCCATCTGATCCGGATTGGAATGCGAATGATCAAAGGCGCCCCGAACCGGGCGCCTTTTTTATGACCGGAGGCTTTGATGGCAAAAACACGAGTACTTGTGGAATTTGGTATGGGCACGTCCCTGCGGCGTGAGGACTATACCGAGGCCGCCTTGCGCGCGATCAAGGATGCGCTGTGGCACAATTCGGTCAATATGGCTGAGCTGTTCGATTTTCCCAAAGAGGCGATGATCATTGATGCAGAGGTCGGCGTGCAGCAACCCGATAAAGTGGACCGCGAGGCGCTGAAGGCCGTGTTCCCCTATGGTCAGCCGAACATCACGGTCACCCGCGGTGGGCTGGACATCGACAAACCGCACGCCGATGGCCACACAGTGATCGCAAACGCCGCCATCATCGTCTCATTCGACATGGAGCCCGCGCAATGAGTGAGAAACGTATCATTCTCGAGATGGGCACCGGCAATGACCTCTATGGTCAGGACTATACCAAGGCCGCACGGCGGGCGGTGCAGGACGCGCTGCATCATTCCTCGATCACTCTGTTTTCGCGCTTGGGCGTGGACCACAAAGAGATGCGCGTGGTGGTGACGATCGGTGTGCAACAGCCCGAGGCCGTGGATTGCGATCTGGTTGCACAGGATCTTCCGCGGGGCAAGGCTGAAGTCCAGGCCGTGTTAGGCGGGCTGGACGTCGAGGACAGCGATGCAGGTACACGCCACGTCATCGCAACCGCAGCGATTGAGGCCTATCTGCCGGATATCTCTGGGAAATACAGGCTAGTTTAAAAAGAAAAAGCCGCTCGTCCGAGCGGCTCATCTTTACTACGGCTGATCTGAAACGGATCAGATGGTGATGATGTCTTTGCGGGTCAGACCGATATCTTCCAGCTGAGCGTCGCTCAGTTCCGACAACGCTTTGCGTGTCTTGCGAGTTTCGTTCCACTCAACCGCTTTTTCGAAAGCCACAGTGAACGCGTCCACTACGTGCAGGATGGTAGCTGCTCCGAGCGGCGCAGAGTTTTGTGCAGTATTTGCCATTTGCGCAGTCCTTCAAACTGAAACAGCCGACCCAATGTCGGTTGTAAGCCTCATGTAGTGCAGGGGTCTGAGTCTCACAATTGCCAGTCTGGTAGACCCGATCTGCGTTTCTTGCATATCTTTTGGGCAGTTTGTGAACAGTTGCGTTGGCGCTGGCTCCGGCCCATATAGGGTGCCAGTGATGAACGGAGGCCCTGATGGCAGACAGCGAATTTCCCGGTTGGCATGGCACAACGATCATTGGCGTCAAGAAGAACGGACAGGTGGTGATTGCCGGGGACGGACAGGTCAGCCTGGGTCAGACCGTGATCAAGGGCACCGCCCGCAAGGTCCGCCGCCTGTCACCCGGTGGATTCGAGGTTGTGGCAGGCTTTGCTGGATCGACGGCGGATGCGTTCACTCTGCTCGAGCGGCTGGAGGCCAAGCTTGAAGCCACCCCTGGCCAATTGGCGCGCGCCTCGGTCGAGCTGGCCAAGGACTGGCGCACCGATAAATACCTGCAAAAGCTTGAAGCAATGCTGATCGTCACCGACGGTAAGGACCTACTGGTGATCACCGGGGCGGGGGACGTGCTGGAACCGGAACACAACGTGGCAGCCATCGGATCGGGCGGCAACTTCGCCCTCGCCGCTGCGCGCGCGATGATGGACAGCGACAAGCCAGCCGAAACGGTTGCACGTGAAGCCATGGCGATTGCTGCCGACATCTGCGTCTATACCAACGGCAATCTGACCGTTGAGACGATTGCGTCATGAGCGCGGTTCTCGCAGCCATATTCGGCGGTCTGATTGGCGGCATTGTTGGTCCTATTGTCCTCGACGAATACCGGAGCCGAAAGCACAACAAGGAATGGAAAGAGCCTAGAAAAAAGCTCCTGAAATCCATGTTGGAGGACTCAAAGTACAAATTCAAACCTTTGGAACGGCTCAGCAGGACGATTGGCTGCACCGAAGATGAAACACGCTCGCTTTTGATTGAGCTGGGCGCTCGAGGCACCGTTTTGAAGAAATCAAAGAAAGAAGGTTGGGCGCTCATTGAAAGGGTGCCGCTCCCCGAGAGTCAACGCAAACTGGACGAAGAGGAGATCGAGGAGGATCAAGACTAGCGGCCTTCTTAGCTTTCGCTTAACCGCCGGTCAGCAGTTAGGCTAACAGCGCTTTGATCTCTTTACCTTTCCAGCGGCGGTGCATTCCGATCAGGCCGAAGATCGCGGCGATGATCACGATGTAGTAGGGCACGCGGATGTCGATGCTCATCAGCCCACCGCCGATCAGGGACATGATACCCCCGGCCAGGCAGAAGACTGCGGTGGTCACGCCCATGACCCAACCCTGATCCGCCTCACTGACGCTGGATGAAAACAGACCCAAAAGGGTCGGGTATGAGACGCCGAAAAAGAAGTAAAAGAAGAAGACCGGAACATAACTCAACGCGCCGCTGGGGCTGAAGGCAAAGGCAAACCCGCAAATCACCATCGTGATCAGTGAGACATAGATGATCTTGTGCTTGCTGAACCTCTCTTGCGCGGGTTTCACAAGGAAGGTGCTGGAAAAGGCCAGCGCAAAGCCGATGACGACCATAGCCATGCTGCCTCCGATTACGCCATAGCCGAACCGGCTGGTCAGGAAATTATCGACAAACACATAGAAGGTGACGTTGGCGATCATGAAGAAGGAATAGACCGGTAGGATTTTCAGAACCATCGGGTGACCCCGCACCGCGATCAGGCTGTCGGTGATATCGCGCGGACGAAAGACAAAGGGCGCGCGTTCGCTGCGGGTGTCCTTGAAGAAGGCCACCACGAGGAAAATGGCAATCAGCACCAGAACGAAGGCGCCATAGAACGGTGTTCTGAGCGTGGCAAAACTGCCCAACAGGGCAGAATCCGACAGGACGGCGCCGATGATCGGCCCTCCGACAAGGCCAAAGCTGACGCCGGTCACGATATACCCCATATTGCGGTCACGATCGGCAGCATCGGTGCTGCCATCGATCATCGCCGCCTGCGCGATGGGCTGATTGCCCGCCGTAAAGCCAGTGATCGACCGGCCCAGGATCAGCAACAGCAGACTGTCGAGGTAGAGCGAGGCGATGGTAATGGCGTAGCCTGCCAGTGCTCCGCCCAGACAAACCAGAAGCGCGTTCTTGCGCCCAATGGAATCCGAGACCTTCGAGACGTAGACGACCCCCAGAAACCACGACAAGAAGAAACACCCAATCACCAGCCCATAGTAGAAATGGCGGCGGCCATCAGGGGTGCCTTCGGGTAGGAACCCGGATTTCGTCTCCATGATCAGCGAGTTGATGATCGGAAAGACAAGCCCCTGTCCGATCAGGTCCACAAACACCACAAACAGCAGGGTGATCTTGGCAATCTTGGTCATGAAAAACGCCCCCGGTTCCAATAACTTGGGGCGAGTGTAACAGACAGTTGTGCCGTTACCTAACGATGTGTCAGAGGCCGGAAAACCCGACCTCTGACGACGTGATTACTTCAGCGATGCTACGCCCAATGGCACTCCAGCAACCTCGCACCAGATGTATACTTCGTTGTATCCCGACACATCCATGGTCGGCGGGACTGCATAGGATTGCTTACCTGCAAGGTGCAGCAGCGCGCCGAGTTTGCTGTCCGGGGCGTAAGTGCCGTCTTTCCCAAATGCGACGCGCGGGTCGGGGCCATTGTCCAGCGAGAAGTCCTCACCCAGTTCAACGATGTAACGTTCGCCATCCTTGACCAGTTTCACCGAACCGGTGGTGATATGGTTCGAACGGCCCTCGAACGTGCCTTTCTTTTTGGCTCCACCGGCCACAGCAGCCGTGGTGCCGGCCAGGGTCAGGGCCGCGCCGGTGGCAGCAGCTTTCACGAAAAGCGAACGACGAGTCATCATGATCAGGTATCTCCATAGGATCGATACGGGCCTGTTTGCCCGACGCCATTTTTTATGCCGCACGCGACCCTCGCATGGCGATTCACATCACTACGAATATCCGTGTGTCTTCTGTGAGTTGTCGTGATGTTTTCGTGATCGGCTTGTGTTTTCGCGACGTATGATTAGGTTCCGCTTCGAAACAGACGGATAAAACACATATGACCGACCTGACCCCGCGCGAGATTGTCTCGGAACTGGACCGCTTCATCATCGGGCAAAAAGACGCCAAACGCGCCGTGGCCGTGGCTCTGCGCAACCGCTGGCGGCGCAAGCAGTTGGCGGACGATATCCGCGATGAGGTCTACCCCAAGAACATCCTGATGATCGGGCCCACCGGCGTCGGTAAAACCGAGATTAGCCGCCGTCTGGCCAAACTGGCCCGTGCGCCCTTCATCAAAGTCGAAGCCACCAAGTTCACCGAAGTCGGATATGTCGGCCGTGACGTGGAACAGATCGTGCGCGATCTGGCCGACGCAGCGATCATCCAGACCCGCGAATACATGCGTGAGGATGTGAAGGCTCGCGCCCATCAGGCCGCCGAGGATCGCGTGATCGAAGCCATTGCTGGCACCGATGCCCGCGAAGCGACCCGTGAAATGTTCCGCAAGAAGTTAAAATCGGGTGAGCTGGACGACACAGAGATCGAGCTGGAGCTGTCTGACACCTCAAACCCAATGCCAATGTTCGACGTACCCGGCCAGCCCGGCAGCCAGATGGGCATGATGAATCTGGGCGATATCTTCGGCAAGGCCTTCGGCGGCCGCACGGTCAAAAAGAAAGTAACCGTGGCCGAAAGCTATGACCTGCTGATCGGTGAAGAGGCCGACAAGTTGCTGGATGATGAAACCGTCAACCGTGTGGCACTGGAGTCGGTCGAACAGAACGGGATCGTGTTTCTGGACGAAATCGACAAGGTTTGCGCGCGCGCGGAAGCGCGCGGCGGCGATGTCAGCCGCGAAGGGGTTCAGCGCGACCTGCTGCCTCTGATCGAGGGCACCACTGTGTCCACCAAACATGGCCCGGTGAAAACCGACCATATCCTGTTCATCGCCTCGGGCGCGTTCCACATTGCCAAACCCTCGGACCTGCTGCCGGAACTTCAGGGCCGTCTGCCGATCCGGGTTGAGCTGCGCGCGCTGACAGAAGAGGATTTCGTCCGCATCCTGACCGAGACGGACAACGCGCTGACCCTCCAATACACCGCCCTTATGGGCACCGAAGAGGTTACCGTCAGCTTCACCGATGACGGCATCGCTGCGCTGGCCAAGATCGCTGCGGATGTGAACCAGAGTGTTGAAAACATCGGCGCCCGACGGCTTTACACGGTGATGGAGCGTGTGTTCGAAGAACTCTCGTTCACCGCGCCTGATCAGGCTGGGACCGAGATCACGGTGAACGCGCAATTCGTGGATGACAATCTGGGTGAGTTGACGAAATCAACCGACCTCAGCCGTTACGTATTGTAACAAATCCAGCTGTATTTCGCCGCCGATTTGGCGGCGAATTTTCGTTCCGGCTGGACCTTGCACCAGAAACTGGTAACCGTGACTCAAACTCTGTTTCTTTGAGGGTTGAGCCGTGTTGCGTTTGAGTATTGCCTTTCTTGCTGTTGCTACACTGAGCGCTTGCGTCGACAGAACTGCGCAGGTGACAGTGCCATCCGCGTTGAATGTGGGATCCGCAGAAACCGTCTACGCGGCCACAACCCGGGGGCGGAACCCCGACGGAACGTTTAACGCCGACCGGGGCGAGCGGGTTCAGTACCACAAAATGACGGTCTCAATCCCGCCAAACCACACGCCGGGAACGTTGGAGTTTTCTTACGCAAACCCCAATCCGGAAAAGCAGTTTGTTTTGGCCAACACGACAGATCTGTCGGGCCCGCGTGAGCTGGCAAATCAGCTGCGTGGAGAGGATGATGTATCGATCTTCGTGCACGGATATAACTCGACCCATACCGAGACCGCGTTTCGCGCTGCGCAGTTGGCGCATGACCTTGATATTCCCGGGTCGGTGCTGATTTATTCCTGGCCCAGTCAGGCGCGCGGGGCAGGGTATGCCTATGATCTGGACAGCATGCTGTTTGCACGCGACGGGTTGGAGAAGACAATCCGAGACCTGAAATCCATCGGCGTGAAACGGGTTGTGCTGGTCGCCCACTCTATGGGCGGTGCCCTGTCGATGGAGATGATGCGTCAGGCCGAGCTTCGCTCCCCCGGCTGGTCACGGCGCAACCTTGATGGCGTGTTCCTGATCTCGCCCGATCTGGATATTGACGTGTTTCGTTCGCAAATGGACAGCATCAAAACTCCGCCCGATCCCTTTGTCGTGATGGTATCGCAAAAGGACAAGATCCTGAATATCTCGGCCCGAATTCGCGGCACACCGGGGAGCGAACGGCTGGGCAATATCAGCACCATCGAGGCGCTGGCCGATTATCCGATCGAAGTGATCGATGCGACCGCGTTCAACAGCGATGCCGAGTCCTCGCATTTCGTTGCCGCAACCTCACCCGCCTTGCTGTCGCTGCTCAGTTCGGCCCGGCGTGTTGGAAACACCCTTGGAAACCGACGCCGGGGAATCGATTATTTGATCCCTAACAGTCAACGCAACCCCTCGGGTGCAACCGAGGTTGTTCTGTCTGAGACCGGACAGGCGCAGATCGCCACTCAGTAGGGATCAGTGGCTTTCTAGAGGGTCTCTGACTTCCTCGGTCGGCGGGCTGAGCCTAGCGGACCCGTCTCAGATAGACGTAGTAGGCGCCATCCCCACCGTGGCTGATATGCGCAGGTGTCACCTGCATTACCGCTTGCGCCAGAGGCGGGATCGACAGCCAATGTGGCACCTGATTGCGCAACACACCGCGCGGGGTCGGGATCGGCCCCAGCTCGTCGCGGTCTTTCCCTTTGCCGGTGATCACCAGAACAAGGCGTTTGCCCTGCGCTTGCGCTGTCAGCACAAATCGCACCAGCGCCGGATGCGCTGTGTCTATCCGCATCCCGTGCAGGTCCAGCTTGCCCTCGGGTTTGAGCTTGCCACGCCTCATGCGGCCAAAGGCCTTGGTGTCCATCTGAACGGGGGCGGCGCGCAGCGTCTCGGTGATCGACGGCTTCAATCGGTTGGAAGAAGGCTTGGAAGGTTTGTTCTGCCCCAGCTCAAACGCTTCAATCCGGGGTTTTGGTAGTTTCTTGGGCGTGGGTTTGGGCAGAGTTGTCGGATGCACGGTCTGAGGGATCTCGGGGTGCAGCCGCTCAGCCTGTTTGGCGACCTTGCGCCACAGCTCGATCTCGTCGCTGGTCAGTTTGCGCCGGGTCATTAGTAGTCATCCGTCGCCATGGCATAGGCACGCTGGATCGGCAGTAGCACGACCATGCGACCGGGGTCTTTCAACCGACCGGCAGCTTGCCCTGCATCATCGCCCGTTCCAAAGAAGATATCGGCCCGCTGTGCGCCCTTGATCGCCGCACCGGTATCCTGCGCGATCATCAGGCGGCGCAAGGGCTTCTTGCCGTCTTTCTCAACCCAGACCGGAGCACCGAGCGGCGTATAGGCAGGATCGGCCGCGATGCTGCGCATGGTCGTGATCGACCGGTTCATGGCACCCAAAGGCCCCAGTTCCGGCGCGACGCGGCTGACCTCGCGGAAGAACACGTATGAGGGATTGTGAAACAAGAGCTCAGCCCCAGCTTCGGGGTTCTTGCGTACCCAGGCTTGGATCATCTGCGCGCTGACCGCGTGGGCACCCAAAGCGCCGCGCCGGACCAACTCAACCCCGATGGACCGGTAGGGCTGTCCATTTGCGCCGCCATATCCCACACGCAATGCACCGCCATCCGGCAGGCGTACCCGGCCAGAGCCCTGAATTTGCAGAAAGAACAGCTCAACCGGGTCATCGACCCAGGCGATCTCAAGCCCGCGTCCCTGCATTACGTCGCTGGTCAGGATCTCGCGACGGCTAAGCCACGGCCCGTCCCGCGCCTCGGGTGGCATTTTGTAGATCGGGTACTTGAAACGATCCGTCCGGGTTCTGGAGCCGTCGAGCTCGGGCTCAAAATACCCGGTGAACAGACCATCCTTGCCATCCTCAACCAGAACGGGCCGGAAGAAGAGTTCAAAGAAGGATCGCGCAGCATTCCCCCCATAGGTCCGGGCGACACCGCAAAGCGCACGCCAATCCGGGTCGTTCAGATCACCGCAGGTGTTCAGAAAAACGGAAAGGGCCGCGCCGTGGTCATCCTCGGCCCAGCCCTGAAGGTCATCAAACGACAGAACGGATCGCGTCGCCTCTGCTCCGGCGGCGCTGGCAGTGGTCATCGCACCCACCAGAATAAGCGACCGGAGCGTGGCAATCATGCGTCCGTGGCAACAAGCAGCCAGTTCGGATCGTCCTTGCCCATCACGCGGGCAAAGGTCCAGCTGTCCTTTTGGCGTTTTACGGTGTTCGGGTTGCCTTCGATGATGTCACCACCACGATCCCGCACGACCGAGGTCAGCTCACCAATGAATTTCATGGTGATTTCGGCCTCATTCGTATCCTTGTCAAAGGATACATCGGTCAGGGTAGTTTCACGCACGCCGATAAACTCGGCCTCGATTGTCAGGCCTTGATCTTCGCGGGCGGATACAACCGAGACGAAGGTCTCGAACACATCTTCGGCAAGGAAGGGCTGGATCTCATCCAGGTTGCCCTTCTCAAAACCCATCACGATCATTTCATAGGCGCCACGGGCGCCCTGAACAAATTCACTGACCGAAAAACTGGGCTCGACCCGCTTCATCGCAGCCAAGGTCTGCGCTTGCTCGCTGTCTTCGGGGACGTGGTCTGTGATGTCATGATCCGGACCGCCTTCGATCACCTCGAAATCACGACGGGACGCACCCGCATCGGGCTGATGCGGAACAGGGGGTTTTTCGAAACCTTCACGCGTTCCCAACACGCTTTTCAAACGAAGGATCAGGAAAACGGCAATTCCGGCCAGTACCAGCAGCTGGATCATGGGTTCGTTCATTTCATCCTCTTTTCAGAACCGAGACTTTGTGTACGCGGCCTCCTGCCACTATGTAGGTGACAGTTGGTGGCAAGTCCACAGTTCGGCCATAGGTAAAGGATAACGCAAATGTACCTGTTCTTGGCATTTTTATTGGTTCCGATCCTCGAGATCGCCCTGTTCATTCAGGTTGGCGGTCTTATCGGTCTGTGGCCAACCCTTGCCATCGTGGTTCTGACGGCGGTTTTGGGCACCACATTGGTGCGGACACAAGGTCGCATGGCGCTTGGGCAATTGCAGCAATCCTTCGCCACCCTGGACGACCCGACCGAGCCCTTGGCACATGGCGCAATGATCCTTTTGTCCGGCGCGTTGCTGCTGACACCTGGTTTTTTCACCGATGCCGTTGGGTTTGCACTGTTAATCCCCAGCGTGCGGATCGCGGTTTTCCGCTATCTGAAGACCAAAGTGACCGTGACCCAGTTCCAGATGGGGCCGGGCGCGGGCTTTCAACAGCCGCACGAACCGTTTGATCAGGGCGACGTGATTGACGGTGAGTTTACCGAGGTACGCCCGCGCAAGGACCCCTCGAAACCGTCAAAATGGGTGGAAGGCCCCCACCAGCATTGAGGTGCCGCGCGCAACTTGCTAAGCAGTGTCGAATTTCATTTTTGGAGTAGATCCATGGCCGAAGAAAACGCTGCAGAAAACACTGCGGCCCAAGCCGCCCCACAGGTTCAGATGCGCGTTCTGGGACAGTTCATTCGTGATATGTCCTTTGAAAACGTCATGGCGCAAAAAGGCGTGTCCGGTGACGTACAGCCCGAGATTCAGGTTCAGGTGAACCTGGACGCGAAAAAGCGTCAGGTCGAGCATCAGTATGAAGTTTCGATCAAGCTGAAGCTGACCTCGAAAGCCAAGGGCATGGACGATGTTCTGTTCCTATGTGAGCTGGACTATTGCGGGCTGTTCCACGTGGAAGGCGTGCCAGAAGATCAGCTGCACCCGTTCCTGATGATCGAATGCCCACGCATGCTGTTCCCGTTCCTGCGCCGTATCGTCAGCGACGTCACCCGTGACGGTGGCTATCCGCCGGTGAACCTGGACAACATTGATTTTGTTGCACTTTACCGCAATGAGCTGATGCGCCGTCAGGCCGCTCAGGCGGAACAGGCCGAGCAGACCGACGCCTAAATCCCTTGACCCGTGCCTGACCGGATCAGGCGCGGGTCCAAAGGGCGCTATCGCCCAGTTTCTCGACAAATGCCTCATGCGCTGCGCGCTCATCCTCGGTGATCCGAGATGGCAGCGGTGTTGCGCGCGGTGTCGGACGCCAGTCATCTGCACCCCCCGCGCCGGACGCGGCGGAAGTGGACAGGCCGAAATCCGGTTGGCGTCCTCCGATCAGCTCAAGATAGACCTCGGCCAAAATCTCCGAGTCCAAGAGCGCGCCGTGCAGCACCCGGTTCGAGTTGTCGATATTGAACCGCCGGCACAGCGCATCCAACGAGGCCGGAGAGCCCGGAAACCGTTTGCGCGCAATGGCGAGCGTATCGAGCGCCTGATCCATCGGAATCGGCGGCAGGCCCATCCATTTCAGCTCGGCGTTCAGGAACTTCATGTCGAAAGACGCGTTGTGGATCACCAATTTCGCGTCGCCAACAAAATCGCGAAACCCCTGACCCACTTTGGCAAAAACCGGTTTGTCTTTCAGCGTCACCTCACCCTTTTCGGGCGGGCGCGGGGTTTCCAGCAGGTCGGGACCGATGCCATGTACGCCAAACGCCTCTTCCGGCATGCCGCGTTCGGGGTTGATATAGACATGATAGGTCTCGCCTGTGGCCACGTGGTTCCACAGCTCAACCGCGCCGATCTCGACAATCCGGTCACCGCTTTCAGGATCAAAGCCCGTGGTTTCGGTATCGAGTACAATCTCACGCATCTGCCATCCCCGCCCGTATCTGCCTGATCACATCCTGCACCTGCGCGCGGGCATGGTCCAGTGTGTCGGTGTCTATCACATAGTCCGAGCGCGCGCATTTCTCGTCATTCGGCATCTGCTTGGCGCGGATCTGTTCGAACTGAGCCTCGGACATCGTGCCGCGTTCCATCACGCGGCGCTTTTGTTCGTCTGGCGATACCCGAACGCAAGCGACCGCATCCATCGCGGCCTCACCGCCCGTTTCAAACAGAAGCGGAATGTCGAACACCAGAATATCGGCCGCAGCACTTTCGCGAAACGCCGCACGGTCCGCGGCGACTAGGGGGTGAACGATCCCTTCGATCCGTTTCAACGCAGACCTGTCTTCGGAGATAATCCGTTTCAATGCCTCGCGGCTGACTGCGCCCTCGACGATGGCCGAGGGAAAATCCTCACCCATCGGCCCAACCGCCGCGCCACCTTTGGCATAGAGACGATGCACCGCTGCATCCGCATCCCAAAGCGCGCAGCCTTCATCGACGAACATCTGCGCCGTCGTACTTTTGCCCATCCCGATCGAGCCTGTCAGGCCGAGCGCAAACCTCATGCCAGCACAGCTGCGCGCAATGCGTCATTGACCTCGGGGCGCACGCCGAACCAACGTTCAAAGCCCGGAACTGCCTGATGCAGCAACATGCCCAGCCCATCGACCACGGTGCATCCGGCCTCTTCCGCCGTTTCCAACAGGTTGGTCTTGAGCGGCGCGTAGACCAGATCGGTCACCACGGCGCCCGGCTGCAACCCATCCAATGGCACCCTCAGCTCGGGCTGGCCCTGCATGCCCAGAGATGTCGTGTTGACCACAAGTTCCGCGTTTTCGATCACGTTTCCGGCCTGTACCCAATCCACAACGGTGATGCGCTGGCCGAATTCTTCTTTCAGATGATCGGCACGGGCACGGGTCCGGTTGGTCAGCAGGATCTCGGGCACGCCTGCATCCGCGAGCGCCTGCAACACAGCGCGTGCCGCTCCGCCCGCGCCAAAGACCACCGCCGGGCCATCCTTCGCGTTCCAATCCGGAGCGCCCGCGCGCAAGTTCTCCATGAACCCATACCCATCGGTGTTGTCCGCATGGATCGAGCCATCCTCGCGGAAAACCAGCGTATTCGCGGCCCCGATCACGGTCGCCCGGTCCGAGACATGGTCTGCAATACGCAAGGCAGCCTCTTTATGCGGTACCGTCACGTTGGTTCCTACAAAACCGGCCTTGGGCAGGGTGCGCAGGACAGTTTCCAGATCAGCCGGGGCGACATCCATGGGAACATAGTGCCCCTCTAGCCCGTAGGTCTTCAGCCAATGCCCATGCAATTTGGGCGAGCGGGAATGGCCCACAGGGTGCCCGATCACTCCGGCCAGAGGAATCTTGTGGTCCGTCATTGATCAATCACCCCTTTGACAGCCAGATAGATGAGCAACTCCAACAGTGGCATACCCAAAACGTTAAAGTAATCACCGTCAATGGTGGCGAACAGGCGCACGCCTTCTTCCTCGAGCTTATATGCACCCACCGCATGGCGGATGCTGTCCCAATTGCGGTCGATATAGTCTCGCAGGTAGGCATCCGAGCTCATCCGCATCCGCAGGCGCACCTGACCGACATGGCGCCAGATCGGCTCACCATCCTGATAAATCACCGCTGCGGAGAGCAACATGTGCCGTTTGCCCCGCATCATCTTCAACTGGGCAAAGGCATCCTCAGGGGTCTGAGGTTTCGACAATAGCTCTCCGTCGAAATCCAGAACCTGATCGCAGCCCAGCACCATCGCTCCGGGTGTCTTGTCACTCACCTTGCGCGCTTTCATTTCCGCCAGCGCATCGGCAATATCACGCGGCGAGGCGCCTTCGGCCAACAAGGCACGCTTTATGCTATCCTCGTCCACGCGCGCGATCTGAACAGAGAAAGGCACGCCTGCGTTTTCCAGCAGTTGCGCGCGAATGGAGGATCCTGAGGCCAGGACAATGGGGACAGACATGTGGACAACCCCGTGGGCAAATCGTTGAGCGGTCTTGGACGCTTTGTATTGTTTTCAGATTGACACGCAAGCCCGGGAATTTCGCCAAAAACTTCCCTGAGTCGCTCAAACATCATCCAGCCGGGGTAAGGATAACTTCGAAACAGCGGATAACCGGGAAATCTGGATTTATTCAAGGTGTTATCCCCAGATACATCCTCGGGATTTAGATCTAACTGTATGTTTTAACTTGATTATTTTTGACATTCACAGAATCACTCATATCTCGTGCGAAACTGTCCACCTGGGGAAAACCAATGGGTAAAAAAGTAATCCACGGATTTTACCCACCCTACAAAACCATCTTCCTTTCTTCTTTCTTATTTTTTTATTAGGGAGAGTTCCGAGCAACACCCGGAGCCAAGATGACTGATCTTCTTTTCACGATTTACCCGTGGGTGAAGTCCCTTCATATCATGGCGGTGATTTCGTGGATGGCAGGACTGTTTTACCTTCCCCGTCTGTTCGTCTATCACGTAGAAAAGGCACAATCGGTTAACGGGGCCGAGACCATCTTCTTTGAAATGGAAGAGAAGCTGCTACGCGTGATCATGCGCCCTGCGATGATCGCGGCCTGGGTTTGTGGCCTGATCATGGTGTTCACGCCCGGCATCGTCGGCTGGGATTTTGCATGGCCCTGGCTAAAAGGCGCAGCCGTGATTGGCATGACCTGGTTTCATCATTGGCTGATGGCCCGCCGTAAGGATTTCGCTGAGGGGCGAAATAAGCTCACTGGGCGGCAGTATCGCATGATGAACGAGGTTCCCACCGTTCTGATGGTTATCATCGTTCTCGCGGTCATTCTGAAGTTCTGAGAGCCATTCCAGCAAGGGCCTGTTTGACTCCGTAGATCGACGCAACTATGTAGGGGTCAACACGCCCGTCCGGGCGGCGTCTTTTCCGTACTAAAATTCCACTTCGAACCGCAGTCCGCGGTGAAGGTATGCATCATGTCTAATGAATCCCTGAATCTGGCCGATCTGAAAGCCAAGAGCCCCAAAGACCTTCTGGCGATGGCCGAAGAGCTGGAGATCGAAAACGCCTCGACCATGCGTAAAGGCGAGATGATGTTCCAGATCCTGCGCGAACGCGCGGATGAGGGCTGGACTGTTGGCGGTGATGGCGTTCTTGAGGTCCTGCAAGACGGCTTCGGCTTCTTGCGTTCGCCTGAGGCGAACTATCTGCCGGGTCCGGACGACATCTATGTCTCGCCTGACATGATCCGTCAGCACTCGCTGCGAACCGGTGACACCGTTGAAGGTGAAATCAAAGCGCCCGACGATAGCGAGCGGTATTTTGCGCTGACCAAGGTTACCAAGATCAACTTTGAAGATCCTGAGAAGGCCAAGCACAAAATCCTGTTCGACAACCTGACGCCGCTCTACCCGGATGAGCGTCTGAAGATGGAGATCGAGGACCCAACCATCAAAGACAAGTCGGCCCGTGTGATCGACCTGGTCTCGCCCATCGGTAAAGGTCAGCGGTCGCTGATCGTGGCGCCTCCGCGGACCGGTAAGACGGTGATCCTGCAAAACATCGCGCACTCGATCGAACAGAACCACCCGGAGTGCTACTTGATCGTCCTGCTGATCGACGAACGCCCGGAAGAGGTGACGGACATGCAGCGCTCGGTGAAGGGTGAGGTTGTGTCCTCGACCTTCGACGAACCTGCAACGCGCCACGTGGCCGTATCCGAGATGGTGATCGAAAAAGCCAAGCGTCTGGTCGAACATAGACGAGATGTTGTTATTCTTCTCGACTCGATCACAAGACTTGGTAGGGCGTTTAACACTGTGGTCCCATCCTCGGGTAAAGTTCTGACCGGTGGTGTGGACGCGAATGCTCTGCAACGGCCTAAGCGCTTCTTTGGTGCGGCCCGGAATATCGAAGAAGGTGGTTCGCTGACCATCATCGCCACCGCGCTGATCGATACCGGCAGCCGGATGGACGAAGTGATCTTTGAAGAATTCAAAGGCACGGGTAACTCGGAAATCGTTCTGGATCGTAAGATCGCAGACAAGCGCGTGTTCCCGGCCATCGATATCCTCAAGTCCGGTACCCGGAAAGAGGACCTGTTGGTGGATAAGGGCGATCTGGCCAAGACTTTCGTTCTGCGCCGGATCCTCAACCCGATGGGCACCACCGACGCAATCGAGTTCCTCTTGTCCAAGTTGAAACAGACGAAGACAAACGGCGAGTTCTTCGATTCGATGAACACCTGACACAGGTCTTAACTGACGCGAGGCCTTCGAATGGATACGATATTCGCCTTGGCCAGCGCGCAGGGCAAGGCAGGGGTGGCGGTCATCCGCCTCTCTGGTCCCGATGCGCATCGTGCGGCGGCCGGGATGACCGGTGGCGCACTTCCGGCGCGTGGGATGTCTCTGCGAACTCTTAGGGATGGTGACGGGGCTCGTCTGGATGACGGGCTGGTGTTGACGTTTAAGGCTCCGGCCAGCTTCACCGGTGAAGATGTGGCTGAGTTGCAGATTCACGGAAGTACGGCCTCGGTTAATACAGTCATGCGCTGCTTGTCGGAAACGGACGGTCTGCGCCTTGCCGATCCGGGAGAGTTCACCCGCCGCGCATTGGAAAACGGCAAGATGGATTTGGCCCAGGTCGAAGGTCTTGCCGATTTGATCGACGCCGAGACGGAAGCCCAACGCAAGCAGGCGCAAACGATCCTCGCTGGAGAGTTGGGAAAACTGGCTGAGCGATGGCGGCGGGACTTGATCCGAGCTGCCTCTCTGTTGGAGGCCGTGATCGACTTTGCTGATGAGGAGGTTCCGACCGATGTCACCCCTGAGGTGCGCGACCTGATCTTGGGCGTAATGGCGGATTTGAAGCGCGAAGCAGATGGCGTTCAGATCGCGGAACGCATCCGAACTGGGTTTGAAGTTGCAATCGTCGGCCTTCCCAACGCGGGCAAGTCTACTTTGCTGAATGCTTTGGCTGGGCGTGACGCTGCAATTACATCAGAATATGCGGGGACAACGCGGGACGTCATCGAGGTTCGTATGGATCTGGCAGGACTTCCGGTGACACTGCTGGACACCGCCGGGCTGCGTGATACGGACGACCACGTTGAAAGCCTTGGTATCGCATTGGCTAAGAAACGCGCTGAAGCTGCTGATCTGCGTGTGTTCCTGTCTGACGAACCGTTGCTTCTTGGTGTAGATATTCAGCCGGATGATATTCAGGTGGCACCGAAAGCGGATCTTCGTAGTCCCCAAGTCGGTGGGGTTTCCGGGAAAACGGGTCAGGGGATTGATCAGCTGATATCCAACATATCGCGTGTACTGAGTGATCGAACCACTATTCATGGTATTGCGACACGAGAACGCCATCGAATTGCTTTGACTAAAGCACTGGACGCTCTGACTGCGGCAATGTCGGTTCTGGAATCGGGTCCGGACCTGTATGATATAGCAGCAGAAGAGATGCGCACTGCGATCCGCGCACTTGAAACTTTGGTGGGCAGAATAGGTGTCGAGGATCTATTGGATGAAATATTCTCGAGTTTCTGCCTGGGAAAATAAGGAGTGTTTCACGTGAAACATTCAGACTTCGATGTAGTCGTCATTGGCGCGGGGCACGCGGGCACCGAGGCTGCGCATGCTGCAGCCAGAATGGGCGTTTCGACAGCATTGGTCACGCTATCCGCCGCAGATATCGGTGTGATGTCCTGCAATCCTGCAATCGGAGGATTGGGTAAAGGCCACTTGGTTCGCGAGATAGATGCCCTAGACGGCGTCATGGGACGTGTTGCAGACCAGGCAGGGATCCAGTTCAGGCTGTTGAATCGCCGAAAAGGGCCAGCAGTGCAGGGCCCTAGGACGCAAGCGGACAGGGCGCTTTACCGAGCAGCGATGCAAAAAGAAACGGATAGGCAAGAAAACCTGTCTGTTCTTGTTGGCGAAGTCGTAGACTTTCTAATGAAGCAGGATCGAGTAGCCGGCGTTAGGTTGGGCGACGGATCAGAAATCTCGGCAAAGTCAGTCATTCTTACGTCGGGCACGTTCCTTCGAGGTGTGATTCACATTGGAGACGTCTCGCGACCCGGAGGTCGCATGGGAGATCGCCCTTCCGTCAGATTGGCGGAGCGCTTAGACGCGTATGACCTTCCGACTGGACGTTTGAAAACGGGAACCCCACCGAGGCTGGATGGGCGCACAATAGACTGGTCAGGGTTGGAACGTCAGGACGGCGACGATGAACCAACCTTGTTCTCGTTCCTGTCGACTTCAGTTGTCGCGCCTCAGATTTCGTGTGGGATTACGCATACGAACGCTCAAACACATGAAATAATTGAAAAGAACCTAAGCAAGTCGGCGATGTATGGCGGCCATATCGATGGGGTTGGTCCAAGATACTGCCCGTCGATCGAAGACAAGATTGTTCGGTTTGCAGAGAAAGATTCGCATCAGATCTTCCTTGAGCCCGAAGGGGTGAATGATCACACGATATACCCCAACGGTATTTCAACGTCTCTGCCGCAGGATGTGCAGCTACAATATGTTCGTTCGATAAAAGGTCTGGAGAATGCTGATATTCTGCAACCCGGTTATGCCATCGAGTACGACTATATAGACCCCCGTGTCTTATCAGCTTCTTTGGCCTTGCCTGAGATTCCAGGCCTATATCTAGCGGGTCAGATCAACGGAACCACAGGATATGAGGAGGCCGCAGCTCAGGGTATGGTTGCTGGTCTCAATGCGGCTTTGGCTGTTCAAGGTAAAGACCAGGTCCATTTCACCCGCGCCGATAGCTATATCGGTGTCATGATAGATGATCTTACCACCCGAGGCGTTGCTGAACCTTATCGAATGTTCACCTCTCGCGCTGAATTCAGATTGTCGCTTCGAGCAGATAATGCTGATCAACGTTTGACGCCTATCGGATTGCAGTTGGGTTGCGTTGGAAGCAGGCGTCGACAAGCTTTCACCAAAAAGATGGATCAACTAAGCGACGCGAAATCGCTGTTGAGCGAAAAGACCTATACGCCAAAAGAGGTTTTGGCCGCTGGCATCAATGTCAATCAGGACGGGAATAGGCGTGATGGAATGGCGATCCTGGCTTTTCCGGATGTGACTTTTGAGGATCTGCTGCCGTTGATACCTGAATTGGATTCGGTGACGCCAGATATCCGGCTTCAAGTTGCTAGGGATGCGCTATATGCGAACTATATCGCACGGCAACAGCGGGATGTTGAAGCAATGAAGAGGGATGAAGCCTATCAGATTCCCAGGGATTTCGACTATTTTGCTTTGGATGGGCTTTCATCTGAAATGAAGCAAAAGCTGTCTCAGGCAAGACCTGGAAATATTGCTCAGGCCAGTAGGGTAGAAGGCGTTACACCCGCGGCCTTGACCTTGGTTTTGGCAAAACTTCGGCGCGATCAAAAAGTTAAGCAAGCATGAAGCCTGAATTTTCCAAGTTTGATGTTTCACGTGAAACATTCGACCGGCTGGATACGTATGTAGAGCTGGTGAAACGCTGGAATCCCAAGATCAATCTCGTCTCAAGGAACAGTCTGGAGGATATCTGGGATCGGCATATTCTGGATTCCGTTCAGGTATTCCGATGTGCAACGGCTGCAGATACCTGGGTTGATATCGGAACCGGAGGCGGATTTCCGGGGATGGTGTGTGCGATTATGGCACTGGATGAGTCGCCAAACACCCGTTTCCAATTCGTCGAAAGTGATCAGAGAAAATCAGCATTCCTGAGGAACGTTGCCCGTGAATGTGGGGTGACGTGTCAGGTCATCTCAAAACGAATCGAATCCGTTGATCCACTTGAAGCTGATATTCTATCAGCCCGTGCTTTGGCAGATTTGCGCACACTATTGTCCTTTTGTGACAGGCATTTAACCGAAAACGGCACTGCTTTGTTGCCGAAAGGCGCGAACTGGAAAAAAGAACTGTCAGAGGCTCAGGAAGAATGGAAATTCGATGTTGAGCCGATTACAAGTTTAACAGAGCCCCAAGCTGTAATCCTTAAAATCAAAGGAGTATTTCGTGGTTGATCTTTCTCGTCCTTCAGGGCCCCGGATAATTGCGGTTGCCAATCAGAAGGGCGGAGTTGGGAAAACCACGACGGCGATAAATCTGGCTGCGGGTTTGGCCGAAGCTGGCTGCCGGGTTCTGGTTGTTGATCTCGATCCGCAGGGCAATGCGTCGACCGGGCTGGGCGTCGAAGACCGGGATTGGACCACGTATGATCTTATTCTGGATGACGCGCCGCTGGAAGCCGTTATACAAGAGACTGAGATAGGTGGTCTTTTTGTCATTCCGGCCACTGTCGATCTGAGCTCGGCGGATATTGAACTCATTTCAAACGAAAAACGCAGCTACCTGTTGCATGACGCTTTGCGACAAACCTCAATAGACGGGTTTGAACTGGATTTTGTTTTGATTGATTGCCCACCGTCCTTGAACCTGCTGACGGTGAACGCAATGGTAGCCTCGCATTCGGTTCTTGTTCCATTGCAGAGTGAATTCTTTGCTCTGGAGGGTTTGTCTCAGCTGATGCTGACGATCCGAGAGGTTCGCCAAACTGCGAATCCGGATCTAAGAATCGAAGGTATTGTGTTGACCATGTATGACAACCGCAACAACTTGTCTCGTCAGGTCGAGAAAGACGCACGTGACAATTTGGGTGAGATGGTTTTTAAGACCAAGATACCCAGAAATGTGCGGGTCAGTGAGGCACCGTCTTATGCGTTGCCAGTTTTGCAATATGACTCGGGCTCGCTTGGGGCGATGGCATATCGTCATCTGGCCCGCGAAGTCATGCACAAGAACAACAAAGTCGCCGCTTAAGCGACAATGAGGAGGGCGACATGAGCGCCAAAAAAGCGAAACCCAGGGGTCTTGGCCGCGGTCTTTCGGCCCTTATGGCGGATGTCACGCAGGAAACCGATGGACGCTCACCGGCTGAGCCGCGGCGGCCGGATATGACGGTTCCCATCGAAAAGCTGAAGGCGAACCCGAACCAGCCTCGCCGGACTTTCCAGCCGGAGCAGTTGGATGAGTTGGCATCCTCGGTCAAGGAAAAGGGAATCATCCAACCATTGATCGTACGGTCGATTGGTGCTGGAGAGTATGAAATCGTTGCGGGTGAACGCCGTTGGCGCGCTGCGCAGATGGCGCAACTGCATGATATTCCAGTTATTATTCGTGACTTTGATGATACCGAAGTTCTGGAAGTCGCGATTATCGAGAATATCCAACGGGCGGACCTCAATTCCGTCGAAGAAGCGGCTGGTTACAAGCAGCTCATGGATCGTTTCGGCCACACGCAGGAGAAACTGGCCGAGGCTTTGGGTAAGAGTCGCAGCCACATCGCTAACCTCTTGCGGCTTTTATCTCTACCGATGGATGTGCAAGCCTTTGTGATCGAAGGGAAATTGTCCGCGGGCCATGCACGAGCTTTGATCACAGCCGAGAATCCATCCGAGCTGGCCAAGCAGGTCGTGAAAGAGGGGCTTTCGGTGCGAGCCACAGAAGCCCTGGTGAAAAAGCAACAGCAGGATACAGGAGATCGGCCCGCACCGAGGTCTCGGGATCTGAACGCAGGTAAAGATGCAGATACCCGCGCGTTGGAGAAAGACCTCTCAGCCATCTTGGCGATGAAGGTTTCGATCAATCACAAGGCCGGGACAGAATCGGGCCAAGTTGTATTGACCTATGAAAACCTGGATCAGTTGGACGATCTTTGCGCTAAGCTCAGCCGTTAGGGCGGGTCCAGATAAAGATCATGACGCCGCTCAGAACCACGGCCTGAATAATCAGGACGTAGGACGGTAAAGACAGCAGAACCGAGATGCCAAATACGGCGGCGACCGACACGGTGGCCGCCTTTTTTGCGCTCGGGCGGATCGCGCCGGAGCTTTGCCAATCGATAATCATCGGACCAAACACCTGATGGGTTAGAAGCCAATTGTGCAACCGGGACGATGAGCGGGCAAAGAAAAACGCCGCCAGCAGCAGAAAGGGAACGGTTGGGAGTAGGGGCAAAACCACTCCGACCATGGCAAGCGCGACGCAGAGCAAACCAAGACCGGCCCAAAGGTACTGCATCGGTTACTCCAACAACTCGCGGATGACTGCATTCAGAACGGCACGCCCGTCTTTGGTTGCCTTCAGATGCGTGTCTGACAGCTCTACCATGCCAAGGTCGGTGAGAGATTCGAGCTTGCCTTTGGGGAGAGGATAACCGGAGAGAGTGCTAAACCTCTCCATATCTAGACCTTCAGTTAATCGCAAACACATCATAAGGTATTCAGCTGCCTGTTCCAGCGGAAAAACCTCGGTTCGATCACTTTCTCCGGATCCGTTTGAAACCGCATTTAGCCAGGTATTTGGCGACAAATGGGTCTCCGTCGCGAATTTACGTCCGTTCAAAGTGACACGACCATGCGCGCCGGGTCCGATGCCAACATAGTCGCCGTAGCGCCAATAGACCTGGTTGTGCTGAGACTCGGACCCGGGGCGGGCATGGTTGGAGATTTCATAGGCTGGCAGGCCGTGCGCCTCGCAGATCTCTTGCGTGGCCAGATACATATCTGCGGCGCGGTCATCCTCGGGCAAACCGCGCAATTTACCGACCGCATAGCGATCCCCAAAGGCGGTGCCCTCCTCGATCGTCAGCTGATAGAGCGACAGGTGATCGACGGCCATAGAGAGGGCCTCGGTCAACTCGGCCTGCCAAGCTTCAAGGGTTTGGTGTTGGCGCGCGTAGATCAAATCAAAGCTGACGCGGTCGAAACAGGTTCGGGCGATGTCGAAAGCGGTGCGTGCTTCGGAGACGGTGTGGATGCGACCCAAGCGGCGGAGGTCTTCATCGTTCAGCGCCTGCACACCCATCGAAATCCGATTGACGCCAGCGTCACGATAGGCGGCAAAGCGCCCGGCCTCGACCGAACCAGGGTTGGCCTCGAGCGATATTTCCATGTCGTTGGCGGGCCGCCAGAGGCTGCGGGCTTCGTCAATGACGGCTGAAACGGTGTCGGGGTTCATCAATGACGGGGTGCCACCACCAAAAAAGATCGTATTGAGAACCCTGTCAGGCGTTTCACTGGCCGAGCGGCGAAGTTCGGCTAGATAAGAATCAAGCCATTGTTTTTGATCAATATTTTTAGAAACGTGGCTGTTGAAATCGCAATAGGGGCATTTGGCCTCGCAAAAGGGCCAATGCACATACAGGCCAAAGCCCCCGTTGCGCCAATCATCCGCCAAAGCAGCCCTTCACGAACATCTCCACCGCGCGACCACGATGGCTGATCTTATTCTTTTCCCAACGATCCATCTCGGCAAAGGTAATGTCGTGGCCTTCGGGGACAAACATCGGGTCATACCCGAAGCCGTCCTTGCCACGGATTGGCCAGACGAGATGACCGGGCGCGATGCCTTCGAACACTTCATCATGACCGTCGGGCCAGGCCAGAACCAATGTGCATCGGAACTGTGCGGTGCGCGGGTGAGGGGCGTTCTTGGCCTCCAATTCGTTGTTGGCACGGGTCATGGCCATCATGAAATCGCGGCCATTGTCGGTTTCAGCCCAGTCGGCCGTATAGACGCCCGGCGCACCGTCCAGCGCGTCGATGGTGATCCCGGAATCGTCCGACAGGGCAGGCAGGCCGGTGGCCTTCGCGGCGGCATGCGCTTTGATCCGGGCATTGCCGACGAATGTATCCTCGGTCTCGTCCGGTTCGGGCAGATTCATCTCAGCCGCGCCGACCACGGTCACGCCAAAGGGGTTGAGGAGATGCGCCATCTCCTCAAGCTTGCCTTTGTTGTGTGTGGCGACCAGTAGCCTGTCGCCGTCGAACTTGCGGGTCATGCGGTGGCTGCCTTTTGGGCGGCAGCCAGCTCACCCACGCCTTTTTCGGCCAGATCCATCAGTTGATCCATCTGCGCGCGGCTGAAGACCGACCCTTCGGCGCTCATCTGGACTTCGACCAGTTTGCCCGAGCCGGTCATGATGAAGTTGCCGTCCACGCCCGCCTCGCTATCTTCGGGGTAGTCGAGGTCAAGCACTGGCTGGCCCGCGTAGATACCGCAAGAAACCGCAGCAACAGGGTCTACCAAGGGGTCCGAGATCACATCGCCCGCTTTCATCAGCTTGTTCACAGCCAGCCGCAGCGCGACCCAGCCGCCGGTGATCGAGGCGCAGCGGGTGCCGCCATCCGCCTGGATGACATCGCAATCCACAGTGATCTGACGCTCACCCAATGCAACCCGGTCGACGCCGGCGCGCAGGGCGCGGCCGATCAGGCGCTGGATTTCTAGGGTACGACCACCTTGCTTGCCCGAGGCCGCCTCACGCCGCATCCGGGTGTTGGTTGCGCGGGGTAGCATGCCGTATTCGGCGGTGACCCAGCCAAGGCCCGAGCCTTTGATGAAGGGCGGTACGCGATCCTCGATCGTAGCGGTGCACAGCACATGGGTGTCGCCCATCTTGATCAGGCAAGACCCTTCGGCATGTTTGGTGAAGCCTGTCTCAATTGAAACGGCGCGCATTTCGTTTAGATCACGTCCTGAGGGTCGCATGGGAATTCCTTTGTTTGCTGGGTTGGGGATAACGTCCTGCGGCATTACGATGCAACCCCGATTGACCTTTCATTTACCTGCGATTTAATGGCAGTCCAGCAGGGGACCGAGAATGAGCGAAGCCAGCAGAATTCTGTCAGAGATGAACGACCGGTCGCGTGAGGTGTTTCGGCTGATCGTCGAAAGCTACCTGGAAAGTGGTGAGCCGGTGGGAAGCCGCACCCTGACGCGGACCCTTTCCGAAAAAGTCAGTGCCGCAACCGTGCGCAACGTGATGCAGGATCTCGAGTTTCTGGGTCTGCTCGATAGCCCTCATGTCAGTGCAGGGCGAATTCCGACGCAGCAAGGGCTGCGGATGTTTGTGGACGGTTTGCTTGAGGTCGGCGATCTGGGCGCCGATGATCGGCAGAAACTGGATGAGACTTTAGGCTCTAACGCGGGTGATGTAGGCGGAATGCTGGATCGCGTGGGCTCGGCCTTGTCACACGTGACACATGGCGCGTCGCTAGTTTTGACGCCAAAACATGAGGCCGAGATCAAGCATATCGAGTTTGTCTCATTGGCGCATGACCGGGCGCTGGTGGTTCTGGTGTTCTCGGATGGGCATGTTGAAAACCGGCTGTTCACACCGCCGCCGGGTCAGACGCCCAGTTCGATGCGAGAGGCCGCGAATTTCCTGAATGCACTGATCGAGGGGCGAACGCTCAGCGAAGTGCGGCGTCAGATGCTGTCGCAGATTGATGCGCGTCGGCAAGAGATCGACGTACTGGCCCGAGAGATGGTGGAAAGCGGGATTGCGGCCTGGGACGGCGATGGAAGCGACTCGGCGCGTCTGATTGTGCGCGGCCGGGCGAATCTTCTGGCGGATTCGGGTGAGGTCGAGGAGTTGGACCGCATTCGCACCCTGTTCGATGATCTTGAACGCAAGCGCGACATAGCCGAATTCCTTGAATTGACCGAGGAAGGCGAGGGTGTGCGCATTTTTATTGGGTCTGAGAACAAACTTTTCTCACTTTCGGGTTCCTCTTTGGTGGTGTCTCCTTATATGAACGCTGATCGTAAGATAATTGGTGCGGTTGGGGTCATCGGACCCACACGTTTGAATTATGGACGGATCGTACCGATCGTGGATTATACGGCGCAACTGGTCGGCAAGCTGATATCCGACCGGAGCTAGAGGGTAAGAGATGGCAGAGCCCAAGAACGAAGAATTTCTGGACGACATCATGGCGGCCGAAGCGGAAGAACTGGCCGAAGAGTTCGCTGAGATCAGCGACGAGGCGTTGGAACTGGATGAACTGCGCGCCGAGCGGGATGACTACAAAGACAAGTTCATGCGCGCTTTGGCTGACGCGGAAAACGCGCGCAAGCGTGGCGACAAGGCCCGCCGGGACGCGGAGCAATATGGTGGGTCGAAACTGGCCCGCGACATGCTGCCGGTTTATGACAACATGAAACGCGCGCTTGAAGCAGCGACCGATGAGCAGAAAGAAGTGGCTGCTGGTTTGCTGGAAGGTGTTGAGCTGACCATGCGCGCACTGAAGGATGTGTTCCAGAAGCACGGGATCGAAGTGATCACGCCGGAGGTTGGGGATCGGTTCGATCCGAATGTGCATGAGGCGATGTTTGAAGCTCCGGTGCCGGGAACGCGAGCGGGGGACATCATTCAGGTTTCGGCTGAAGGGTTTATGTTGCACGACCGTTTGCTGCGCCCGGCGCAGGTTGGCGTGTCGTCGACACCTGCAAGCTGATTGGCCTCTGCGAGGCCAAGCCTCCGGCGGAGGTATTTTTGAACAGAAGAAGGGGCGGTCAGGATTTGGCCGCCTCTTTCAGTTTGTAGATCAGGTCGAGTGCTTCGCGAGGGGTCAGCTCGTCTGGCAGGATGTCGTTCAGCATGTCTGCGACCGGTGAGGCTTTCGGTGCAGGCGGCGGCGGTGGCGGAGCGGCAGAAAAGAGCGGAAGGTCGTCAATCAGGGATTTTTGTTTACCGCCCTCACGCTCGGTTTTTTCCAGTTGATCCAATACGATGCGGGCACGTTCAACAACTGAGGCAGGCAGACCCGCGAGTTGGGCGACCTGCACACCGTAAGAACGGTCGGCGGCGCCTTTGTGGACCTCGTGCAGGAAGATGACCTCACCTTCCCATTCCTTCACGGCGACGGTGGCATTGTCGACGCCTTTGAGCTTTCCAGCAAGCGCGGTGAGTTCGTGGTAATGCGTGGCAAACAAGGCACGGCATTGGTTGGTAGCGTGCAGGTGCTCCAGCGTGGCCCAGGCGATGGAGAGGCCGTCATAGGTGGCGGTGCCGCGGCCGATTTCGTCCAGAATGACGAGGGCGCGGTCATCGGCCTGATTCAGAATGGCGGCGGTTTCGACCATCTCGACCATGAAGGTCGAGCGGCCTCGGGCCAGATCGTCCGATGCTCCGACACGGCTGAAAAGCTGGCTGACAAGGCCGATATGGGCCTGTTCCGCAGGGACGTAGCTGCCCATTTGGGCCAGTAGGGCGATCAGAGCGTTCTGGCGGAGGAAGGTTGATTTACCGGCCATGTTGGGACCGGTCAGCAGCCAAATTGCGGCCCCGTCTTCGGCACTGAGATCGCAGTCATTTGCGACGAAGGCATCGCCGCTTTGCTGGCGCAGCGCGTGTTCGACCACCGGGTGGCGTCCTCCCTGAACCTCAAAGGCGCGCGAAGTGTCGACTTGTGGGCGGCACCAGTTCTCACCACGCGCAAGGTCGGCAAGGGCTGTGGTCAGATCCAGCTTGGCCAGTCCTCGGGCGGCTTGGTTCAGTCGGGCGGCAAGGGTCAGAATTTCGTCAGAAAGCCTTTTATAGAGCCGCTTTTCGATCTCCAACGCCAAGTTTCCAGCATTCAAGATACGGGTTTCGATCTCCGAGAGTTCGACCGTCGTGAACCGCACCTGATTGGCGGTGGTTTGGCGATGGATATAGGTCTCGGAGAACGGCGGGTTCAGCATCTTCTCGGCATGAGTGGCCGTGGTTTCGATGAAATAGCCCAAGACGTTGTTGTGCTTGATCTTCAGCGAGGTGATGCCGGTGTGTTCCGCATATTTCTGCTGAAACCCGGCGATGACGGATCGTCCTTCGTCGCGTAGGGTGCGCGCTTCGTCCAGTTCGGGGTCAAAGCTGGGGGCGATGAAACCTCCGTCGCGGGCCAGCAGGGGCGGTTCGGCCACCAAAGCCTCATCCAGCAGGTTTAGGAGATCGTCAAAGCCAACAAGGTTTTGCAACGCGGTTGCCAGCAGGACCGGCATATCTTGTCCCTCGCAGATGCCGGCAATTGCGGCGGCTTGGGTCAGGCCGTTGCGGATGGCGGCCAGATCGCGAGGCCCGCCACGTTCAAGCGACAGGCGAGACAGGGCGCGGTCCAGATCGGGGGTTTTGCGGAGGGCCTCGCGCAGGTCCGAGGCGATCAGGCTGTCTTCGGCGGCAAAGCTGACGGCGTCGAGACGGGAATGGATCACATCCAGATTACGAGACGGGCTTGAGAGGCGCTGTTCCAGCAATCGTGCCCCGCCGGGTGTGACGGTGCGGTCGACCACCGACAACAACGATCCGGCGCGACCGCCTGACAGAGATCGGGTTAGTTCCAGATTGCGGCGAGTGGCGGCATCGATCTGCACCACACGGTCTTCGGATTCCTTCAGGGGTGTTTGCAGGAGGGGCAGTTTGCCCTTCTGCGTGATCTCAAGATAGTCGATCAGGGCGCCCATGGCGGAAATCTCTGCCCGGCCAAAAGACCCGAACGCCTCCAGCGCGCCCACGTGAAACAGCCCGCAGATGCGTTTTTCCGCCGCGGTACTGTCGAAACTGGCCCGCCCGACAGGCGTCAGAGAAATCCCAAGGTCGCGGATGGTTTCGTTCAGCGACTGCTCCATCCCGTCGGCGACGATCAGCTCGGATGGGGCGAGCCGAGCTAGCTCGGGGCTGAGGCGAACGGAGGTCAAAGGCATCACGTGAAACGCCCCAGTCGAGATATCGGCCCAGGCGAGTGCGGCCTCATCCCGGACCTCGGCGTAAGTGGCCAGAAAGTTGTGGCGGCGGGCTTCCAGCAGGGCGTCTTCGGTCAGCGTGCCGGGCGTTACAAGACGCACGACATCGCGCTTTACCACCGATTTAGAACCTCTTTTCTTCGCTTCAGCTGGGCTTTCCATCTGTTCGCAGACGGCCACGCGAAACCCTTTGCGGATGAGGGTCAGCAAATAGCCCTCGGCCGCATGCACCGGAACACCACACATCGGGATATCGTCGCCATTGTGTTTGCCGCGCTTGGTCAGGGCGATGTCCAGCGCCTCGGCGGCGTTGACGGCGTCCTCAAAGAACATCTCGTAGAAATCGCCCATACGATAGAACAGCAGGGCGTCGGCATGGGCTTCTTTGATCTCGAGATACTGCGCCATCATCGGCGTGACTGTGGACAAAAGCGGCCCCCTTCTGGCGTGTTCCGGACGTGACCTTACAAATCCCCCATCTTCTGTAAAAGCCGAAAACTCATTCTCGTTGAGGCCCGCGCGTGGCTGCGCTATGACGCATCAGCCCCGAAGTCATGGAAACGACATTTAAGATGCCCAAAGCGAAGATCACCAAAGAAGAGGCACTGGCCTTTCACCTCGACCCAACCCCCGGCAAGTGGGAGGTGCAGGCCACCGTTCCCATGACCACACAGCGCGATCTTTCGCTGGCCTACAGCCCCGGCGTCGCTGTTCCATGTGAAGCAATCGCCGAAGCGCCCGAGACTGCCTATGACTATACCAACAAGGGCAATCTTGTTGCTGTGATCTCAAACGGGACCGCCGTGCTGGGTCTTGGCAATCTGGGTGCGCTGGGGTCGAAACCGGTGATGGAGGGGAAATCTGTCCTGTTCAAACGGTTTGCGGATGTGAACTCGATCGATATCGAGTTGGACACCGAAGACCCGGATGAGTTCTGCCGCGCGGTGCGCCTGATGGGGCCGACCTTTGGTGGCATCAATCTGGAAGACATCAAGGCGCCGGAATGTTTCATCATCGAACAGCGGCTGAAAGAAGAGATGGACATCCCCGTCTTTCATGACGACCAGCACGGCACGGCGGTGATCTGTGCAGCAGGTCTGCTGAATGCGCTGCATATTTCGGGCAAAAAGATCGAAGACGTTAAGATCGTTCTGAACGGCGCGGGCGCGGCGGGGATTGCCTGTATTGAGCTGCTCAAGTCGATGGGTGCGCGGCATGAGAACTGCATCGTCTGTGACACAAAGGGCGTGATCTATCAGGGTCGAACCGAGGGTATGAACCAGTGGAAGTCGGCCCATGCGATCTCAACCGATTTGCGTTCGCTTGAAGATGCCATGAAAGGTGCGGATGTATTCCTAGGCGTTTCGGTCAAGGGGGCTGTGACGCAGGATATGGTTGCCAGCATGGCCGATAATCCAGTGATTTTCGCGATGGCGAACCCGGATCCTGAAATCACGCCGGAAGAGGCGCATGAGGTTCGCGTTGATGCGATTGTTGCCACAGGCCGCAGCGACTATCCGAACCAGGTGAACAACGTTCTGGGCTTCCCTTACCTGTTCCGCGGTGCGCTGGATATTCACGCGCGCGCCATCAATGACGAGATGAAGATCGCTTGTGCCCATGCTCTGGCCCGTCTGGCGCGTGAGGATGTGCCGGATGAGGTCGCCATGGCCTATGGCAAATCGCTGACCTTTGGCCGCGACTACATCATCCCGACGCCATTTGACCCGCGCCTGATCCACCGTATCCCGCCCGCTGTAGCAAAGGCCGGGATGGATACCGGAGCGGCTCGCCGTCCGATCATCGACATGGAGGCGTATGAGCTCAGCCTCAAGTCCCGCATGGACCCGACCGCCAGCATCCTGCGCGGCCTGAACGCACGTGCGCGTCAGGCACAAAGCCGCATGATCTTTGCCGAGGGCGATGATCCGCGCGTGTTGCGTGCAGCGGTGACCTATCAGCGCTCGGGCTTTGGCAAGGCGCTGGTTGTGGGTCGTCCAGATGATGTGAAAACCAAGCTGGAAGAAGCCGGTCTTGGCGATGCGGTGCGTGAGCTTGAGGTGGTGAACGCCGCCAACACCTCGCATCTCGAGGCCTACTCGAATTTCCTGTACAACCGTTTGCAACGCAAAGGTTTTGACCCCAAGGATATCCACCGTCTGGCGGCCCGGGATCGGCATGTGTTCTCATCCCTCATGCTGGCGCATGGGCATGGCGACGGTCTGGTGACGGGGGCAACGCGCAAATCGGCCCATGTGTTGGACCGGATCAACCATGTATTCGATGCTGACGCTGCCCATGGCGCGGCGGGCGTGACGGCGTTGCTGCACAAGGGGCGCATTGTTCTGATCGGCGATACGCTCGTGCATGAATGGCCGGATGAGAACGATTTGGCCAATATCGCTGAACGCTCGGCCGACGTGGCCCGCCATATGGGGCTTGAACCCCGCGTGGCTTTTGTCAGCTTCTCGACCTTTGGCTATCCGGTCTCGGAACGGGCCGAAAAGATGCACCGCGCGCCTGCGGTTCTGGACCAGCGCGGCGTTGATTTCGAATACGAAGGCGAGATGACTGTCGATGTTGCCCTGAACGTGGACCAGCAGGCCGGATACCCGTTCCAGCGCCTGACCGGCCCGGCCAATATCCTGATCGTGCCCGCGCGGCACTCGGCCTCGATCTCGACCAAGCTGATGCAAGAAATGGGCGGCGCCACCGTGATCGGCCCGATCCTGTCTGGTGTCGATAAACCGATCCAGATCTGCTCGACCGTGTCGACGGCCAATGATATCCTGAACATGGCCATTCTGGCCTCCTGCGATATTGGCAAGTCATGACGATCTGGAACCTAGGCTCGATCAATGCCGACATGGTTTACGGCCTGCCGCACCTGCCTGCGGCGGGTGAGACCTTGGCGGCAGACGGTCTTGAGCGTTTTCTGGGCGGCAAAGGGGCCAATATGTCCGTTGCCGGATCGCGCGCGGGATCCCGGGTCAGCCAAATCGGTGCTGTCGGTCCGGATGGGCGCTGGGCCAAGGATCGACTGACGGAATATGGCGTCGACACGCGGTTCATCGCTGAGGTGGATGTGCCGACCGGTCACGCGATCATTGGGGTGGACGCCCAGGGCGAGAACCTGATCATCCTCTACCCCGGTGCCAACCATGCGCTTGACAGCGCGCAGATTGGGCAGGCGCTGGCCTCGGCCAATACCGGAGATATTCTGGTTTTGCAGAACGAAACCAACGCTCAGGTCGAAGCGGCCCGTCTGGGGCATGAGCTTGGCCTGACCGTCTGCTACGCCGCCGCGCCGTTTCAGGCGCAATCGGTGCAAGAGGTTCTGCCTTATCTGGATTTCCTGATCCTCAACGAAGTCGAGGCCGAGCAATTGCGGCAGGAAACTGGGCTGGATGCAGCGGAACTGCCGGTGCGCCATGTGATCGTTACGCTTGGGTCGAAAGGCGCGCGGTATCTGCAGCAAGGTTGTGACCCCGTGGATTTCGCGGCTCACAAGGTGCAGGCGGTGGATACGACAGGCGCAGGGGATACGTTCACCGGCTATGTTTTGGCTGGGATGGACCGTGGCATGCCGATGGAGCAGGCCATTCTACAAGCAAACCGCGCCGCGGCCCTGATGGTCACGCGGCACGGCACTGCGGATGTCATTCCGGATCTGAGGGAAGTCCGGGACGCGCAGCTGGATTAAGATCCGGCAAAGGGCGCGTCACTTCCCCAAAGCTGCTTCACCCGAGCATCCCGACCGCAGGCATTGCGGTAGGCTTTATAGGCGTTCTTCTGGCGTTTGGGGCCAAAGCGGGTGAACACCAGCTTGTCGCCTTTGTAGTAGTCCTGATGGTATGCTTCAGCCGGATAAAACGCGCCCTCCTGCAGGATCGGGGTGACGACCGTTTGGCCGAGGGCTCGTTGCGCGTTGGTCTTTGCCTGTTGCGCAAGCGCTTTTTCCCCTGCGTTAGAGACGAAAATCGCCGTGCGGTAGCTCTCTCCCCGATCGCAGAATTGACCGCCCGCATCTGTGGGATCGACCGAGCGGAAGAACATGTTCAGCAGCGTTTCGCGTGAGACGCGCGCAGGATCAAACGTGATCTGAACGGCCTCGTAGTGGCCCGTACCACCTTTGGTCACCTGATCATATGTCGGGTTTGAGACAGAACCGCCCGTGAACCCGGACACAGCGCCTAAGACGCCGGGTACGGATTCGAAATCGGATTCAACACACCAGAAGCATCCGCCGGCAACCGTCAGGGTCTCGGTCCCTGCAGCCGGGGCCGGAACGGCGCGCAAGGTTGCGGCCAGTGCAATCAAGGTGAACAACAGGGCGGGTTTTAGGTAGTCGAGATATGCAGTCCGGGTCATGGTATGTCTCCTTCCGAGACTCAAGGTGACCGGTGTTCTAACAAGTTGCAATTGCCTGACATGGAATGTCACGCGCTGGTGACCTGAGTTTATTGACCAACCTGTTTACCCAAGGGGAGGGCAAGAAAACGCCCGGCTGTTAGACCGGGCGTTGGCGGGATCACAGACCCCATTTCTTCTGGTTTTCCTCAAAGAAACCCTGGGCTTTCTTCACCTCAATCCAGTTGTTCACATAGTTGATCCAGACCTGATCATCCTGCGGCAGGATCATCGCGATTGGTGAAGGCGAGCGTGGACCGGCGTTTTTCACACGCTCGATCGGGAACTTCTCTTCCAGGGTGGAGCCCTCGATATTCGATGTGATGAACACATCCGCCCGTCCGGCGATCACCTCTTGAAAACCACGTGCGGGGGCTTCGACCACTTTGATTTCGGCATTCGGGAACCACTCGCGGACACGCTTCTCAAAGGTGGTGCCCAGTGTTGTCGCGACTGTCACACCCGACTGGTTGATAGATTCATAGCCGTCGAATTTATCGGCCTTGTCCTTTGTCGTGTAGGGAAACAGCTCAACCGAGATATAGCTGTCCGAGAATCCGGCAACCTTCATGCGCGGCGGTGAGATCGAGGCCGAGCCGGTCAGGTGATATTTCTTGGCCACGACACCATTCACCAGTGTTTTCCAATCGGTCGGGACGTATTCGACCTCAACCCCCAGATCGGCGGCGAGTTCGTTCATGATGTCGATGTCATAGCCTTTGTAGCTGTTCGTGGCCGGATCCCGCAGGGACATTGGGTTCCAGTCGCCTGTCGTTCCGACCTTCAACACACCGGAATCGAGGATTTCGTTCAGCGCCGATTGTGCTTGGGCTGCGCCTGACAAGACCAGACCAAGCGCAGCGGCAGCGGCTGCTCTCCAGATTGTGTTCATTTAATTCTCCTGTTGGTGGCAGCTGGGACTTGCTGCCATATATAGTTCGTTGTTTTAAGCGGGATAGGGGGCGCAGGCCCAATAAATCAATCCACCCGCGCAAACTAGGGACAGATCGACCAATGCCAGACCCCGCCATCGAGCTTGTCGATGTCAACAAGTGGTTCGATACGTTCCATGTCCTCAAGAATATCAACCTCACAGTTAATAGTGGTGAAAAGGTTGTGATCTGCGGGCCGTCCGGCTCGGGTAAGTCCACGGTCGTGCGCTGTATCAACCAGTTGGAGAAACATCAGAAAGGCACCATCCGAATTGACGGGGTCGAACTGAAGGATGACGCCAAATCTGCAGCCACGATCCGGTCCGAGGTCGGCATGGTGTTTCAGCAGTTCAACCTGTTCCCGCATCTGAGCGTTCTGGACAACCTGACCCTCGGCCCGATCAAGGCGCGGGGCCTGAGCCGCGCGCAGGCCGAAGAGCGCGCGCGCCACTATCTTGAGCGTGTCCACATCCCGGATCAGGCCGATAAACGCCCCACGCAACTATCGGGCGGCCAGCAACAGCGTGTGGCCATCGCCCGATCCCTGTGCATGGAGCCGAAAGTTCTGTTGTTTGATGAGCCGACCTCGGCCCTCGATCCGGAAATGATCGCCGAGGTGCTGGACGTGATGGTTGAGCTGGCGAATGAAGGCATGACCATGGTCGTGGTCACTCATGAAATGGGGTTTGCCCGCAAAGTCGCCGACAAGATGATCTTCATGGATGAGGGCGAGATCGTGGAGCAGGGCAAGCCCGAGCATTTCTTCACCAATCCGACCTCGGAGCGGTGCCGCAAGTTCCTCAGCCAGATATTGCAGCACTGAGTGGGTACGATGAAAAAAGCACTTCTCCTCATACCGCTTCTGCTGCTGGCAGGCTGTTCCTCATCCCAGACATGGGGCTGGTATGTTATCGACCCGAGGACTGACTCGGGCTGGACCAATGTGAAATTCCTGATCTCGGGCATGGGCGCGACGATCCTGATCTCTCTGATCGCGGCGGCGCTGTCGATTGTGATCGGCCTGTTGGTTGCCTTGCCCGGACTGTCCGAGAAACGCGGCTGGCGGCTGCTGAACAGGGTCTATGTCGAGTTCATTCGCGCCATTCCGCTGTTGCCTATGCTGTTCTGGGTGTTCTACGGACTGCCGATCGTGTTCCAGTCGATGGGTCTGAACATCCCGATTGACCCATTCTGGGGCGCGATCATCACCCTGGCGATTTCCGACAGTGCCTTCACGGCCGAGATCTACCGCGCCGGCATCCAATCCATCGCACGCGGTCAGCGCGAGGCGGCGCAGACCATCGGGCTGAACTATGTGCAAACCATGCGCTACGTGATCCTGCCGCAAGCAATCCGACGTATCCTGCCGCCCTTGGCCAACCAGTTCATCTACATCGTTAAGATGAGCGCCTTTGCCAGCGTCATCGGCATGCAGGAACTGACCCGCCGCTCAAATGAGCTGGTGGTGACGGAATACCGCCCGCTGGAAATCTACACCTTGCTGATATTTGAATACCTGATCCTGGTTCTGATCATCAGCGCCGGGGTACGCTGGCTGGAACGCCGCATGGGCGCAGACGAACGCGGATAAGGAGGCACAGTATGGACTGGAAAGACTTCATGGCCGAGACCGAGGCCAATATCGGCACCCTCTCGAAAGAGGTCCCCGAAACGGTGCGCGGCTTCGGGATGATGGGCAAGGCGGCCAAAACCGACGGCGCCCTGAGCGAAAAAACCAAAGAGTTCATCGCGCTGGGCATTGCCATCGCCACACGTTGCGACAGCTGCATCGGGTTTCACGTGAAATCACTGGTGCGTCTCGGTGCCACCCGCGAGGAACTGTGCGAGGCGCTCTCAATGGCGACCTATATGGGCGGAGGCCCGTCTTTTGCCTACAGCGCAAAGGCGCTGAAGGCGTTTGATGTGTTCTCGGAAGGCGATTAACCGAGCAGCTGCCCCAGCTTCATCGCCACGCCCATATTGCCCGAGATTTTAAGCTTTCCCAAAGCAACGCCGGTCATCGGGTTCAGCTTGCCGGTCAGCAGCTTGGTCAGGTTGTCCTGCGAGATCCGGATGGTGCAATCGGTATCCTGATCCTGCGTGGTGGCCTGATTGTCGACCAGCACGATCACGCCCGCATCGCCGCAATCGAACTTGAGTGAGCCATCAAAGCTTTTGCCATTCAGTCCTTTTTGAATTCCGTCGGCGATCTCTTGCAGCATGGTCTGTCCTTTTAAACTTGACGTATGCGTAAAGACATGGCCCCACATCCGGCAAGCATGACGCTGGGTCCGTTGGGCAAAAGAAAACCCCGGCAACCGTATGATTGCCGGGGTTTCGAATTCTAAACTGTTTGCCAGGCTACTTGGACAGGCGTTTGTCGCGTGCCGCCAGCAGTTTCAAACGCAGTGCGTTCAGCTGGATAAAGCCTGCGGCGTCGGTTTGATCATAGGCACCTGCGTCTTCCTCGAAGGTCACATGCGCCTCGGAATACAGCGAGTGATCGGACCAGCGGCCCACGGTCGAGGCAAGACCTTTATACAGTTTCACGCGCACGGTGCCGGTGACATGCTCTTGGCTCTTGTCGATGGCGGCCTGAAGCATCTCGCGTTCGGGCGAGTACCAGAAACCGTTATAGATCAGCTCGGCATATTGCGGCATCAGCTGGTCTTTCAGGTGCATCGCGCCACGGTCCATGGTGATGGATTCGATACCACGGTGTGCTTCCAGCAGGATGGTGCCGCCCGGAGTTTCATAGATGCCGCGCGACTTCATGCCGACGAACCGGCCTTCGACCAGGTCAAGACGACCGATGCCGTGCTTGCCGCCATATTCGTTCAGCTTTGTCAGGATGGTGGCCGGGCTCATCGCCTCGCCATTTATGCTGACTGCGTCGCCTTTTTCGAAACCGATCTCGATGAATTCGGGCAGATCGGGCGCGTCTTCAGGGTGGACGGTGCGCTGGTAGACGTAGTCGGGCGCCATATCGGCGGGGTCTTCCAGAACCTTGCCCTCGGAGGAGGTGTGCAGCAGGTTAGCATCGACCGAGAAGGGTGCCTCGCCGCGCTTGTCCTTGGCGATCGGGATCTGATGCGCTTCGGCCCATTCGATCAGTCGAGTACGGCTGGTCAAATCCCACTCGCGCCACGGGGCGATGACCTTGATTTCGGGGTTCAGTGCGTAGGCGGCCAATTCAAAGCGAACCTGATCGTTGCCCTTGCCGGTTGCGCCATGTGCTACGGCATCGGCACCGGTTTCCTGAGCGATCTCAACCAGACGTTTCGAGATCAGAGGCCGCGCGATCGAAGTGCCCAGCAGGTACAGACCTTCATACTGCGCATTTGCACGGAACATCGGGAAAACGAAGTCGCGCACGAACTCTTCGCGGATGTCCTCGATATAGATGTTTTCGGGTTTGATCCCCAGCATCTCAGCCTTTTGGCGGGCGGGTTCCAGTTCCTCACCCTGACCCAGATCGGCGGTGAAGGTGACGACCTCACATCCATATTCGGTCTGCAACCATTTCAGAATGATCGAGGTATCAAGGCCACCGGAATAGGCCAGAACAACTTTCTTTGGCGCGGACATCTGACTTCCCCTTATTCGCAAGACGATTGGCCCCTAACGGGTTTTGTGAGCGGGGGCAAGCTGTGTGGATTGACGCAGGCCGGGAATTGGGGTGAAACGGCCGGACAAAGAACAAGAGATAGTTGAGCAGGGGTATTTCCAGATGTTGGCGTTCGAGATTTTCATGCATTCGATCAAGATGGTTTTGCGGAACCTGAAACAGGCGATTCAGATCGCGCTGATCCCCGCATTGATCGGCGGTCTGGTCATAATCGCATTCAGCCTTCTATTTGGTATTTCGTTCGAAGATATCTCGACCGAACCAAACGGTCTGCCGGATGCAGCATCGCCGGGCGCGGTCACAGCTTTCCTGTTCTGCGTGGTGGCATCCCTATTTGCGATCATGGTTTGGATTGTCGTGTCCTGGCATCGCTTTGTCCTGCTCGAAGAGTACCCGGCCGGTTTTCTGCCCGCGTTCAGATCGGATCGAATGCTCGCTTACATTGGGCGGATGGTGATGCTGGCCTTGCTGGGTGTGGTCGTCCTGATCCCGGCGATGCTGGTCATCGGATTTTTGACGCAGGCCTCGGCCGCGATGGGCATATTGGCGTGGCTTCTGGTTGTTGTGGGTCTTTCCGTGGCCTTTTACCGGGTGTCTCCGATCATGCCTGCCGCAGCAATAGGCGAACCGTTGAAACTGTCGAACGCGTGGCGGGCAACTGACGGAGCGAACGGCACCATAGTGGCGCTGGTTGTGTTGCTGGTATTGTTCCAGATGGTGCTTCAGCTTCTGTTCGCAGCGCTTCTGATCATCCCAGTGATTGGCGCTTTGGTGGTGGTTTTCGCCAGCATGCTGATCGTGCCCTTAGTCAATGTCAGCATCCTGACAACGTTCTATGGCGTCTTCATCGAAAAACGCGCGCTGTCGTAATTCGTACACACATGTATTCCTTGCCCTTTTGCTTAGGATAAGCCACTGAAACCGGCATGAGCGATTTCATGACCCGTGCCCGCGCTGCCGAACAGGCGATGCGCTCTGTGTTTCCGGCAACGCCTTTGCAGCGGAATGCCCATCTGTCTGACCGCTACGGTGCTGATATCTGGCTCAAGCGAGAGGACCTCAGCCCGGTTCGTTCCTACAAGATTCGAGGCGCCTTCAATGCCATGCGCAAGCAGCAGGGGCAGGATCTATTCGTCTGTGCCAGCGCCGGCAACCACGCGCAGGGCGTGGCCTTCATGTGCAAGCATCTGGATGTGAAGGGGGTGATCTTCATGCCGGTCACCACGCCTCAGCAGAAGATCCAGAAGACCCGTATCTTCGGCGGCGACAATATCGAGGTTCACCTCAGCGGAGACTATTTCGACGATACGCTTGCCGCAGCACAAGTGTGGTGCGCAAAAGAAGGCGGGCATTTCCTGTCGCCGTTCGATGATGAGGATGTGATCGAAGGTCAGGCTTCGCTTGCGGTCGAGATCGAGGAACAGCTGGGCCGCGTGCCTGATCATGTCATCTTGCCGGTCGGCGGCGGCGGTATGTCGTCGGGCGTGGCAACTTGGTTCGGGGATAGGACCCACTGTTTGTTTGTCGAACCCAAAGGTGGGGCCTGTCTGCACGCGGCAATGGCTGCAGGGCATCCGGTTGCCTTGGATCACGTAGATAATTTCGTCGATGGCGCGGCGGTCGGCAAGATCGGTGCCAAGCCGTTTGAGCTGTTGAAAGACCGTCACTTATCGGATGTGCTGGTCCTGTCCGAGGATCGCATCTGCACCACAATGATCGAGATGCTTAATGTGGAAGGCATCGTGCTGGAGCCCGCTGGCGCATTGGCGATTGAGGCGGTTGCTGATGTGCAAAGCTTTATCCGTGGCAAAACGGTTGTTTGTGTCACCTCTGGCGGCAATTTCGATTTTGAGCGTCTGCCCGAGGTCAAGGAGCGCGCGCAGCGCTATTCCGGGGTCAAGAAATACTTCATCTTGCGCCTGCCGCAGCGCCCCGGCGCGTTGAAAGAGTTCTTGAACATCCTCGGACCCGAAGACGATATCGCCCGGTTCGAATACATGAAGAAATCGGCGCGCAATTTCGGCTCGGTCCTGATCGGAATCGAGACCCGTAAGCCCGAGAACTTCGCCCGCCTCTTTGCGCACCTAGATGAGGCCGGGTTCACCTATACCGACATCACCGAGGATGAGACGCTGGCACAGTTTGTGATCTAGCGCAGATTGTCTTTAAGTTCGGCTTGAAACACTGATTTCGACGCAGCAAACACGGCGAGGATTTCGGATAGATCGACTTTTGCCGCCTCACCTGAGGCGGCCAGCCTTTCGCCATCCTGACAGAGCTTCGAGAACACCTCGAACCCAAGGCTTAAGGCGCTGCCTTTCAGGAAATGCAGGTTCTGTTCAAGATCCTGACGCGCGGTGTCTGCGTGCAGGCGGGCGGTGACCTCTTGCACCTCATCCAGAAAAATCTCGACAACCTCATTGAACTCATCAGCGCCAACCTCGTCGCGTAGCTGTCGAACTCGGGGCCAGTGGATCATGGGTGGTGTCCTGCATCGGAATTGAATGGATCCGTGGTAGCCCGGCTTGAGTAAATGTCGGGTTAAGCGTCGTCCTCTATTGGCCTTCACCCGATGTTAAGCCCCAGACGCGTAGGGTCGCACCATCCCGATAAAAGGAAGCGTGTGGGGTTGCAGAGTGCCAGCGGCAAGTCTTGAAGAAACCAGATCCGATCTGGACTTCGGTGCAATCCGGAGGGTGCTGGTGGTAGATGACAGCCGCCTGCAACGGCGCATTCTGGTGGCCTCGCTCAAGAAATGGGGTTTTGAGGTTCTTGAGGCCGACAATGGCGAGGCGGCGATAGAAATCTGTACCGAAGCCGCGCCGGACCTTGTTCTCAGCGATTGGGTCATGCCGGGGATGAGCGGGCTTGAGTTCTGCCGCGCTTTCCGTGCGCTTGAGGCGGAGCACTACAGCTATTTCATCCTGCTCACCTCAAAAAGCGAAAAGCAGGAGGTTGCGCGGGGTCTGGACGCGGGCGCGGATGACTTCCTGATCAAACCGCTTGAGGCGGATGAGTTGCGAGCGCGTATCTCGGCCGGTGCGCGTATTCTGGATATGCAGCGCGAGTTGTCGCAGAAGAACCGACTGATCGAATCCGCCCTGCAAGAGTTGAAACTGGCGCATGAGGCCATCGACAAGGACCTGATCCAAGCCCGCAAGATACAGGAATCGCTGGTGCCTGACCTCACGCAAGAGTTCGGTAAATCGCGCGTCAGTCTGTTGTTGAAACCCTGTGGGCATATCGGAGGCGATCTGGTAGGGATGTTCTCACCCGGTCCTAACCGCCTTGGGTTCTACAGTATTGATGTATCCGGGCACGGCATCACCTCGGCCATGATGACCGCGCGGTTGGGCGGCTATCTGTCCAGCAAGCATTTCGAACAGAACGTCGCAATGGAAAAGCGGTTTGACAAATTCTACGCGTTGCTCCCCCCGGAGGAAGTCGCGGGGATGCTGAATTCCCGATTGCTGGCGGATGCCGGGATCGAAGAATATTTTACTATGGTCTATGCCATTGTAGATCTGCGCAACGGGCATATCAGGATGGTTCAGGCCGGGCATCCACATCCGTTGATGCTGCGACGCGATGGCACGACCGAGTTTCTGGGCGAAGGTGGGCTACCCATCGGGTTGATCCCGGATGTGAAGTTTCAGCAGATTGAGACGAAGATGGAGCCGGGGGACCGTTTGTTACTGCATTCAGACGGGTTCACGGAATGCGCTTTGGCTGAAGGCGGAATGCTGGATGACGACGGCTTGCGGGACATGGCGTTCGACTGTGCCGCGGGTCGCTGTGGGCCTGAGTTTTTGGACGATCTGTTCTGGCGCCTGACACAGGTGATGTCACCTGAAAGCGGTATGGGCGACGATGTCTCGGCCGTGTTCTTCGAATATAATGGGGCCTAAAGCGTTTTGGATTTTACCTGAATCATCAAGTGAAACAAATGTCCCGAAAACGCTGAAAGCGTGGCAGGGTATTCGCGTCGCAGGCTAAACCCGAAACGATCTAAAGCCCGCGAAGATGCAGCATCGCGAAATGGCGATCGCCATCGTTGCCCAGCGTTTCAACCGCGTCGGCGGTATGCATCCAGAGCGCTTCGTGGAACGGTTCGCTCGGTGGCCCCAGTCGCCGTACCGGGCGCGCGTGATAGATCAGGCAGACCTTCTCGGCCCAGAGGTCATATTCCGGCATATAGGTAAATCGCCGGAACGCGCCGACACGACGGGGTGCCGCGATCAGCCAGCCCGTTTCCTCAAACACTTCGCGGTGCAGAGCGGTTGCGGGTGATTCGCCCGGATCTATTCCGCCGCCGGGCAATTGCAGATCCGGCCCCGGTTCGGTCTGGCAGGTCAGAAGAAGGTGCCCTGAGCGGGGCAGCAACGCGTAGACTCCGACCCGCCGGGTGTACTTGCGCCCGGGTTCGGGGCTTTCGCCGAACCGTCTGATCATGTATGGCCCCTTACAACCCAATCTCTGCGACCTATATGGTGCCGGTATGCCAACCCTTGGCGTGTAAGGAAACCCCATGTCTCTTGGAACAAAAATCGCGTGGGACGATACCGTCCTGCCCTTTCAACTCGATGTATCGGACATGCGCGGGCGTGTGGCCCGTCTGGATGGCGTGCTGGACGGCATCCTGAAACAGCATGACTATCCTGAAAAGGTTGAGGCCCTCGTGGCCGAGATGGCACTGCTGACCGCGTTGATCGGCCAGACTGTCTCGCTTCGCTGGAAGCTGTCGTTGCAGGTGCAGTCCAAGGGTCCGGTGCGTATGATTGCCACCGACTACTACGCACCACAGAACGAGGGTGAGCCAGCCCGCATCCGCGCTTACGCCAGTTTCGACCGCGATCGTCTGACCGATGGCGCGCCCTTCGATCAGGTGGGCGAGGGCTATTTCGCGATCATGATCGACCAGGGCGAAGGCACGCAGCCTTATCAGGGCATCACTCCGCTGGCCGGAGGCTCGATAAGTGCTTGTGCCGAAGCCTATTTTGCGCAGTCCGAGCAGTTGCCGACCCGGTTCTCGCTGAGCTTCGGCAAATCGACCGAGCCGGGTGTGGGCGAGCATTGGCGCGCAGGCGGCATCATGCTGCAGCATATGCCCAAAGCTTCGCCTTTTGCGGCGTCCAGCGAAGGCACCGGAGAGATCCTGACCGCCACTGATCTGGTCGATGGCGAAGAAGGTGAGAATTGGGGCCGCGTCAATATCCTGCTGGATACAGTCGAGGATCTTGAGCTGATCGGCCCCTCAATTGCGCCAACCGATCTGCTGGTGCGTCTGTTCCACGAGGAAAACCCGCGGGTCTATGACGCGCAGCAGGTACAGTTTGGTTGTACCTGCTCGGAAGAGCGTGTGCGCCAAAGCCTGTCGATCTATTCGGCCAAGGACATCGAAAAGATGACCACGCCCGAAGGTCAGGTCACGGCCGATTGTCAGTTCTGCGGTGCGCACTACGTGCTGGATCCTGCCACCGTGGGGTTTGACGCCGAAAACAGCAAAAGTGTCTGAGTTAGAGACACAACTCCGGACGGCTTTGGGTCGTCCGGGCCATGGGTCCAGTGATTTTGACCTGAACCCAGACACCGTGCTGCCGCCGGGGCGCAAATTGCGACCGGCGGGGGTGCTGGTGCCGATCACCGTCGCGGACGGGATACCGCGCCTGATCCTGACCAAACGCTCCTCGGCATTGAAACATCACCCCGGCCAGATCGCCTTTCCCGGCGGCAAGCAGGATGAAGGTGACGCGGATGTCACCGCCGCTGCCCTGCGCGAGGCGCGGGAAGAGGTCGGTCTGCCCACTGACCTGCCCGAGGTTGTAGGCTTTCTACCCACGCATGAAACCGTCACTTCCTTCTCGGTCACCCCGGTGGTGGCGATCATCCGGCAGGGCTTCGACCCGGTGCCCGAACCCGGCGAAGTCGACGAAATCTTCTCGGTTCCTCTTGCACATGTGCTGAACCCTGCGAATTATGTGATCGAGTCGCGTCGTTGGCAGGGGAAAAGACGGAAGTATTTCGCCGTGCCCTATGGCCCTTATTACATATGGGGCGCGACCGCCCGCATATTGCGCGGGCTTGCAGCACGGGTGAGTGAATGAAGCAAATCGGCGCGGCTTGGGTTTCGGACCCTGCGACACAAAAGGTATGCGCGGCCCTCACGGATGGCGGTGCGCAAGCGCTGTTTGTGGGGGGATGTGTGCGCAACGCGCTTTTGGGCGCGCCGGTGTCGGACATTGATATCGCAACGGATGCGCATCCCAAAAGGGTGCTGGAGCTGGCGCAGAGCGCGGGGCTCAAGGCGATTCCTACTGGGATTGATCACGGAACGATAACTGTGGTCTGCAATCACATCCCGCATGAGATCACCACCTTTCGCCGTGACGTGGAAACCGATGGCCGCCGCGCGGTCGTGGCCTTCTCGGACAAGGTGGAAGAGGATGCAGCCCGGCGCGATTTTACAATGAACGCGATCTACGCAAAGCCAGATGGTGCCGTCTTAGACCCGCTTTTGGGCCTGCCGGACCTTCAGGCGCGCCGCGTTCGGTTCATCGGGACCGCAGAAAACCGAATCCGCGAAGACTATCTGCGGTCCCTGCGCTATTTCCGGTTTCATGCCTGGTACGGAGATGTCGAGGCCGGGTTCGATCCTGATGCTCTGGCCGCGATTGCAGCGAACCTGGACGGTTTGTCCAACTTGTCGCGGGAACGTGTCGGGACCGAGTTGCTGAAGCTTTTGGGTGCGCCCGATCCAGCCCCTTCCGTTGCCGCAATGCGCAGCACGGGAGTATTGGCGCAGCTTCTGCCGGGCGCGGACGATCGCGCCTTGGCGCCTTTGGTTGCCATAGAGCAGGCCGCGGGTACCGAACCGGACGCGGTGCGCAGACTTGCAGCCATCGCCACTCCCGAGGATGCTGCGACCCTGCGCCTGAGCCGCAACCAGTTACAGCGTCTGACCCGGATGCGGGAGGAGGCGCAGGCCTCGACCAGTGTGGCCGAACTGGGCTACCGCTATGGCGACGAGGGGGGCTTGCACGAAACACTGTTGCGATGTGCGTTTCTGGAGCGCCCGTGGTCCGAGGATCTGCGCGCGGCGCTGCATTCAGGGGCCGCCGCGCAGTTCCCGATCAAGGCGACGGATCTAATTCCCAGCTTCTCTGGCCCTGCGCTGGGCAGGAAACTGGCCGATCTTGAGGCAAGCTGGATCGCGTCCGGCTTCACCCTGACGCGCGAGGATTTGCTGGCAGGGTAGCACGAAGTCTCAAAAGGGGATGACAAATCAGAACGTTTGTGCTTACGTGCGGCTGTCACATGGATGGAGGACTGCGAATGTATTACGGGATCTGGTTCGGCTAAAGCCGGGACGCTTACCCCGTATAGGGTGGTGTTCAGGCGCCATTCTTCTTCGCATGTCTAATTTTCTGCTCAATCGGAGCACTCCTCTATGTTTCGCTATTTCGAAAACCTCGTTGACCCTTTTGGCCCCTATAAAGAAGCCGACGCGCCACCAACCAAGCTGTGGCCGTTCATGCTGGACTACTCGCGCCCGTTCTATCGGGTGTTTGCCTGGGCGGCGCTGATATCGATCATCGTTGCCGGGGTTGAGATCGGGTTGATCGCCTATATGGGTCGCGTGGTCGATCTACTGGGTGGAACTCCGGCCGAAGTCTGGCATAACCACGGGACTGAGCTGTTGCTGATGGCTGCGTTTGTCCTACTGCTGCGTCCGTTGCTGCATTTGATCGACGTGCTGCTGCTCAACAACACGATCCTACCGAATTTTGGCACGCTGATCCGCTGGCGGGCGCATAAACATGTTTTGCGCCAGTCGGTTGGCTGGTTCGAGAATGACTTTGCCGGGCGGATTGCCAACCGGATCATGCAGACCCCTCCTGCTGCCGGCGAGGTGGTGTTCCAGGTCTTTGACGCGATCTCGTTCTCGTTGGCCTATCTGATTGGCGCTGCCATTCTGTTGTATGCTGCAGACCCACGATTGCTGATCCCGCTGCTGATCTGGTTTGCGCTTTATGCGCTGTTGGTGCGCTGGACGATCCAGCGCGTTGGCCCGGCATCCAAGGCGGCGTCCGATGCGCGTTCCACCGTGACGGGGCGTGTGGTGGACAGCTACACCAATATCCACTCGGTCAAGATGTTTGCCCATGGTCGGCAAGAGATGGACTATGCCCGCGAGGCCATCGAAGAGACGCGCCGCACATTCCAGATCGAAATGCGGATCTTCACCATCATGGACGCGGTTCTGGTCACTCTGAACGGCCTGCTGATCGTGGGCGTCGTGGGATGGGCGATTTCCCTGTGGATGCAGGGCACGGCCTCGGTTGGTGTCGTTGCGGCGGCGACTGCTTTGACCCTGCGCCTGAACGCGATGACGGGGTGGATCATGTGGGCGCTGACCAGCTTCTTCCGCCAGCTTGGAATCGTCGCTGAGGGGATGGAAACCATCGCCCAGCCCATCGACCTGCTGGATGCACCTACGGCGAAGCCTTTGCAGCTGAGCAAGGGGAAGATCGAAATCAACGATCTGTCGCACCACTATGGCCGCGAGGCCGGAGGTTTGGACCACATCAACCTGACCATTCAACCGGGTGAGAAGATTGGTCTGATCGGGCGCTCCGGGGCCGGAAAATCGACCCTAGTAAAGCTTCTTTTGCGATTCTATGACGTTGAGCGAGGGGCAATTCTGATCGACGATCAGCACATTGCGCAGGTCACGCAGGACAGTTTGCGCAGCCGTATCGGCATGGTCCAGCAGGACAGCGCTTTGCTGCACCGGTCGGTGCGCGACAATATCCTCTATGGCCGTCCGGACGCGACCGAGGATCAGATGATCGCCGCCGCCAAACAGGCCGAAGCGCATGAGTTCATTCTCGACCTGCAGGACCCTCAGGGCAGAACCGGGTATGACGCGCATGTGGGTGAGCGTGGCGTGAAGCTATCAGGAGGTCAGCGGCAGCGGGTGACGCTTGCGCGAGTCATTCTGAAGGACGCGCCGATTTTGCTGTTGGATGAGGCGACATCCGCCCTAGATTCCGAGGTGGAAGCGTCCATTCAGGAAACCCTTTACGGCATGATGCAAGGAAAAACCGTGATTGCTATTGCCCACAGGCTCAGCACCATCGCTCAGATGGACCGTATTCTGGTGATGGATGCGGGCCGGATCGTGGAAGAGGGCGCGCATGCCGATCTTTTGGCGCAGGGTGGCCTTTACGCGCAGTTCTGGGCTCGGCAATCTGGCGGCTTCATGAATCCGGAGGCCGCTGAATGAGGGTTGCCGACCTCATCAACCCGTTCAAGAACATCGAGACGCCCCCACCACAAACGCTGGGGGCGTTCATTCGCTGGAGTCTGTCAGGCGCCTGGCCCATGCTGTTTGTCGCGGCGGCGTTCTCGGCGATCGCTGGCGCGATGGAGGCCGCCACCGCCTGGATTCTAGGCCGAGTCATCGACGTCGCGACCTCGGGCGGGCCCGAGCATTTTCTGACCGCTGAGAATATCTGGATGATTGTCGGCGCGGCAGCATTCTTCATGGTGATCCGCCCGATCCTGTTCGGCCTGTCCTCGGTGTCGAACAACTATATCGTCATGCCGAATATCCCGCCCTTGGTTCTGGCTAAGCTGAACCGTTGGACCTTGGGCCAGTCAGTCACGTATTTCGACGATGATTTTGCCGGTCGGATTGCCCAGAAGCAGATGCAAACCTCGAACGCGATGGCCTCGGTTGTCTCGGAAACGATCAGCGCGATTGTCTTTGCTTTGGCGTCTCTTGTTGGATCTTTGCTTTTGTTAGGGTCTATTCATCCTTTGGTGATGCTGCCCTTTGCCGGTTGGCTGGTGGTCTATTTCATGCTGGTCCGCTGGTATCTTCCCCGCATTCGCAAACGCTCGGCCGCGCGGGCGGGCGCGCGGGCCATGGTGTCGGGGCAGGTGGTGGATACGATCACCAATATCAAAACCGTCAAGCTGTTTGCCCACTCCGCATTTGAAGACCAGACAGCGCGAAACGCGATGGTTGACCTGCGCGAAAGGTCTCTGGATTTCGGCAAACTCTCTGCCGCGTTCCGGTTCATCCTCATGGTTCTGGCAGGGGTCCTGCCAGTGATGCTACTGGGTGCAACGCTTTGGCTTTGGCAACTAGGGATGGCTACGGCCGGAGATATTGTGGCGGCGGGAGCAGTTGCGATCCGTATTTCCCAAATGACGGGCTGGGTCAGCTTTACGCTGATGGGTCTCTACGCCAATGTTGGCGAGATCGAAAACGGCATGAAAACGCTGGCCAAGCGGGATCGGGTTGAAGATGCCGCAGCAGCCAAGGACTTGGTTGTGTCTCTGGGCAGCATCGCTTTTGAGGCGGTCAGCTTTGCCTATGGTCGGGATATTGGCGGGGTTTCTGATCTGAACCTGACGATCGCACCGGGCGAAAAGCTGGGCATCGTTGGGGCGTCAGGTGCGGGCAAATCCACCCTCGTTTCGCTGTTGTTGCGGCTCTATGACGGGGAAAAAGGCGCGATTTCGATTGACGGGCAGGATGTGTCGCAAGTAACCCAAGACAGCCTGCGCCGTCAGATCGGGATGGTCACGCAAGAAACCGCCATGTTCAACCGTTCAGCGCGTGAGAATATTCTGTATGGCCGCCCCGATGCGTCCGAGGCCGAGATGATCGAGGCCGCCGAGAAAGCTGAAGCGCATGAGTTCATCCTGAGCCTCGAAGACGCGCAGGGCCGGAAAGGCTACGACGCGCACTTGGGTGAGCGAGGCGTGAAACTCAGCGGTGGACAACGGCAGCGGATCGCCCTGGCCCGTGCCATTCTTAAGGACGCGCCTATCCTTGTGCTGGACGAGGCGACCTCGGCGCTAGATTCCGAGGTCGAGGCCTCGATCCAGACTGCGCTGCATCGGGTGATGGAGGGTAAAACCGTGCTTGCCATCGCGCATCGCCTGTCGACCCTCAGCGAGATGGACCGGATCGTCGTGCTGGATCAGGGGCGGATCGTTGAAGCCGGCACGCATGAGGCGCTTTTGGACCAGGGCGGGCTGTATGCGCGGTTCTGGCATCGCCAGTCGGGTGGTTTCATTCAGGCCGAGGCTGCAGAATAAGGGTTTTGTTGCAGGCGAAGCCCGGCTATCAGGCCCCCATGACGCAGCAATTCACCATCAACCGCCTTGGTCATCAAGGCGACGGTATCGCAGACGGCCCTGTCTATATTCCCCGGACTTTGCCGGGCGAAGTGGTCAGCGGAACTTTGGTCGGCCAGCTACTGGAAGACATGCGGGTGGAAACCCCTTCAGATCAACGGGTTAAAGCCCCGTGCCGCCACTACAAAGCCTGCGGAGGCTGCCAGTTGCAGCACGCCTCGGACGCGTTTGTGGCGGATTGGAAGGTGGAAATCGTGCGCACAGCACTGTCAGCACAGGGCCTTGAGGCCCCGATGCGACCGATCCACACCTCACCCGAGCGGTCTCGTCGGCGGGCAACGATTGCCGTGCGGCGGACGAAGAAAGGCACGCTGGCCGGATTTCACGGTCGCGCGTCCGATACGATCACCGAAATCCCAGATTGCCATCTCCTGGACCCGGCCCTGATCGCCGCGATCCCGGTCGCCGAGGCGCTGGCGCTGCTGGGTGGCAGCCGCAAAGGTGTACTGGCGGTTACGCTGACCCTGTCCGAGGGCGGTCTGGATATCGCGGTGTCAGGCGGCAAGCCCCTGGACGGCCCGCTGGAGCTTGCCTTGGCACAAGCGACCGAGAAACACGGGCTGGCGCGCCTCAGCTGGGATGGTGAGGTGATCGCGATGCGGCAACCGCCTGTCCAGCGTTTTGGAACCGCCGGGGTCATCCCGCCACCGGGGGCCTTTCTGCAGGCGACAAAGGACGGAGAACAGGCTCTAACACAGGCTGTTTTGGAAGCCACGCAAGGTGCAAAGCGGATTGTGGACTTGTTTGCTGGCAGTGGAACCTTCTCTCTACCGCTCGCGCACGAAGCTGAGGTTCACGCGGTCGAAGGTGAATCCGCTATGACGCAGGCACTTGATCAGGGATGGCGCAAGGCGACGGGGCTGAAACGCGTCACATGTGAGGCCCGTGATCTGTTCTGGCGCCCGCTGATGCCGGATGAGTTCAAGGACTTCGATGCCGTGGTCCTTGACCCGCCGCGTGCAGGGGCCGAAGCGCAGGTGGCGGAACTGGCGCAGGCGCAGCCGCCGGTGATCGCCTATGTCTCGTGCAACCCCATTACCTTTGCGCGGGATGCAAAAACGCTGGTTGACGCAGGCTACACCCTTGAATGGGTGCAGGTCGTTGACCAATTTCGGTGGTCATCCCATACGGAACTGGCCGCGCGGTTTGTGCTGAACCCCGCACGTTAAGGAGACAGCAACCCATGGCGTTCAAACAGCGCTTGCAGAGCATCATCGAAGCCCCCCTCTTCGGGCAGTTCATCACGGCTGTGATCATTTTCAACGCAATTCTGCTGGGGATGGAGACCTCACCCACGCTGATGGATGCGGCGGGGCCACTGATCGTCATTCTCGATAAGCTATGCCTTGCGGTTTTCGTGGTCGAGATCGCGATGAAGCTCATCGTCTCAGGTCGCAACTTCTTCAAGAGTGGTTGGAATCTATTCGATTTCACGATCGTCGGCATCGCTCTGGTCCCAAGCGCGGGCGGTTTGTCGGTGCTGCGGGCCCTGCGAATCCTGCGGGTCTTGCGCGTGATCTCGGTTGCACCGCGCCTGCGCCGCGTGGTCGAGGGCTTTATCTCGGCCCTTCCGGGCATGGCCAGCGTGTTCCTGCTGATGGCGATCCTGTTTTATATTGGCGCGGTGATATCGACCAAGCTGTTCTCTTATTCCTTCCCGGCTTGGTTTGGGGATCTGGGCCTGTCAGCCTATACGCTGTTCCAGATCATGACGCTGGAAAGCTGGTCCATGGGCATCGTGCGCCCGGTGATGGAGGTTTACCCCTACGCCTGGCTGTTCTTTGTGCCTTTCATCATGGTCACCACCTTCGCGGTTGTGAACTTGCTGGTCGGTCTGATCGTGAATTCGATGCAGGATGCGCACCACGCCGAGGACGAAGTGAAGACCGATGCCTACCGAGATGAGGTGCTAGAGCGGTTGGAAGCAATAGAACGCCGTCTAATTGAGCAATCAAACATCAAAAAGTGATTTCAGTTTTTTCAGTTTTTGGCATAATACCCAAAAAAAAGCAGCAGGCAGTGAATCATGGATCGTCGAGCATTTGGATTGGGTGCAATGGCAACGCTGAGCCTTTCGGCTTGTGCCTCAGCCGGCCCCAGATTTCTGACATATGATGGACCCGAGGTGACCTCGCTGGTCGTCAACAAGAGCGCGCGCAAGATGTACCTTTTGCATCATGAGCATGTTTTGCGGGAATATGATGTTGATCTGGGCTTTGCGCCCAATGGCACCAAAACCAAGCGTGGTGATGGTCGGACCCCCGAGGGGAGCTATCTGATCGACCGACGCAACCCGAGAAGCCGCTATCATCTGTCTTTGGGCATTTCCTATCCCAACTCACAGGATGTAGCTCAGGCCAAGGCGGCGGGCGTTGATCCGGGTGGTGATATCTTTATCCACGGTCAGCCCAATCTGCGCTCTGAGTTGAAGCGCGCCAAGAAGACCCCGGACTGGACCGCCGGATGCATCGCCGTCAAGAATAACGAGATCGAAGAGATCTATGCGATGGTCAACCAAGGTACGCTGATCACCTTGCGCCCCTAACGCCAGGCATCAAACCCGAATTTCACATAGTCGCGCTGGTAGGCTTTTGCTGCCAGCGCCTCGAGTTGTGAGTCGTAGATCTTTTCCAATCCGTACGGCGTATCCGCGGTGCGACTTTCTGGCGTAGGCGGGTTTGTATGCCCCATACTTATGGCGAGATCGGGCAGAGCAGTCTGCAGGTCATCCTCTCGTAGGATCAGATCGGGCAGGGCGATGGGCGTCATGGCCTCAATCACCTTTGACTGGCTGCACCACATCGCATCGACCCGGATCGGGGTTTGGCCCTTTAAATTGTGATGCAGAAAGGTCAGGAAAGCCGCAAACGCCGCATGGTGCTGATCCTTCGAGTAGTTCTTTTCACGCAACTGTCCGGGGATCGGCAGTTTGAACCGATTGCGCAGCATGTGGCGGATATCGGCATAGTCGTCATGGTCCTTGGCCAGAACATAGTCGCAAAACGCAGTATGTGCGCGGGCGATCGGATGTTGCAGAACGGTGAATTTGCGGTGCCCGGGGTGGGTTTGCATCCAGCTTGCGACCGCGTCGGGGATGTCGTGCAATGCGCCCTTGTCGCACCCATCCAACCGGGTCAGCCACTGGGTAACAACAGGCTCTAACCCGCCAGGAACAGGTAAAAATACCAGTGGTGTTGTTGGGGCCGCGATGAGCTTTTGCAGCTTTGGCGCGCGTCGTGGTTCCAGATCTGGCGTGCGGTGCAGGGCGAAACGGTCCATCCCTGACACTGCACGCGCCATCTCGTCCGGGTTGGTCACTTTGGTCACGGCGGCTGACGGGTTCTGCGGCTTGAGCGTATCGTCCAGCGCATCCAACCGCCCATCGACTCCCAGCCACTTGGCGAGACCGTTCAAAACCTCAAGATCGCTCAGGTCATCATAGTTGATGTAAAAGGCGGTCTGGCCCGATCTTTGCAGGTGGTTAAGCAGAGACGTCTGGAAAGAGGCGAGGGTGTCGACGTAGTCCGAGAACTCAGCCGCGTCGAATGCGACTGTTTCCTCCAAACGACGCTTGATGTTCTTCAACTGCCATTGCTTGGTTTTTCGGACGATCTTCAGCGACAGATAGCTGTCCAGCGGATTGCGACTGAGGATGATCTTGGCGCAGAGCGGGTCGTTCAGGACCTCAGGCAGGACGCGCGGGTCGTGTTCCTGAAAATACCGAAACCCGTGCAACCCGTCCGGGGCTGCGCGTATGGCTGACAGAAGCCTGCCCGGATCTTTGTCCCTTTCGTCTAGTGTTAGACCCAGAATTTGGTCGGATTTCACCCGACCGATGAAATGCGGATTGAAGGCCTCGCCATGGCAGGTGAGGCCGTCGATCCGGTTCAGGTTGGCCTCTAGCAGGTTTGATCCGGTGCGCATCGCACCCAGGATCACGAACGATTCAAAGAGACTGGCCATCGGGGATCACTGCACCAGATAAGGTTTGCGGAAAGGCTTGGTGCGGGTTCCAAACACATCATCGACGGGGAAATCGCCCATCAGTTGCGGATGCATGCCCTGGTTTTTGAGGTTCTGAAGGAACTGCCCAAAGCCCGCCAGATCGACCATCAGCGGGGCCTCGGTCAGGTGGCGGGCCGTCTGCGGTGCGATCTCGTCCAGAATGGTTTGCAGAGGCTCCATCGGAGCCTCAATGAAATCTGCCAGTGTCCAGCTCCGTACACGCGCTTTTGTCCAAACCGAGCTCAGCACTTCAAGCTGTTTGCTCTCGATCTGTTGCAAACGGGCGGCTTCGCAACGGATATCGGCGAAGTTCATGTTTGACCGGAACAGCGGGATTGCCCACGCCCCGGTAATCACCGAGATCTGCGCGTTCTTGTCCCGCGCCAGAAACCAGTTGATGTCCTGCGTGTCTCGCGGGCCGAACTGGAAACACTGGCGCTGACCGCGTGTGTTCCAGATCAGGTTCGACAGGAACGCCTTGGGGTTATAGTCGCGCAACGTGGCACTGTCGCTGAGTGCGCCATTGGTGACCGTCTCACCCTGCGCGAATTCGGCGCGGTTCGGGGCAAAGAGGTGCCCGTGAACCCGCGTGTTGGTCGCTGTTTCCAGCCAGGTTTCGAACTCTTCAAACAGGTCCGAGAAGCCCTGAAACACCGAATAACCCGCAGCTGTCAGACCGTTCTCGCTGCCGTGGCGGGGAAAGCGGCTTTGCATATAGAGGCCATCGCGCCCATGAGTGCGCCGCTCGACCGCTTTAGAAAAGACACGGTCGATCTTGCCCGGGTTAGGCTCGGCCGGCCGCATCGCGCTGGACTGGTCGGTCAGGAAAGAGTGATAAAGTCTCTCGGCACGGGGCCAGATTTTACGGGCAACAAAGCAGTCCGACCGGCGCAGCAGTTGCAGATGATCATCGTAAAAGATGTGGGGCCGCCCCTGGTAGTCGAATTTCGACAGGGTCAGTGACCGGCTTTCGATATGCGTGGAATAGAGGCGCGCGAGGGTCTGAAAATAGCTTTCATCCGGTATCCAGACATGGCGGAAATAGCGGTCATAGACCTTACGCCTGGGGTCTTGCAAAATGGCCGAGAGGGTCTGCCGCGTCAGGCACCACCATTGGCTGCCCATATGCGGAGTCAAACCGTCTGGGATGCTGCGGCGCATGCCGGTCGCCCGTTGCAGTTTTACATAGGCGTCAAACAGTTTGCGCTGATTGCGCCAGGAAAACGGGAACCGCAGGGTAAAGCGTTCATGGTCCAGCCCACCGATCGTCCAGCTGACATCGGCGGTAGTAGCACTTTCGATGAAATCGACGCGGGGACGGTCGGACAGGTAGTCGATCAGCTCTTGCACCGGGCGCAGAGGCAGACACGCGCCGGACGATAGGAAGACATGCCGCACGTCCGGGAAGCTCTCCAGCATCTGCTCGGATGCGGATTGTGAGGCAGCGACGATACCCCAACGGCCCCAATCGCACGTATGACGCTCCGAGAAACCGATTAGGGGGTTGTCCGCGCAGGAGGCGACAAAGTTTGAATACGTCTTTTCGGCGATCTTGCCGTCCGCGTGAATCACAACAGGGCAGCCCGCGGCGGTCCAATGGCGGGCAACCTGCTCCGCCCGGTCCAGGGCGGTATGCACCAGCATGACGATGCCAAGCGAACTCATGCCCAGTTTCCTTTCGACATGAGGCCCAGAATCTCAAGCTGCCGCCAGTTGATATATTGCTCCGACCAATCGCAGCGGAAAATGGGCTGCTGCTCTAGCTGTTTGGCGTAAGCCTTGTACTCACCGGACCCGCGATAGTGCTGATTGCGCTGCATCTCTTCGCGTGCCTTGTCGCCTAGGGTGTTGATCAGCTTGGCATGCAACAGCGCGCCACTGGTCTTTTCCCCACCCCATTCGTCATAAACTTGGTTCAAACCCCTCGGCAGCAGCGAATGGGTTGAGCTGATATAGACATAGCGCCGATCCCACTTCACTAAGGGTATCTTGTTCAGCGCCGGGGCCTTCGAGGGGTTGTCCTGAAAGAAAACACGGGCCCTTGGGCCACCCTGAATCCACAGGTTCTTATATTCGGGGTTCTTGGAAATCATGTAATTCCCGGCATCGAACCAACGCGCGATTTCAAACGGGTCCTCACCCTCGTGATAGGGTTCGTCGTCTACAGGACCTTCGGGATACATGTCGATCAGCATGGTGCCGAAACTGCGCACCGCACAGCTGTCCAGCCAGTCGGTCAGCGCGCTGATCGGGCGGGTGTCGCAGAACGGATAGATAAAGAACTCATCAGGATCGACGGTCAGAACCCAATGCCCATGCGCATATTTGCGCAGCAGATAGTTGGACCAGTCCAGCCCGAAACCCGCTTTCTTGTAGCTGGTTTTCGTCTGCCAGACCGAGACATCGGGCTGCGTGCGCAGAAACTCGAGGCTGCCGTCATCGCTGTAATTGTCGACAAACAGAAAATGGTTCACGCCCAGCTTGCGGTAGTAGTCCAGAAAGAAGGGCAGGCGGATCTTCTCGTTGCGAACAACGCTCATCAGTAACACATCGTCCGGGCGGATGGCGGCGGTATTGGTGCTGATGGGCTTCAGCTCACGCCGGCTTTTGACGCAGCGAACGATACGGCGCTTGCGCCGCAACCTCATGCGATAAGACTCCAAAAGGCCCACGCGACTGCCCAACCCTTGTTATTGACGCGAGCTTCCCCGGATTGATTGCTGAGTGTCCAACACCCGGGTTTTGCTGACTATGCCATTTTTTCATCTTGAGGGGCAATGCATTTACAACAGGTTAGTAACCCTGGCCCTGCTGATCCGACCAGCCCGCTGCATTCATCAGCCCCAGCTGCTGTAGTTTTAGCCAGCCGGTATATGCCTCGGACTGGTCGGTCCACATATCCGGCTGCGCGATGATCCCATCATAGTATGTCTGGAATTGGTCGGGATCATGAAAATGCTGGCGGCGCTGTTTCTCGATTTGCGACTTTGTGGTGATCTCGGGCAAAAACTTCGTGTGCAAAAGCACCCCGGAAGGCTTGTCTCCATTTGGCCCATCATAGAGCGCATTAAGGCGACGTGGCAGCGCGGAATGGGTCGAGTTTACATAGGCATAGCGACGGGACCATTTAATCAGTGGGATCTTGTTCAAAGTCGGTGAACGCTGGCGTGTATTGGCGAAAAACACCCGCTCGCGCGCGCCGCCCTGGACCCATAGATTGCCCATCGGGGTCTGCCGCTGCACGCGGTAGGGGCCGGCGTCGAACCAATTCAGGGTCTCGGTCGGGTCACTTTCCGGGCCGTGGGTTTGCGACCCCAGCGGACCTTTCGGGTAGAGATCCAGCATCAAGGCACCGAACCCTTTACGGCCTTGCGCCTCCAGCCAACGGGTCAGGTCTTCCAAAGGTCGGGTGTCGTGATGCGAATAAATCAGCAATTCATCCGCGTCGACTGTCAGGCACCAATGGCCGTGGCCATACCGGATTTGCAGCGAGGTCAGCCAATCCAGCCCAAAGCGCGCCGCGCGGTAGCTGGCCTGAGTGTGCCAGAGCGATACGTCAGATTGCTGCGCCAGAAACTCGGTCGATCCGTCGTCGCTGCCATTGTCCACGATCAGAAAATGGTCGACGCCCAAGGCGCGGTAGTGCCGGAAAAACCACGGTAGACGTTCCAACTCGTTGCGCAGGGTGACGAAGGCCAGAATATCTCCGCGCTGGATATCCAAGGTTCTGTTCTGCAAACAGGCCAACTGGTGCCGACTGCGCCAGGATTGCCACAGCAGCCTGTGTCGTTTCCAACGCAGCCGGTATTTCTGGGCCGGGCTGATGCGGGGAAGCTGGGCGCTGACGGGGGTCAAAGGCGGCTCATTTCTCGTAGGTGACGGTTTGATGCCAGCGCCACGCGTCGATGATCATCGTCTCTAACGTTGAGCGTTTTGCCCTCCAACCCAGCTCTCTGTCGGCGTGCACCGAGCCTGACACCAGCTTGGTGCAATCCCCTGCGTGGCGCGGCCCGACGAGCGCGGTTGGTAACGGTTTTGGACTGTTCGATGACCCCAAGAACCGAGAACTTCGACCCGTTGCCCAGATTGAACACACGGCTGCCATTACCCATTTGCATCCAGTTCAAGCCGAGAAAATGCGCATCGACTAGTTCGCAGACATGAACGTAGTCGCGGATGCTGGTTCCGTCTGGCGTGTCGTAGTCTGTGCCAAACAAGGTCAAGCCATCCCGTTTGCCATCAATCGCATCCAGCACCACATTATATCGATCGCCATAGGTTGCGCAGGTTGAGGAAAAAACGAAATCCAGACAGCCTGCGGCCACTGCGGCCTCGATCAGAGTCAGCGAGCCAGTCACATTGTTCGACCAATAGCGCGCGGGCTCTTTCATGGCCTCACGCACTTGGCTGAGGGCGGCGAAATGCATCACGGCCTGAGGTTGATACTTGGCAAAGACCTCGTCCAGGTTCGCGCGGTCATGCTGGCCGCCCTGTTCAGACGGGCCAAACTTGACCGCATCCGGCCAGCCGGTGAAAAGGTTTTCGTAGGTAACCGGCACAAAGCCCGCCTGTGGCAGCGCTTTGCAAGCATGAGAGCCGATGTAGCCGGCGCCACCCGTGACAAGGATCGTTTTTGTATCAGGTCCAGTGGTCATAGTTGGCTGCTTCTAAGCCAACTTGACAGGCTCGGTCAGGGGGAAAAGAGATCACTCCAGCCCCATATCTGCCATCATCGCTTCGATCTTGGGCACGTCCTGAGGGTTGTTCAGCTCCCAGAACTGACGGCCCTTGGCTTCGACCTCGACGCATAGAACCTTGCGGCCGTTCTCCATGAAACGCAGCTGTTCCAGACCTTCCAACTCCTCTAGCGGACCGGTGGGCCAGCTGGGATAGGCGGCCAACGCATCCGGGCGGTAGGCATAGACACCCACATGGTGAAACACAGGGGTTGGATCCGCGCCTGCATAGCTGTCGGAGGTGAAGGGCACCACCTCCTTTGAGAAATACATTGCGCTGTTATCGCTGGCAAAAACGGCGGTCGTGCCGCCGACGCGCCCGTGTTTGCGATCATTGAGCAGGCTGTTCAGCGCGTCTCCGTCGCAGCGCAGAACGGGTGTGGCGACACCGGCCTCGGGCGCGGCGCGCAGGCCCGAGATCAGGTCTTCAACAAACCAATGCGGCGTCAGCGGCGCGTCGCCTTGTAGGTTCACGATGATCTCATAGCCACCACCCAAAACCTCATGTGCCTCGGCACAGCGTTCGGTGCCATTCTGGCAGGTTTCCGAGGTAATCACGACCTCGGCCCCGAACCTTTCGGCGGCTTCCCGGATGCGGTCGTCATCTGTGGCGACAACGACCTTGTCCACGCCTGATACAGACTTGGCTGCCCGCCATGAGCGTTCGATCAGTGTCATGGCTTGGCCCGTCGCGCCGGTCAACGGCACCAAAGGCTTGCCCGGATAGCGGGATGAGGCATAGCGGGCGGGAATGGCGATCAGAACGGACATCAGGCTTCCTTTAACTCAACGCCCGGAGCGTAGGCGATGAAGAACGGGTTTGCATAGCCGTCCTTGCCATAAGTCAGCGGTGTGTGGTCGTCGAACCGGACCACCTGACCACCGGCCCCTGCCAGTACAGCGTGCCCGGCGGCGGTGTCCCACTCCATCGTGCGTCCGACCCGCGGGTAGAGATCCGCCTCGCCCGTTGCGACCAGACAGAACTTGAGGGACGAGCCCGCGCTCTTGCTGTCCTGCACCCGGTATTTGTTGATGTAATCCTCGGTTGCCTGATCCCGGTGCGACTTGGACGCGACGATCAAAAGGGCAGAATTGTCCGGATTAGAGACTGAAATCGGCGCGATCTCCCCCGCGTGAGCTGTGTCCAATGCGCCTGTTTCCTCGACAGATTGCCCATCGGCTTGGGTGTAGAACATTCGACCGCGCGCAGGGGCATAGACAACGCCGCGCGTGGGGGTGCCGTTTTCGACCAGAGCGATATTGACGGTGAAATCTCCTCGCCGATTGATGAATTCCTTGGTGCCATCCAGCGGATCAACGATCAGGAACGTATCGCCCTTCTCGGAATGCGAGGCGGCCTGTTCTTCGGTCACCAGCAGGATGTCGGGGAAGGCGGCGCGCAGCCCTTCTGAGATCAACGCATCGGCGGCCTCATCCGCCTCGGTCACGGGGCTTTCGTCGGACTTGACCTTCACATCGAACGTATCCGAGTTGTAGATCTCCATGATCTTGTCACCGGCTTCCAGTGCCAGACGTCGGATGACGGGGATAAGGGCGTCGTAGGTCACAAAAAAGCTCCGATTTGGTGGTTTGTTGATCGAATGTGGTGACGGCCTTATGATGTGCTGGTTACCGAACGGCAAGGTATTCGTGAAAGACTGAGGTCAACAGAGCAGGAAAGACCCGACACGTGTTCTATTTCAGGAATAACAAAACCCTGCTGGGTGGTGCCTTCACCACGGCCGAGCTGATTTTTCATGCGGTTGTACGTGATATCCGGACTCAGCATTCAAATGCTGTTGTCGCGATTGTGCGCAGTATCGTCCAGGTTCTTGTCATGGTTCTGGTGTTCTACCTGATCATGTCCTTCATGGGCACGCGGGTGGCCAGGGTGCGTGGCGACATTGTTCTGTACCTCTTGTCGGGCGTGTTCCTGTTCATGTTGCACATCAAGTCGGTAAAAAAGGTCGCGGGTGTCGGGGCGGGCAACAACCCGATGATGCTACACTCTCCAATGAACATGGTGATCACGATTGCGGCCACGGCGCTCGGGACACTCTATACCATGATGGTGACGATGTTCGTCATCCTGTTCCTCTACCATGCTGCGGTGAAACCCTTGGTGATTGAACAGCCAGGGCCTGCTTTCGCGATGGTTCTGTTATCGTGGTTCACCGGATGTGCGGTGGGGCTGGTTCTGATGGCGCTGCAACCTTGGTTTCCGATGACCGCGACCATTCTGACGACCGTGTACCGTCGGCTGCAAATGATCTTCTCTGGCAAGATGTTTCTGGCCAATGCGCTGGGCGGCTACATGTTGATGCTGTTCGCCTGGAACCCCCTGTTTCATTTGATCGACCAATGTCGCGGTTATGTGTTCCGCAATTATTACCCGCGCAATACAAGCTGGGAATATGCGGTCTGGGTTGGCGTCGCGCTGGTGATGATCGGTCTGTTGGGCGTTTTCTTTACCAAAAAACACGTCTCACAAAGCTGGGGTGCACGCCGCTAGAGCGCAACGCGCAGGGTTAGGTTGATCCGCCCGCCTTTGGGCAGCAGTTTGGATGATTTGAACCGGATGCGGTCCACACCGTGATAAGTCAACCGCGCAGGGCCGCCCATGATCACCACATCGCCTGAGTTCAGCCAAAGGGATTCCGTCTTGCCTCCACGTGTTGTGTTGCCGATGCGGAAGAGCGCGTCATCGCCGAGCGAGACCGACAACACAGGCCACGAGAAATCGGCCTCATCTTTGTCCTGATGCAGGCCCATCTTCGCGTCTTCGCCATAGTAGTTGATCAGGCAGCAATCCGGTGCGCGCTCTGGGCCCACCAGATCTTGCCAGATCGCAAGGACAAGTTCGGGGATCTTGGGCCAGTTCATGCCCCCGGGATGCTGGTCCTGATAGCGGTAGCCCGCCTTGTCCGTCACCCAGCCCAAATCTCCGGCAGACGTCATGCGCACCGACATTTCTTTGCCCGATGGTGTCATGGGGCGGAACAGGGGCGCGGATTTCAGAATCGGGCGCAGCGCATCAATCAGCCGGCTTTGGGCGGCGCTGTTCAGATAGCCCTTCCTGATCTCAAATCCCCGTAAAAGCAGCCGAGCCATGCCGGATTCCCCATTCCTTACCAAATCCTTGCCAAAAAAGGCCGCAGATTCCCGAAAACCTGCAATTCAGAATGCTTGCAGGCCTCTGGTCCGGCCCTTATATACGCCGAGACGCGCGATGGTGTAGTGCTGTCGCGCACATCAGATCGGGGACGGGATGCCATAACGGGTCCGGCCCTCGGGACATCGCCTTGAAGAGAAAGGGATTGAAAATATGGGAAAAGTAATCGGGATTGACCTCGGCACCACCAACTCGTGTGTTGCGATCATGGATGGCTCGCAGCCGAAGGTCATCGAAAACGCCGAAGGGGCGCGGACCACGCCCTCGATCGTCGCCTTCACCGAAGATGAGCGACTGGTCGGTCAGCCTGCAAAACGTCAGGCGGTCACCAACCCCGACAACACGATTTTTGGCGTCAAGCGTCTGATCGGTCGTCGTGTGGATGATGCCGAAGTCGAAAAAGACAAGAAAATGGTGCCGTACGCCATTGTGAATGGCGGCAACGGCGACGCGTGGGTTGAAGCCCGCGGTGAAAAGTACTCCCCAAGCCAAATCTCGGCCTTCACTCTGGGCAAGATGAAGGAAACCGCAGAAAGCTATCTGGGTGAGGAAGTCACGCAGGCGGTTATCACCGTTCCGGCATATTTCAACGATGCTCAGCGTCAGGCCACCAAAGACGCCGGTAAAATCGCCGGTCTGGAAGTTCTGCGCATCATCAACGAACCGACTGCGGCTGCTCTGGCCTATGGTCTGGATAAAGAAGAAACCCAAACCATCGCGGTCTATGACCTTGGTGGCGGTACCTTCGACGTGACCATTCTGGAAATCGACGACGGGTTGTTCGAGGTCAAATCGACCAACGGTGACACCTTCCTGGGTGGTGAAGACTTTGACATGCGCATCGTCAACTACCTGGCAGATGAGTTCAAAAAGGAACACGGTGTCGACCTGAGCCAGGACAAAATGGCCCTGCAGCGTCTGAAAGAAGCCGCTGAAAAAGCCAAGATCGAGCTGTCCTCGACCTCGCAGACCGAGATTAACCAGCCGTTCATTTCGATGGGTTCGAACGGCCAGCCGCTGCACATGGTCATGAAACTGACCCGTGCCAAGCTGGAATCGCTGGTTGGCGATCTGATCAAAAAGTCGATGAAGCCTTGCGCCGCTGCTCTGAAAGACGCCGGTCTGTCGGCTGCTGACGTGGACGAAGTTGTTCTGGTCGGTGGTATGACCCGGATGCCGAAAGTGATCGAAGAGGTCACCAAATTCTTCGGTAAAGAGCCCCACAAAGGTGTGAACCCGGACGAAGTCGTTGCCATGGGCGCCGCCATTCAGGCCGGTGTTCTGCAAGGCGACGTCAAAGACGTGGTTCTGCTGGACGTGACCCCGCTGTCGCTGGGCATCGAGACTCTGGGTGGCGTGTTCACCCGCCTGATCGACCGTAACACCACGATCCCGACCAAGAAGTCTCAGGTCTTCTCGACCGCCGAGGACAACCAGAACGCCGTAACCATCCGCGTGTTCCAGGGTGAGCGTGAAATGGCTGCGGACAACAAGATCCTGGGTCAGTTCAACCTCGAAGACATCCCGCCGGCACCGCGCGGTATGCCTCAGATCGAGGTGACTTTTGACATCGACGCCAACGGTATTGTCTCGGTTTCGGCCAAAGACAAAGGTACCGGCAAAGAGCAAAAGATTACCATCCAGGCCTCGGGCGGTCTGTCCGATGAGGACATCGAAAAGATGGTCAAGGACGCCGAAGAGAACGCTGAAGCCGACAAGGAACGCCGCGAGCTGGTCGACGCCAAGAACCAGGCGGAAAGCCTCATCCACTCGACCGAGAAGTCGATGGAAGAGCACTCCGACAAGGTCGATCCGACCACGATCGAAGCGATCGAGCTGGCAATTGCCGCGCTGAAGGACGAACTGGAAACCGAGAACGCCGACAAGATCAAGTCTGGCATCCAGAACGTCACCGAAGCTGCCATGAAGCTGGGCGAAGCCATCTACAAGGCGCAAGCCGAAGAGGGCGAGGAAGAGCCTGCAGCAGCAGATGCGGGTCCTGCGGATGATGACATTGTCGACGCCGAGTTCGAAGATCTGGACGACGACAAGCGTAAGTAACCGGTAACCGGGCCAATCTGGGCCGGTCCGCTTGCCGGGCCGGCCCGATTACGTTGAGGCAGAAGGGAAAACTGATGTCAAAACGCGACTACTATGATGTGCTTGGTGTAACCAAGGGCGCATCTGCGGATGAGATCAAAAAAGGTTTTCGCAAGAAAGCCAAGGAGTTGCATCCCGACCGCAACAAAGACAACCCGGATGCCGAGGCGCAGTTCAAAGAAGCGAACGAAGCCTATGACGTGCTGCGTGATGCCGACAAAAAAGCTGCGTACGACCGCTTTGGTCACGCCGCTTTTGAAAACGGCATGGGCGGCGGTGGCCGTCCTGGCGGCGGCTTTGGGCAGGGTGACTTCTCCAGCGCGTTCTCGGATGTGTTCGACGATCTGTTTGGCGATTTCATGGGCGGCCAACGTGGTGGCGGCGGCGGACGTCGCGCGGCACGCGGATCTGACCTGCGCTACAACCTGCGTGTAACGCTGGAAGAGGCCTTCTCGGGCCTGCAGAAAACCATCAACGTTCCCGCTGCCGTGGCTTGTTCGGCCTGTGACGGATCGGGCGCTGAGGGTGGTGTTGAACCTACAACATGTCCGACTTGCTCTGGCATGGGTAAGGTTCGGGCTCAGCAGGGCTTTTTCACGGTTGAACGCACCTGCCCGACCTGTTCGGGCTTGGGGCAGATCATCAAAAACCCCTGTAAATCCTGCAATGGCGCGGGTCGTGTGGAAAAAGAACGCGCGCTGTCGGTCAATATCCCCGCCGGTGTTGAGACCGGTACACGCATCCGCCTGGCGGGTGAGGGTGAAGCCGGTATGCGCGGCGGCCCTCCGGGTGACCTCTATATCTTTGTTGAGGTCTCGGACCACAAACTGTTCGAACGCGACAGCGTGAACCTCTATTGCCGCGTGCCTGTCAGCATGGCCAAAGCCGCGCTGGGCGGGTCCATCGAGGTGCCGACCATTGATGGCGGGCGCGGACGGGTGCAGATCCCGGCGGGCAGCCAGTCGGGTCGCCAAATGCGCCTGCGCGGAAAGGGCATGCCTGCTTTGCGGGGTGGTGGCATCGGTGACATGTTCATCGAACTGGCTGTGGAAACTCCGGTCAACCTCACCTCACGCCAGAAAGAACTTTTGCGTGAGTTTGATGATTTGGGTGAGGATAACCATCCAGAATCAAAAAGCTTTTTCTCATCCGTGAAGTCCTTCTGGGATGGGATGAAAAGCTAAGTTCAGGCCGCCCTAACTGGGGCGGCCTTTTTCGATCGAGGCTCTGATCCCGCCGCCCCACACGTCTCTGTCGCCGGGTGGCTCGGCCTTCCAAAGGATGTGATCCTTCATTCATCTGTCGCAAATAGCTTCGGAGCGCCGGGCAGGTTCCCGCAAACTCCACCGTTCCTCTGGCCTTAATTTATTGAAGATATTGGCCATACGATACTCGGATTGAGGCTTGATTTTCCAGACCGGTCCTGAGATTGTCCGCATCAACCGTTGGGGTGCCCTTATCGAAGGGCTGAGAGGCGCAAGCGCTAACCCATCGAACCTGATCCGGGCAATTCCGGCGTAGGGAACGGTCTAAAGCAAACAGACGTTTTCCATGCCCGAGTTGCTCAAAATTGATGGAGCAACGACGTGGCACCTATTGCCTTGACCATAGCAGGATCCGACAGTGGCGGCGGCGCGGGCATTCAGGCCGACCTCAAGGCGATGTCGGCTTTGGGTGTTTTCGGGGCCAGCGTGATCACCGCTGTTACTGCTCAGAACACGCAGGCGGTTACGGCCGTGCATGGTATCCCGTCCGAGGTCATCTCGGCCCAGATCGAAGCGGTGCTCAGCGATCTGGATGTACGCGCCATCAAAATTGGGATGCTGGCGACGCCAGAGATCATTGAAACTGTGGCGCAGGGGGTTTCCGGGTATCGAGGGCCAGTCGTTCTGGACCCGGTGATGATTGCGAAATCCGGTGACGCCCTTCTGGCCGATGAGGCGGTTCAGACCCTGCGCGATGTCTTGCTGCCTCGTGCGACGGTTCTGACGCCAAACCTGCCCGAGGCGGCATGTTTGCTGGATCAAGGCGATGCCGACACGCCCGAGGCGATGGTTGATCAGGGGAAAGCTCTGTGTGTGTTGGGTGCAAAAGCGGTTTTGATGAAGGGCGGTCATGGCAAGGGGGATGTTTGCCATGATCTGTTGATCGACGAAACCGGGGTGATTGCTGAATTTCAGGCCCCACGGAAGGCCACCCGAAACACCCATGGAACGGGTTGCACGCTTTCTTCTTCCATCGCTGCCGGTTTGGCCAAGGACCTGACCCTTGTCGATGCCGCGGCACAGGCGCATGAGTATCTGCAGGGTGCCATCGCGCGGGCTGATGAGCTGAAGATCGGTGCGGGTCACGGGCCTGTCCATCACTTCCACCGGGTTTGGCCCGCGTGACCCTCTGGTCCGTCATAGGGGCCGGTGTTGCCGGTTTGGCCGTCGCGTCCGAGCTGGTCTCGCGCGGGGAAAAGGTGCAGGTTTTCGATCCCGGCGGCCCTCCGGGCCCGCATGGATGTTCCTGGTGGGCGGGCGGTATGTTGGCCCCGTGGTGCGAGTATGAAAACGCCGAGGAACCTGTCCTCAGGCTGGGTCAATTCGCGATCGAGTGGTGGGCCTCCCGAACACCTGTGCACCGATGCGGCACTCTGGTTGTGGCCAATGCGCGGGATATTCCGGATTTGCGCAGATTTGCCCGCCGGACGAATTCTTATTCCGAAGTAGATCGGGCAAAAATTACCAATTTAGAGCCTGATCTGCATGGATTCGGAAAGGGACTGTACTTCGATCAGGAAGCGCATCTCGACCCCCGTCAGGCGTTGCTGGACCTGCACCGAGATCTCAAAGACAAGGGCGTCGAATTCCACCGCAAACTCGCACCTGCGCAGTTGGAGAACGCCATCGATTGTCGAGGGCTGCACGCGCGCGAATACCTGCATGACCTGCGCGGAGTGAAGGGTGAGATGCTGGTTGTGCGCTGCCCCGATGTGATGCTGAACCGTCCAGTGCGCCTGCTGCACCCGCGGATGCCGCTCTACATCGTGCCGCGTGGTGAGGGCATCTACATGCTGGGCGCGACCATGATCGAAAGCGAAGACAGCAGCCGGATCACCGCACGCTCAATGCTGGAACTGCTCAGCGCGGCCTACGCTCTGAACCCGGCCTTTGGTGAGGCTGAGGTGCTGGAAATTGGCGTCGATCTGCGCCCTGCCTTTCCCGACAACCTGCCGCGAATTCGGCGCTTGGGCCGGACGATCTACGCCAATGGCCTCTACCGCCATGGCTACCTGTTGGCCCCTGCCTTGGCACAGGGCGTGGCCGATCTGGCGCTTGAGAACAAACATTCGGAGATGGTCGATGAAGATCGTGCTTAATGGAGACCCAAAGGAGGTAAAGGCCTCCACCTTGGCAGAGCTGCTAGAGGAATGCGGTTTCTCGGGCCGTGTCGCAACGGCGGTGAACGAAGAATTCGTCCCCTCCAGCCTGCGCATTGCCCACGCCCTGTCTGAAGGTGACCGGGTCGAAATCCTGTCGCCGATGCAAGGAGGGTGAGGATGAAAAGCTTCTATGGCGTCGATCTGCCAAACCCGTTGATGCTGGGCACCGCGCAATATCCCAGCCCTGCTATCCTAGAACAGGCGTTCCGCGATAGCGGCGCGGGTGTGGCCACTGTTTCTCTGCGGCGGGAAGCGGGGGCGGGTCAGACCTTTTGGCAGATGATCCGCGATCTGGGCGTGCTGGTGCTGCCCAATACCGCCGGCTGTCACACGGTCAAGGAGGCGGTGACCACCGCGCATATGGCCCGCGAAGTGTTTGAGACCAAATGGATCAAGCTGGAGCTGATCGGCCATACCGACAGTCTGCAACCGGACGTCTTCCAGCTGGTCGAGGCCGCGCGCATCCTGACCGAGGACGGGTTCGAGGTCTTCCCTTACACCACCGACGACCTGATCGTGGGCGAGCGACTGCTTGAGGCCGGGTGTGAGGTCTTGATGCCCTGGGGTGCGCCCATCGGCTCGGGCCGGGGGCTGAACAATGAATACGCCCTGCGCGCAATGCGGGCCGAGTTCCCGGATGTGCCGCTGGTGATTGATGCCGGGATCGGCCTGCCCAGCCATGCGGCCCACGCGATGGAGCTGGGATATGACGCCGTATTGCTGAACACAGCCGTCGCCCGTGCTGGTGATCCGGTCTTGATGACAAAGGCCATGATGTGCGCGGTTGAGGCCGGGCAGCTGGCCCATCAGGCCGACCCGATCGAGGCCCGCGACATGGCCGAACCCTCAACCCCCGTTGTTGGAAAGGCGTTCCTGTCATGAGTTTGGACCGTTTCTACCCGATCTTTGACCACTCGGACTGGCTGCGGCGGATGCTGCCCTTAGGTGTAAAGCTGGTACAGCTGCGCATGAAGGATCAGCCGGACGATGTTGTCCGGGCCGAGATCGCAACCTCTAGCGATCTGTGCAATCAGCATGGCGCGGTTCTGGTGGTGAACGACTTTTGGCAGGCCGCGATAGATGCGGGTTGCGACTGGATTCATCTGGGGCAGGAAGATCTGGATGACGCCGACCTTAAAGCTATCCGAAAAGCGGGTCTAAAGCTGGGCGTTTCCACCCATGACGGTGACGAGCTAGAGCGCGTTCTGGTCATGGACCCCGACTATGTCGCACTGGGGCCGGTCTATCCGACGATCCTGAAAAAGATGAAGTGGGAGCAGCAGGGCCTGCCGCGAGTCACCGAGTGGAAGGCCCGTGTGGGCGATATCCCTCTGGTCGGGATCGGTGGTATGAGCGTCGAACGCGCGCCCGGCGTGCTTGAGGCAGGGGCCGACATTGTCTCGGTCGTCACAGACATCACCCTGAACGCCGACCCCGAGGCACGGGTGCGCCAGTGGATCGAGGCCACCAGATGAGCCGCTACGCCCGACAGATGATCCTGCCTGAGGTGGGGGCCGAAGGGCAGGCGCGCCTGTCCAAGGCGCGGGTTTTGGTTGTCGGGGCGGGTGGATTGGCGGCTCCGGTCCTACCTTTGTTGGCTGGGGCGGGCGTTGGGCATCTGACGATCCTCGATGCGGATGACGTGGCCCTGTCGAACTTGCATCGGCAGACGCTGTTTACTGAGGCAGATTGCGGACGCCCAAAAGCCGAAGTTGCAGCCGATCGCAGTCGTTCTTTGAATTCTGATATTGACGTCGTGGTATATAAACGGGCTCTAACAAACGGGAATGCGGCTGGTTTTGTTTCACAGGCCGATGTGATTCTCGACTGTGCGGACAGCTATGCCGCCAGCTACACGCTGTCGGATATCTGCCTGACCTTGGGAAAACCTTTGGTCAGTGCCTCGGTGTTGGGCCTGTCTGGCTATGTTGGTGCGTTCTGCGGCGGTGCGCCTTCACTACGGGCCGTGTTCCCCGACGCACCAACCAGCGGGGCGAGCTGTGCCACGGCAGGCGTGCTGGGGCCGGTTGTGGGGATGATCGGCGCGATACAGGCGCAGATGGCATTGGCCCTGATCCTCGGCCTCGACCCATCGCCCCTGGGCCAGATGGTGCAGGTGGATGCCCGGACCTTCCGAAGCTCTAGCTTCCGTTTTGACGCAGCGCCTGAGCCTGAACATTCCTTCGCCTTCGTCGCCGCCTCGCAGCTGTCTTCAGACGATGTGATTGTTGATCTTCGGGACGAGGATGAAGCTCCTCAACCCATCCACCCTCTGGCACGTCGCCTAGGCGTGGAACGCCTCAAATTAGAGCCTAACAAAGAAAAAAGACTGGCTTTGTGCTGTGCAACCGGCCTGCGTGCCTGGCGCGCAGCTGAGCAGATTGAACCGGATTGGCCGGGCGAGATTGTCCTCGTCGCGGCCTCAACCTCGTGAGTGAAAAGGAAACGCGAGACATGAAAAAGCTGATGACAGCCATCGCCCTTCTGGCCGCTGCGCCGGCCTGGGCCGAAGACAAGATGACCGTTCTGCTGGATTGGTTCATCAACCCCGATCATGGGCCCATCATCGTGGCGCAGGAAAACGGCTATTTCGCCGAGCAAGGCCTCGAGGTTGAGATCGTTCCGCCCGCCGATCCTTCCGCTCCGCCGCGTCTGGTGGCTGCTGGTCAGGCCGAACTGGCCGTCTCTTATCAACCTCAGCTGCACCTGCAGATCCACGAAGGCCTGCCGCTGAAACGCGTCGGCACGCTGGTCGCGACCCCTCTGAACTGTCTGCTGGTTCTGGAAGACGGCCCGATCAAGTCGCCTGCGGACCTGAAGGGCAGGAAAATCGGCTTCTCGGTTGCTGGCGTGGAAGAGGCTGTTCTGACCACCGTTCTGGGCAAATATGGCGTGGCGCTGGACGACGTTGAACTGATCAACGTGAACTTCTCGCTCTCGCCGTCGCTGATGACCGGTCAGGTGGACGCGGTGATCGGCGCCTATCGGAACTTCGAGTTGAACCAGATGGATATCGAAGGCCGTCCCGGCACCTGCTTCTATATCGAGGAAGAGGGCGTGCCGTCCTATGACGAGTTGATCTACGTTGCTAACCCCGAGACGATGGACAAGGATAAGATCGCGCGTTTCCTGGCGGCGACCGAAAAAGCGACCCAGTACATTGTCAACAACCCCGAAAAAAGCTGGGAGATTTTCGCCACGACTTCGCCCGAGTTGCAGGATGAGCTGAATGCTCGCGCTTGGGTCGACACCCTGCCGCGCTTTGCTCTGCGCCCGGCGGGTTTTGATGCAGGCCGTTATGCCCGATTTGAGACCTTCCTGAACGAAAGCGGCATGATCGACAGCGTTCTGCCGGTCAGCGACATCACCATCGACGTGACCGCGCAATGAGCGACTATGGCAAAGCCTTCACGCTGATGCGTGATGCAGCGCAGGGGCCGTGGCAGGACTACACCCGTCACGCCTTTGTCGAAGGGATGAAAGACGGCTCTCTGCCCCGAGAGGCATTCCTGCACTACCTGCGTCAGGATTATGTGTTCCTTATCCATTTCAGCCGCGCCTGGGCGCTGGCGGTGGTGAAATCGGAAACGCATTCCGAAATGCTGACGGCTGTGGGCACCGTGAACGCTTTGGTTGCCGAAGAGATGCAGCTGCATATCGGTATCTGCGAAGCGGCTGGGATCTCTCAGGAGGAGCTGTTTGCGACCCCGGAACGTGCCGAAAATCTGGCCTATACGCGCTTCGTGCTTGAGGCCGGGTATAGTGGCGATCTGCTGGACCTGCTGGCCGCGCTTTCGCCTTGTGTCATGGGATACGGAGAAATCGGGTCTCGACTCGCTGCTGAAGCGACCTCGGACACCTATCGCGACTGGATCAATACCTATGCTGGTGAGGACTACCAGGGCGCGTGCAAGGCGGTCGGCGAACTGCTGGATTCGGCTCTAACACGACGGATTGGGGCAGATTTCAAGGCCTCCCCGCGTTGGGGTCGTCTGTGCCAAACCTTCCGAACCGCCACCGAGCTGGAGGTCAATTTCTGGCAAATGGGTCTGACCCCATGACCCCGGCGCCCGATCTCACCATCAGCGGACACGGGAGCATTGGCGATACGCCCTTATTCGCACCGCTGACCCTGACCCTTGGGGCAGGGCAGTGGACCTGCCTGTTGGGTGGATCGGGCGTTGGCAAAACCACGGTTCTGCGCCTGATCGCCGGGCTGGAGACAGGCGCGGATTTCACTGGTCAGATATCGGCCAGCGATGGCCAAACGGTCCCGACTCGCGTGGCCTATATGGCGCAGGACGACCTGCTGCTGCCTTGGGCGACGGTGGCGCAAAACGTCTCGCTCGGCGCGCGATTGCGGGGTGAGAAACCTGATCTGGATCGCCGGGACCGTCTGATCGAGCGGATGCGCTTACAAGACCACATGGCCAAGAAACCGTCGGAACTGTCTGGCGGCCAGAGACAGCGCGTCGCTTTGGCGCGGACCCTGATGGAAGATCGCCCCATCGTGCTGTTGGATGAGCCGTTCTCGGCCCTCGATGCGCGCACCCGCGCAGACATGCAGGATCTGGCCGCCGAGGCGCTGCAGGGCCGAACAGTCCTTCTGGTCACCCACGACCCAGCCGAGGCAGCACGTCTGGGCCAATCCATCGTCGTGATGACGCAGCAAGGGCTGACGCCCTGTGCTCCACCTGCCGCGCCCGCTCCGCGCCATGTGGATGACTTGGAGACATTGGAAACCCAAGGCGCGCTGCTGAAACTGTTGAGAGAGGCGGCATGAAACTCCTCTCTGCTCTCGCCGCAACCCTGTTCGCTCTGGCCGTCTGGCAAGCGATTGTCAGCCTGACGGGCCTGCCCAAATTCATCCTGCCCGGTCCGGCGCTTGTGGCTGAGACCTGGTGGCAGAACCGCTGGGTGATTGCGGAACACACTTGGATTACCGCGGTTGAGGTCGTGATCGGCCTGGCGGTGGGAACCGTTCTAGGCGTCGTCACCGCGCTGCAACTGGCCAATTCGCGGGCCGCACGGGTGCTGGTGCAGCCGATGCTGGTTTTCACGCAGGCTCTGCCGGTCTTTGCGCTGGCGCCGCTGCTGACCCTGTGGCTGGGCTATGGCCTTTGGTCGAAGGTCGCGATGGCGGTGCTGATCATCTACTTTCCGATTACCTCATCCTTCTTTGACGGTCTGATGCGGACCCCGCCCGGGTACCTCGATCTGGCGCGTACGATGCAGGCTAGCCCGCGTTCGGTCCTGTGGCACATCCGTATCCCGGCGGCGCTGCCTTCGCTGGCCTCGGGGATGCGGTTGGCTGCGGTCTATGCGCCGATTGGCGCGGTGATTGGCGAATGGGTCGGCTCGTCTCAAGGGTTGGGCTACCTGATGCTACTGGCCAATGGCCGGGCCAAGACCGATCTGATGTTCGCGGCCATGCTGACTCTGGGCGTGTTCTCGATCCTTCTGCACATCCTTGTACGCCGCGCCACAGCCCGCATGGCCGGTGAGGCGCGTTAACCTTTCAGAAACCGATTCTGCGCCAAGGTGAGGCCCATGACACAGGACGCCTTTGCCGAAGCCCCAATGCTTTTCGATACGGACGAAGCGCCAGCGCAGCCGCTGCCGACGGGTCGGTTACCCTCCTACATCAAAGACCATCGCAAGCGGCTGCGCGAACGGTTCATGTCCGGCGGCTCGGGCGCTATGCCGGATTATGAGTTGCTGGAGCTGGTGTTGTTCCGATCCATCCCGCGTCAGGATGTGAAACCTCTGGCCCGGCTGCTGATGGATACATTCGGGGACTTCAACCGCGTATTGACTGCGCCTGAAGAACGGTTGCGTCAAATCAAAGGCGTCGGGGAAACGGTCATCACCGATCTGAAAATCCTCGAGGCCTGCGCCCATCGCATGGCCCGCGCACGGGTGATGCAGCGCCACGTGATTTCCGGCTGGGACGCTTTGCTGGACTATTGCCACACAACGATGGCGCATCGAGAGATCGAGCAGTTTCGTGTGTTCTATCTTGACCGCAAGAACGTGATGATCGCGGATGAAGAGCAGGCGAAGGGCACTGTCGATCACGTACCGGTCTACCCGCGCGAGGTGGCGAAACGAGCGCTGGAGCTGAACGCCTCGGCCCTGATTTTGGTGCACAACCATCCTTCCGGCGACCCGACGCCGTCGCAATCGGATATCGACATGACCAACCGCATTCAGGATGCCTGCACGGCCTTGGGGCTGACGCTGCATGACCATCTAATTATCGGAAAATCAACCGAGCTGAGCTTTCGGTCCGAGGGGTATTTGTGACGGGAGATGTTTTACAGGGGTCTGCCCTAGGAGCTGAATTGGTCGTCCGAGCTAAGGGTTCCACTTTGGCCGACCCAAATCTTTGAGGATGGTTTCCCGCTTTCGACCACGTTGTCTCAAATAGGATGCGCTGCACCTTCATTCACTGCGGAGGCGGTTTCGTCCGAGTTTATGTCCGACATCGCAACTCCCTAGTTCACCCAAACCTCAACCCGGCGGTTTGTTTTTCGGCCCCATTCCGTGTCATCGCAGGCCATGGGCATCGCTTCTCCGAAGCCTTGGGTTGTGATCTCGATACTGTCTGGGATTTCGGTTTCAATGGCGGCCAGAACCGCATTACGCACGGTTTGTGCCCTGCGATGGGCGATCCGTGCATTGGCGCTGGCGCCTCCATCGCCGTCGCTGAACCCGGCAAAGACAAGCTTGCGAGGGGTCAAACTGCCGGATTCAAGCGCCTGCGCCAATTGCAGAATGTTGGACCGCGATTGCGCATCCGGGCGAGAGCTTCCCGGCTCGAACCGGAAGGAGATTGACAGTCTAGACAATGGCCGCAGAGTTTCGACCATGTGTTGAAGCTCTTCCAGTCCGACCTCGGCTCCACCAGAAACGATGGCATTGGCGAGCCGATCCCCCTGCAGCCACATGGGCAGGTTCTCGGTCGCCTGATCCACATACCCGGCCTTCCGTATGGCCATCTGCGCGTCGGCTGAGCGGGTATAGGCCAGAAACTTTCGTGCGATCCGTGGCAGGCGGCGTTGCGGCAGGTAGAGAAACATCGGAGAGGTCAGCGGGTAGTCCTCGGTCTTGATCGACTGGCGGGTCGCCGCAAGCGCATGTCCGCAGCCTCCGGCCAAGGGCAGCGCGCGGGTCGGGCCCGAGGCCGCCTGCGTCGTGATGCCGATCGCGAACGGGTCGTTGGCCACTGCTTGAACAAGATCGCGATTGCGCTGGTGGCGGAGAACGCCTTCGGACAGCACTGCCTGAGCGGGGAAGAGTAGCTGATCCTCGACATCCTGAGACAAGCCTGACCCGGCGTCCGGCATGTGAAGGGCAATTGGAGCGTCCGGCCCTTCCAGATTTGTCCAGTTGGTGATCTCGCCCGACAGAACACGGACCAGATCCGTAGGTGAGATCTGTTGAACGGTGTTCTCTGGCGCAACCACCGGGACGATCGCATCCAGTGCTACAATCCGCGCGCGGCGGGGATGGGTCAGATCGCCCAGACCCGCGGCCTCAGCCGCGTCGCGTTCCTCATCTCGGATTTCGCGTTGCGCCATCACGATATCAGCGTCGTTGTCCATCAGGTCGGCAAACCCCTGATCCGTCGTTCCAACGCGAAAGAACAGGTGGGCGAGAGGGGCCGTGCGGTCTGGCTGGCGCAGCTCATAGGCAAAGCTGCGTTCATCCACGCGCGATGGGGTTGCTGTCAGACCTTCTTGTCGGGCGAAGCCGATGATCAGGGCAGGCAGGACCGTCTCGGCCATGACGGATGATCCCGAGAACCGGACCTCGGCCACGAAATCGGTCAGGCTGGGGCAGGCCGGGCCGTCGCATGTGACGCCAGAGCCATCGACTGTCAGTTCTCCGAACTGGGTGTCGACCCGGTAGAATTCACCGTCAAAGCCCAGCAGGGTGCCGGAGACTTCGATCTTGCCATCATGCGATGTCAGAACAATATCCTGCGCTGCGGCTGAAACAGCCAGCGAAACAGAAAACAGTACGGCCAGCGCCGCACGAAAAAGTGTCATGAGAAGGTCGAGCCTGCCTGCGGTTTAATTTGCCGCGATTGTCAGGTCTTGAAACAGATTATTCAACACTAGAAACTCACCGACTTCGGTACACATCGGCATCGTCAGGATCAGATCGCGCGACCGCAGCCGGCGATCACTGCGCAGTTCCAAAGACTGGACGTTCAAATCGCGGCCACAATTGGCCTCAGTCACTTCGGTTTCAACCGTCAAAGCGACCGAGCCGGATTGTTCCGAACGCGCAGCCGGGAAAGAGTAAATCTGGATATTCTGTGAATCATGGAAGCCCGCACTTCCCAGATGGACCACGGAACCCGCGCCCTGCGATGCGCTATTGGCCGAGATATGCCCGTGCTCACCATAGCTGGCACCGAACTCCAAGGCGTGGATTTGCAGATCGGTCTGACCCTGCCATTGCAACGCGACCCGGTCGAACTGGTCAATGTCCATGATGTGAGTGGTGGCGACCGTGCCGGTCTGATCCTCGAATGAGATCAGGAAAATGGCGTATTCGGACAGGGCCGGGATGGTCAGGTCCAAGGCACCGTTTTCGTCGGTTTGCTGTGTCAGCGTCAGACCGCTGTGGTGAATCTCAACACGTTCGTCGCTGCGGCAGGGGGCCTTGATCCGCAGACGTGCATTGGCACCCATTTGGGCGGTGGCACGCGCGCTAATGCTGCAATTGGTGTGCTTTTGGGCGGCCTTCGGCGCAGGGCGCTCAATCGGTTGAGAGGGGGTCTCGTCAGAGGAAGAGGTTTGCACGATACGCTCAAGCCCGGCAATGACCGAGGCCTGATCCGCGACCGAGGCCACAGCGACGGGTTCTTGCGCACCATTCGGCTGCGCAGGCGCACCATATTGCATCAGGTAACCAATACCTAGGGCACAGGCGACCGTGCCGCACATGGTCACGTAATTTCTGACTACGAACAAAACACCCTCCCCAGTTGAAGGAGCGAGTCGCACTCTCGTTAAAAATCGCGGCCAATTTGTGGCCGCGAAGCGGAGCGATTGTGACTGGTATTTGTTGACGTTAGGTCAATCTGCCATGGCAGTGTTTGAATTTCTTGCCTGAGCCACAGGGGCATTGATCGTTGCGCGATGGATTGCCCCAGGTCGACGGATCATTCTCGTCAAAGCCGGGCAGTGCATCGCCCGACGCGACGGCCTCGGCCTTGGCTTCTGCGGCACCTGCGGCCTGATCAACTGCTTGCTGCGCTTGCGCTTGCTGGGCCGCCATCTGCGCCAGCATCTCGCGCTGTTCTTCTTCGGTCAGCGGGCGCACGCGCGACAATTGCTGAGTTACGGTTTCGCGCAGGCTGTCCAGCATGCCTTCGAACAGCTGGAAGCTTTCGTTCTTATACTCGTTCAGCGGATCGCGCTGGGCGTAGCCCCGGAATCCAACGACCGAGCGAAGATGTTCAAGCGTCAGCAGGTGCTCGCGCCACTTGCCGTCGATGGTCTGCAGCAGAACCTGTTTTTCGATGTTGCGCATGTTCTCGGGGCCGAAAGCGACCGCCTTTTGCGCCATCATCTCATCGGCGGCCTTAACCAGACGCTCACGCACCTGTTCGTCATCTACGCCTTCTTCGGCGGCCCAGTCCTGAACCGGGGCATCGATGGTCAGCTTTTCTTTGATTGCCTCATGCAGCCCATCGGTATCCCACTGATCTGCATAGGATTTTGGCGGCATATATTCGTCGATCAGATCGTCGATCACCTGCTCGCGCATGTCCGAGACGATCTCGGACAGGTCGTCGGCTGACATGATCTCGCGCCGCTGGCTGAAGATCACCTTACGCTGATCGTTCATCACGTCGTCGAATTTCAGAACGTTCTTGCGCATGTCAAAGTTGCGGCCTTCGACCTTGGATTGCGCGCGTTCCAGCGATTTGTTGACCCAAGGATGAACGATCGCTTCGCCCTCTTTCATGCCCAGTGTGGTCAACACCTTGTCCAGACGTTCCGAGCCGAAGATGCGCATCAGATCGTCTTCGAGGCTCAGGTAGAATACCGTGCGTCCCGGATCGCCCTGACGGCCTGACCGGCCCCGTAGCTGGTTGTCGATGCGGCGGCTTTCATGGCGTTCCGAGGCCATAACATACAGACCACCCGCATCCAGAACCTTTTGTTTTTCCTCGGCGTGCTTGGCCTCTTCCGCGGCGCGTAGCTCGGCTGGGTCGGCCTCGGGGTTTTCGGCCAGGGCCTGCAGAACCTTCATCTCGACGTTGCCGCCCAGCTGAATGTCGGTACCACGACCGGCCATGTTGGTGGCGATGGTAACCGCACCGTAGCGGCCCGCATCGGCCACAATTTGGGCTTCTTGTTCGTGCTGGCGGGCGTTCAGAACGTTGTGCTCGATCTTTTCCTTGGTCAGCATCTGGCTGAGAACTTCGGATTTCTCGATCGAGGTTGTGCCGATCAGAACCGGCTGGCCCTTTTCCTGGGCCTTCTTCGCCTCAGAGATAATCGCACCGTATTTCTCCATCGCAGTGCGATAGACCTGATCGTCTTCGTCCAGACGTGCAATCGGACGGTTGGTGGGGACTTCGACCACGCCCAGACCGTAGATTTCCTGGAATTCTTCGGCTTCGGTCAGCGCGGTCCCAGTCATGCCGCCCAGCTTGTCATAGAGGCGGAAATAGTTCTGGAAGGTCACGCTGGCCAGAGTCACGTTCTCAGGCTGAATCTGGACGTTTTCTTTCGCCTCGATCGCTTGGTGCAGACCTTCCGACAGGCGACGGCCCGGCATCATACGGCCAGTGAATTCGTCGATCAGCACCACGTTGCCGTCACGCACGATATAGTCCTTGTCGCGCTGGAACAGCTTGTGCGCACGCAGGCCCTGATTGACGTGATGCACCACGGTGGTGCTTTCGGGATCGTACAGAGAATGATCCTCGGGGATCAGGCCCGCGGCGATCAGTTGCTGTTCCAGAAACTCGTTGCCCTCATCGGTGAAGGTCACGTTGCGGGATTTTTCGTCCAGCGAGTAGTGATCATCACTCAGGCTGGGGATCAGCGCATCAATCGCTGTGTACAGGTCCGAACGGTCCTGCGCCGGACCCGAGATGATCAGCGGCGTCCGCGCCTCATCAATCAGGATCGAGTCGACCTCATCCACAATCGCGAAATTGTGGTATTTCTGATAGATATCGGCCATATCGGCCTTCATGTTGTCGCGCAGATAGTCGAAGCCAAGCTCATTGTTGGTGGCGTAGGTCACGTCACAGGCATAAGCGGCTTTCTTCTCGGCATCTTGCTGGCCCGACCAGATCACACCAGTGGTCATACCCAACGCGGCAAAGACTTTGCCCATCCATTCGGCATCCCGTTTGGCCAGGTATTCGTTGACCGTGACGACATGTACGCCTTTGCCGGTCAGCGCGTTCAGGTAAGCGGGGAAGGTTGCGACCAGTGTCTTGCCCTCACCCGTCTTCATCTCGGAAATATTGCCCTGATGCAGGAAGGTGCCGCCCATCAGCTGCACATCAAAGGCCCGCAGACCCAGCGCGCGTTTGGCACCTTCGCGCACGTTCGCAAAAGCTTCGGGCAGCAGGTCATCGAGGCTCTCGCCATCCAGCGCACGTTTGCGCAGTTCGGCGGTCTTTTCGATCAGACCCTCGTCAGAGAGTTTGTCGAACTCGGGTTCCAGCGCGTTGATCTTTTCGATCAGGGGGCGGGTCGCCTTGATCTTGCGGTCGTTCGGTGTTCCGAACACCTTTTTGGCGAGCGTTCCGAGTCCCAGCATGTTCACTCCAGCGGATCTGTTCTTGTCTTGGTTGCGACAGGCTTGCCCACCTTGCGCGCAACCCATAGATACGGGGGGTGAAAGGCGGCCCTGTCCAAGGCTTCAAAGCGATGTAAGCGGCAGGTTCTGAAGTGTCAACGCTGCGCCCTGTCGCGGCAAAGAAATAGGATGATTCCATGCCCAAAGGCCTCACTTTTCTGCCATCGCTGGCTTTGACCGCCGTGATGGCGCTGCCGCTGGCCGCCGAAACCAAGCCCGATGCAGGCACCGTTCTGGCCACGGTCAACGGGGACGAGATCACATTGGGTCACGTTGTCGCCACCGTTGCGGCGTTGCCGCAGCAATATCAGCAGATTGAGGATGATGTGCTGTATGATTTCGTGCTTGAACAGCTGATCCAACAGCAATTGCTGGGCCAACAGCAGGAAGAGCTGACCCAGCAAAACGCGCTGACGCTGGACAATGAGACACGTTCTTTGCTGGCGGTGCAGACTGTAAACGCCTTGACCAACGATGTTGTGACGGATGAGGCAGTACAAGCGGCCTATGACGCGCAATTCGCCGAATTTGAAGGCGAAGACGAGTTCGACGCCAGCCATATTCTTGTTGAATCCGAGGACGAGGCCAAAGCCCTCAAGGCGCAATTGGATGACGGCGCGGATTTTGCCGAGATGGCGCGCGAGCATTCGACCGGGCCGTCCGGCCCCAATGGCGGTGCGCTGGGCTGGTTCGGCAAGGGCCAGATGGTGCCCGAGTTTGAAAACGCTGTGCTGGGCCTTGAAAAAGGTCAGATCTCAGACCCGGTACAAACGCAGTTCGGCTGGCATCTGGTGATCCTGAACGACAAGCGCAAATCTGAAGCCCCCGCGCTTGAGGCCGTGCGCGATGAACTGGCCCAGACTATTCAGCAAGAGGCTATTCAGGCCCGTATTGATGAGTTGACCCAACAGGCTCAGATCGAGCGCACCGCCCTTGAAGGGGTTGGTCCTGAAGTCATCCGCCAGTTGGACCTGATTCAGGAGTAAACGCCCGTGGCCACGATCACCAAAACCTCGCCACTGGCCCCTGCCGGTTTCCCTGACCTGCCCGCAATTGACGGAGTGCGTTTTGCAACCGTTGAGGCGGGCGTGCGCTACAAAGGCCGGACCGACGTCATGTTGGCGGTTCTCGATCCCGGAACGTCCGTGGCAGGGGTGTTTACGCGCTCGGCCACGCGCGCCGCTCCGGTGCTGGACTGTCAGGACAAGATCGGCGGCGCCAGCGATGGACCAGCGGCGATTTTGGTGAATTCGGGAAATGCAAACGCCTTCACCGGCCACTACGGCCAAGACTCGGTCGCTGAGGTGACGCAAGCGGTTGCCAAGGCAACCGACGTTCCGGTTGAGAGGGTCTTCACCTCATCCACCGGCGTGATCGGAGAGCCTCTGCCGCATGATCGCATCGTCTCTCAACTTGAGGCGCTGAAATCCGGTCTCAGCCGTCACGCGATCGAGGACGCAGCGCGGGCGATCATGACCACTGATACCTTCCCGAAAGGGGCGTCGGCTCAGGTCGATATTGACGGCAAAACAGTCTCTATTGCCGGGATTGCCAAGGGGTCCGGCATGATCGCGCCCGATATGGCGACGATGCTGGTCTACATCTTCACCGACGCTGTGGTTGACCAATCAGCGCTGCAATCCATGCTGGGCGCGCAGACAGACCGGACTTTTAATTGCATCACCGTCGATAGCGATACCTCGACATCGGACAGCCTTTTGCTGTGCGCAACCGGAGCCTCAGGTGTTGATGCTACGGGCAATGCGGCCTTCGCCGAAGCGCTGGAAACCGTGATGCTGGATCTCGCGCAGCAGGTTGTGCGCGACGGTGAAGGGGCGACCAAATTCGTGGAAATCCGCGTGAACGGAGCCGCCTCGGACGCAGATGCCAAGGTGCATGGGTTGGCGATTGCGAACTCCCCTCTGGTTAAAACCGCCATCGCGGGTGAGGACCCGAACTGGGGCCGTGTCGTCATGGCCATCGGCAAATCCGGAGCCGCGGCCGATCGCGACCTGCTGAGCATTTCCTTCGGCGATATTCTGGTCGCAGAAAAAGGCTGGGTCAGCCCTGACTATCGTGAAGAAGACGCGGCCGCCTACATGAATGGCCAAGATCTTGTGATCGCAGTCGATCTGGGGCTGGGCGAGGGGCAATCCACCGTTTGGACCTGCGACCTGACCCATGGTTACATCGAGATCAACGCGGACTATCGCTCGTGAAAACAGTTCTGGTATCTGCAGTCGCTCTGATCGACATCGAGGGCCGCGTCTTGCTGGCCCAACGTCCCGAGGGCAAATCCATGGCTGGCCTCTGGGAATTCCCCGGCGGCAAGATCGAACCCGGCGAAACCCCCGAGGCCGCCCTGATCCGCGAAATGCACGAGGAACTTGGTATCGACACCTGGGCCTCGTGCCTCGCGCCGCTGACCTTCGCGAGCCACAGCTATGACAATTTCCACCTGCTGATGCCGCTGTTTGCCTGCCGCAAATGGGAGGGGATACCGCAGTCCAAAGAAGGTCAGGCGCTGAAATGGGTGCGGGCTAGTGATCTGCGCAATTATCCGATGCCAGCGGCGGATGTACCGCTGATTCCGATACTGCGGGATTGGTTGTGAACATCTGGCAAAACCAGAGTTAAGGTCTCCAAATGAAAGAATAGAAAAGAAACCCAGCGGGATTTTCCGCAGGGTTTCCTATCTTCGAATGTTAAGCCCAGCCAAGCTGTTTCAAGGAATGCGCATCGTTCCAGATTTTCGTCATATGCCGAATTTTGTCGCCATCGAATTCAATCGCGTAAACGTAGTCGGCCGCGATTGTTTTGCCGGTGGCCGGAACCGGACCATCTACTGAATGGGTTCCGTGGAAAACAGCAAATGCATTCACGATTCCACGTTCATCGTCAGTCGAGAAAGATTTTAGCTCATAGTGCCCATCTGGAATCGGACTTAGCAGCCCCTTCATCCAGTCGGCGTAGCCTTCTAGTGTCGTCACATCGACCAGAGCATCGGCTTGCGCTGAAAATGTGGCCCCGTCGTGACAGAAGTCCTTACAGCCGTCCCAGCCTTTGCCGGTTTCGCATGCCTCAAAGAACTCTCGTGCAGTTTTTTGAATGGACATTGGTTTCCCCCTTAAACAACGGCCAACTAAATTGGCCACTCAGTCACCCAACACCAATCAGAGTACGCTGAAACGTGTGTATCTCAAAATGGCCCAGGATAAACCTGCAAGGCCGCGCTGGAGTGACGTATGCTCAAATGTGTGCAGATATTCGATTGCGCTGAACTTTAGAGCGCATGTTCGATCGTGCGAAACGAGTCCGTCTGACCCTGTTACAATTCGTAAGAATTGAGAAAACATCAGGCAAAACTTGACGCTGATCGTGACTGTGCTCCTAATCGGGGCATTGGCGTTCGGGCACCATCCCGGACCCGCCGTTTCCGACCCGGGGAGGGGTCGGGTGGGGAGGAGAAAGAGATTGGCTCAGACGCAGTTGGGCGCCGAAGGGATGACGTCTCTTCCGGCGCTGCTACATCGCAATGCGACAGAGTTCGGGGATGCCCCGGCTTATCGGGAAAAGGAATTTGGGATCTGGCAATGCTGGACCTGGGCGGAAGCCGCTAAGGAAATCCGCGCCATCGCGCTTGGGTTCCTGGAGTTGGGCGTTGAGAAGGGCGACCACATCGCCGTCATCGGCCGCAACCGTCCGGCGCATTACTGGTCGATGGTGGCCGCACAGATGGTGGGCGCGGTTCCGGTGCCTCTGTATCAGGACTCGGTCGCCGAAGAGATGGCCTATGTACTTGAGCATTGCGGCGCGAAATTTGTCGTCTGCGGTGATCAGGAACAGGTCGACAAGGTCATCGAGATTCAGGAAAACCTGCATCAGGTCAAACACATACTTTATACCGACAAGCGCGGGATGCGGAAATATGACCACTCTCAGATGAACGCGCTTGAAGACATCACGGCCGAAGGCAGCGCTGGGCACGCGCGGTTCGATACCGAGCTGGACAAGCGCATCGCGGCGATTACTTATGACGATACTTGCGTGATGCTCTACACCTCCGGCACGACGGGCAAGCCCAAGGGTGTTGTGCTGTCAAACCGGAATGTCATTGAAAGCGCCAAGAACTCGGCCGAGTTCGATCATCTGACGCGGAACGAAGACATTCTGTCTTACCTGCCGATGGCCTGGGTGGGTGATTTCATCTTCTCGATCGGTCAGGCCTATTGGTGCGGCTTCTGCGTGAACTGCCCCGAAAGCGCCGACACGATGATGACGGACCTGCGCGAGATCGGACCGACCTATTTCTTTGCCCCTCCGCGTGTTTTTGAAACGCAGCTGACCAATGTGATGATCAGGATGGAGGATGCGGGTAAGCTGAAGCGCAATATGTTCCACCACTTCATGGCCCATGCCAAGAAGGTCGGGGGGCTGCTGCTGGACGGCAAGCCGGTGGGCTTTGGCGACAAGCTGAGATATGCGCTGGGCAATATGCTGGTTTATGGCCCGCTGAAGGATACGCTTGGATACGGACGGTTCCGCGTAGGCTATACCGCGGGTGAAGCTATCGGGCCGGAAATCTTTGATTTCTATCGCTCTTTGGGCATCAACCTCAAACAGCTTTATGGTCAGACCGAAGCGACCGTCTTTATCACGCAACAGCCGGATGGCGAGGTGCGCGCGGATACGGTCGGCGTTCCGGCCCCTGCGGTCGAGTTGAAAATCGACGATACGGGCGAGATCCACTACCGCTCACCCGGTGTGTTTGTCGAATATTACAACAACCCGGACTCGACGGCCTCGACCAAGGATGCTGAGGGTTGGGTTGCGACTGGGGATGCCGGTTTCATCGAGGAAAGCTCGGGCCATTTGAGGATCATCGACCGCGCTAAGGATGTGGGTAAAATGGCTGACGGGTCGATGTTCGCGCCGAAATATGTCGAGAACAAACTGAAATTCTATCCCGATATTCTAGAGGTTGTGCTGTTTGGGAACGGCAAGGATCGCTGCGTGGCCTTCATCAATATCGACCTGACGGCGGTCGGAAACTGGGCTGAGCGTAACAACGTGGCTTATGCGTCATACCAGGAACTGGCGGGCCATCCGCGTGTGTTAGAGACGATCAAATCCCACGTGGAAGAGGTGAACAAGTCGGTCGCAGCGGATGAGATGCTGTCGGGTTGTCAGGTGCATCGCTTTGTGGTTCTGCACAAGGAACTGGACGCCGATGATGGCGAGATGACCCGGACCCGCAAGGTGCGGCGTGGCTTTGTCGAGGACAAGTTCCACGACATTATCGCCGCGCTTTATGACGGGTCCTCGAGCGTTTCAACGACAACCGAAGTGACCTATGAGGATGGGCGCAAAGGGTCGATTTCTGCAACGCTTGAGATCGTTGATGCGCCGGTTGTGTCGGTCGCGCAGCACAAGGTCGCGGCGGAATGATGGGCCGTTCGAGCGCCGCTCGACCTGCGGTCATCGCCCCGCCCGCCGTCCCGTTTTTGCGTAAGTCTGGGAGAGGCTGATGCTGGATAATTCCGAAGGATATGTCACCGAAGACGGCCGCAAGATCGGCGGTGTGGTGATGGAGATGAAGAACATCACCCTGCGTTTTGGCGGCGTGGTGGCGATCAAGGATATCTCGTTCGATATTCGAGAGGGTGAAATCCGTGCCATTATCGGGCCGAACGGCGCGGGTAAGTCCTCGATGTTGAATGTGATCTCGGGGTTTTATGTCCCGCAGGAGGGTGAGGTTTGGTTCCACGGCTCCAAGCGTCCTCCGATGCGGCCGTTTGAGGTCGCGCAGCAGGGGATTGCGCGGACCTTCCAGAACATCGCCTTGTTTGAAGGCATGAGCGTTCTGGACAACGTCATGACCGGACGCCTGAGCTTTATGAAGACCAATATCCTTCAACAGGCGTGGTGGAAGGGTAAAGCCGAGGCCGAGGAGACCGAGAATCGTGAGGCGGTTGAGCGGATTATCGACTTCCTCGAGATCCAGCACATCCGTAAGACGCCGGTGTCGCGCCTGCCTTACGGGTTGAAAAAACGGGTGGAGCTTGCGCGTGCTCTGGCGGCGGAGCCGAAGCTGCTGCTGCTGGATGAACCCATGGCGGGCATGAACGTCGAAGAGAAAGAGGACATGAGCCGCTTTATCCTCGATGTGAATGACGAATTTGGGACGACCATTGCTCTGATTGAGCACGACATGGGCGTGGTGATGGACCTGAGCGACCGGGTCGTCGTGATGGATTACGGCAAGAAAATTGGCGACGGCACACCCGATGAGGTGCGCAACAACCAAGAGGTCATCGACGCTTATCTGGGGGTCAGCCATGACTGACATCGGGGTAGTAAATTGGGGAGGCATCTATGCCTGAACAACTCGTATTTGCGATGGAGGTCATCCTCAACGGTCTGATGGCCGGGGTGCTTTATGCGCTGGTCGCGCTGGGCTTTGTGCTGATCTACAAGGCCTCGGGGATTTTCAATTATGCCCAGGGGGTTATGGCGCTTTTTGCGGCGATGACGCTGGTTGGGATCATGAAGGGGCAAGTGCCGTTTGCCCATCTGATCAATGCGATTTTCGGGACGCATATCCACTATTTCGGCTGGAACGTGCCTGCGCTTTTGGCGATCCTTTTGACCATGGCGGTGATGGTGTTGCTGGCCTGGGCAGTGCAGCGCTTCGTCATGCGCCATCTGGTCGGACAGGAGCCAATCATTCTGTTCATGGCTACCATTGGTCTGGCTTACTTCCTTGAAGGCGTTGCCGACCTGATGTGGGGGTCTGAGATCAAGACGCTGGATGTGGGTCTGCCCCAGGGCATCAACCTGTGGATTGATGAAACGACCTATAACATCTTCGACTACGGCTTCTTCATCGATAATCTGGACATCGTGGCTACGATCATTGCCGCGCTTCTGGTGGCAGCTCTGGTCGCATTCAGCCAGTACACCAAACAGGGCAGGGCAATGCGCGCTGTTGCAGATGACCATCAGGCGGCGCTGTCGGTTGGGATTTCGCTGAACTTCATTTGGGTCATGGTCTGGTCCGTCGCCGGGTTCGTCGCTCTGGTCGCAGGGATCATGTGGGGCACCAAATCGGGCGTTCAGTTCTCGCTTTCGCTGATCGCGCTCAAGGCTTTGCCGGTATTGATGCTGGGCGGCTTCACCTCGATCCCCGGAGCCATCGTCGGCGGGCTGATCATCGGTGTGGGCGAGAAGCTATTCGAATTCGCCTTGGGACCAGCGCTGGGCGGCGCAACGGAGAACTGGTTTGCCTACGTGCTGGCGCTGATTTTCCTCGTGTTCAGACCTCAGGGCCTGTTCGGCGAGAAGATCATCGAGAGAGTTTAGCAATGACCAAGCTGATCGCCATCATCAATGTCATCGCATGGGCCGGGTTCTGGGCGTTTGGTTATATCGCCCTCACCTCCGACGATCTTTCCGAAGGCCAGCTGACTATCGCGGCAATCCTGGCTTTTGCAGGTCTGATCATGGGCGTTCTGGCCTATTTGAAACTGGTCCGCGCGTCTGAGGCGAGCGGATATGCCAAGGGCTCAAACCAATTGGACGCCGCGGCCCGGAACCGGGCGCAGGAAGAATGGGGAAAGTAAGACATGTTCTATCGTGAGGCCGGGGATTTCAAAACCTCGTACATTGCTGACAGCCAGACTTTCCCGATCAAGTTTGACCGGTATCGCTACTATGTCGTGCTGGCGGTTGCGTTCGGGATCATTCCCTTCATCATCAACGACTATTGGGCCAACGCGCTACTGCTGCCCTTTCTGATCTATGCCATCGCGGCGATCGGGCTGAACATCCTTGTGGGCTATTGCGGGCAGGTCTCGCTGGGGACCGGAGGGTTCATGGCTGTGGGTGCCTATGCCTGCTACAAGCTGATGACTGCTTTCCCGGATGTCAGCATGTTCATCCACGTGATCCTTGCTGGAGGTATCACGGCCTTTGTGGGCGTGTTGTTCGGCTTGCCGAGCCTCAGGATCAAGGGTTTCTATCTGGCCGTGGCGACGCTGGCGGCGCAGTTCTTCCTTGTGTGGCTCTTCAACCGAGTTCCATGGTTCTACAACTATTCGGCTTCGGGGCAGATCAACGCGCCGGAACGGGATGTGTTTGGTATCATCATCACCGGCCCGAATGCTCCGGCATGGGCGACATATCTGTTCTGCCTGATCTTTCTGACCGTCTGCGCCATCCTTGCACGCAACCTGACGCGGGGCACCACGGGCCGGACCTGGATGGCGATCCGCGACATGGACATCGCTGCCGAGATCATCGGCGTGAACCCCCTCAAGGCCAAACTGACCGCCTTTGCCGTCAGTTCATTCTTCGTCGGCATCGCAGGGGCGCTGTTCTTTGCGGTCTATCTGGGCGCAGTCGAAGTCGGTGAGGTCTTTGGCATCCAGAAATCATTTCTGGTGCTGTTCATGGTCATTATCGGCGGATTAGGGTCTATTTTTGGATCCTTCGCAGGGGCTGCGTTCCTTGTGTTGTTGCCAGTCGTCCTTAAGCTGATCGGCGTAGACCTGCTGGGTTGGCCCACGGACATCGTGGCGCACCTAAACCTCGTGATCGTAGGCGGGCTGATCATCATGTTCCTGATCCTCGAACCCCACGGTCTGGCGCAGCTGTGGCGTGTCGCCAAGGAGAAACTCAGACTCTGGCCATTCCCGCACTAGGGACAGGCCCAATCAAAAAAGACGGGTGCAAACGCCCGAACCCACCATCGGATCAATCAAGGGAGGAGACACCCGATGAACAAGAAACTGGCAACCCTGGCGCTGGGCGCCGTGATGGCCGCAGGCCCGGTCATGGCCGACCTTGTGTTCCCGTCGCTCAGCTACCGGACGGGTCCCTACGCGGCAGGCGGTATTCCGTTTGCTGACGGTTACGCCGACTATTTCACCCTGCTGAATGAACGCGATGGCGGCATCGGGGGTGTTCCGGCCAAGGTTATCGAATGCGAAACCGGCTATAACACTGAAAAAGGTGTGGAATGCTATGAATCGACCAAAGGCGAAGGTGCGCTGGTCTATCAACCGCTCTCCACTGGGATTACCTATCAGCTGATTCCGAAAGTGACGGCAGATGGCATCCCGCTGCACACGATGGGATATGGCCGGACCTCGGCTGCGAATGGCGAGGTGTTCAGCCACGTGTTCAATTATCCGGCCAACTACTGGAACGGAGCTTCGGGCGCGATCAACTATCTGCTGGATGAAAACGACGGAGACCTGAGCGGCAAGAAAATCGCGCTGGTGTACCACAACTCTGCCTACGGCAAAGAGCCGATCCGCACCCTGGAAACGCTGGCCGAAAAGCACGGCTATGAGCTGTCTCTGCTGCCCGTCGACCACCCAGGTCAGGAGCAGAAGTCACAGTGGCTGCAAATCCGCCGCGAAAAGCCCGATTTTGTGATCATGTGGGGCTGGGGCGTCATGAACCAAGTTGCGGTTCAGGAAGCGGCCAACATTCGCTTCCCGATGGAGAACTTCATTGGCGTCTGGTGGTCAGGTGCTGAATTCGATGTCGAGCCCGCGGGTGAAAAGGCCACCGGCTACAAGGCCCTGACCTTCACGGGCCTTGGTATGGACTATCCGGTTTATGACGATCTGCAGAAATATGTCGTCGATGCCGGTAAAGCCGCAGGCGCAGGTGATCAGCTGGGTACGGTTCAGTACAACCGCGGTCTCTATGCTGCGATGTTGGCGGCTGAGGCGGTAAAGACTGCGCAGGAGATGCACGGCACGGCCGAGATCGACGCGTCGATGATGCGTGATGGCATGGAAGCGTTGGAAATCACCAATGCCAAGATGGAAGGTCTGGGCATGGTTGGTTTCGGACCGGAATTCTCTGTTTCCTGTGAAAACCATGGCGGCCCCGGTCTTGTAGGCGTGGTCCAGTGGGATGCAGCAGCCGGAACCTGGAACCCGGTTCAGGACTTCAAACCGACAGATGCCGAAGTCATCAACGCTCTGATCGCAGAAGACTCAGCGGCTTATGCGGCTGAAAACAATATCGAAACGCGCTGCAACTAAAGCGCTCTGAACCAAGCGGGGCGGCGGTTTGCTGCCGCCCTGACCCGAACACGCGAACGAGGATAGGCGCTGATGCTGGATGCGGCCCAAACCACGGATGTGCAGGCGGAAACCCTGCTTGAGGTCAACAATATCGAGGTGATCTACAATCACGTGATCCTCGTGCTGAAGGGCGTCAGCCTGACGGTTCCCAAAGGCGGCATCACCGCGCTGCTGGGGGGGAATGGCGCGGGCAAAACCACGACGCTCAAGGCAGTGTCGAACCTGCTGCATTCCGAACGGGGCGAGGTCACCAAGGGCTCGATCAAATATCGCGGTCAAAGCGTGCATGAAAGCGACCCGGCGGATCTGGTGGAAAAAGGCGTCATTCAGGTGATGGAGGGGCGCCACTGTTTCGAGCACCTCACGGTCGAGGAAAACCTGCTGACCGGGGCCTATACCCGCAAGGACGGTAATGCCGCGATCCAGAGCGATCTGGAGCTGGTCTACAACTACTTCCCGCGCTTGAAAGAACGCCGCAAAAGTCAGGCTGGCTATACCTCGGGCGGGGAACAGCAGATGGTCGCGATGGGCCGCGCGCTGATGTCAAGGCCGGAGACGATCCTGCTGGATGAACCCTCAATGGGGCTTGCCCCGCAGCTGGTCGAAGAGATTTTCGGCATTGTAAGAGATCTGAACGAGAAAGAGGGTGTCTCGTTCCTGTTGGCCGAGCAGAACACCAACGTGGCGCTCAGATTTGCGCACTACGGGTACATTCTGGAATCCGGTCGCGTGGTGATGGACGGCCCTGCTGCTGAACTGCGTGAGAACCCGGATGTGAAGGAATTCTATCTCGGCATGTCGGATGAAGGCCGCAAAAGCTTTCGCGATGTGCGCTCATATCGCCGCCGCAAACGGTGGTTGTGATCTGATGGAGGATATGGCGATGACCTATTTCGACGCACTCGAAACGCGCTCGGCGGATCAGCGCGCCTCGGATCAGGCGGTGGCGCTGCAGGCGCAACTGGAGCGGGCGCGGTCTGCGCCGGGGTTCATGGCGCATTTCGCTGAAACAGACACTAATACGGTGAAAACGGCCGAAGACCTGCCCATGCTACCGGTGCTGCGCAAGTCGGACCTGACCCGCGCGCAAGGAGAGCGCCCGCCCTTTGGCGGCTTTACAGTCAAACCGGCGCGGCACTTTCACCATGTGTTCCAATCCCCCGGCCCGATCTATGAGCCGGGCAGCACCGACCACGATTGGTGGCGCATGGGTCGCTTCCTGAACGCCGCCGGTGTTGGCGCGGGCGACATCGTTCAGAATTGCTTTGGCTATCACCTGACGCCTGCGGGCATGATCTTTGAAAACGGCGCACGTGCGGTTGGTGCGGCTGTTCTGCCTGCCGGAACCGGCCAGACCGAGCTGCAGGTGACCGCGGCTCGCGACGTTGGATGCACGGCCTACGCGGGCACGCCGGACTATCTGAAGGTCATTCTGGACAAGGCCGATGCCATGGGCGTTGCGCTGAGTTTCTCAAAGGCCGCTGTGGGTGGGGGCGCGCTGTTCCCCTCGTTGCGGCAGGAATACGCGGATCGCGGCATCGCCTGTTTGCAATGTTATGCCACGGCTGATCTTGGCAATATCGCCTATGAAAGCGCGGCGATGGAGGGGATGATTCTGGACGAACACGTCATCGTCGAAATCGTCACCCCTGGCACCGGAACTCCGGTTGCGCCCGGTGAGGTTGGCGAGGTCGTGGTGACCTCTCTCAACCCTGACTACCCGCTGATCCGGTTTGCGACCGGCGACCTGTCGGCCATCATGCCGGGTCAGTCGCCGTGCGGTCGTACGAACGCTCGGATCATGGGTTGGATGGGGCGCGCCGATCAGACCACCAAAATCAAGGGCATGTTCGTCCGGCCCGAGCAGGTGGCCGCGCTGGTCGACAAACATGCCGAGATCGTCAAAGCCCGCGTGATCGCAGCCCGTCAGGGTGAGATGGACACGATGACCGTCCAGATCGAAAGCGCGGGTGGCGATGACACGGCTTATGCGAAATCCGTGGCTGAGGTGCTGAAGCTGAAAGGCGTAATCGAGGTTGTGGCCCCCGGGTCCCTGCCTAAGGATGGTCTGGTGATTGAGGATCAGCGCGTCTATGACTGAGATCTGCGGCGTTTGATGCCGCAGATTTGTTGCAAGATTTGTTGTTCTGGGCACTGGCGTTTCCTAGCGTTTTAGTCGAGAAAGAGGACGCCCTCGTCCCTTACAAGCCCGGAAAATGGCCCAGATCGAATATTCTGAAAATGGATCACGAAACCGCGGTGTGCGTGGCACGCGGCTTTTGGCGGGTATTGCCTATGTCGTGGCGGCGGCCTGTCTGTTGCCAATGGTCGCGGTGGTTCTGGCGGCGCTGACCGGTGGCACGGAAACCATCTCGCATCTCGCAGAAACCGTGCTGCCCCGCTACACGATGACCACCGCCATATTGGTGGTTCTGGTGGCCGTGGGCACGTTCAGCATCGGGACCGGAGCCGCTTGGCTGGTGACGATGACGCGGTTCCCCGGGGTGCGCCTGTTGGAGATCGCGCTGGTCCTGCCATTGGCCTTCCCGGCCTACGTTTTGGCCTATGCCTACACGTTCATATTGGACCATCCCGGTATCGTGCAGGCCACGCTGCGCGATGTGACGGGCTGGGGGCCGCGCGACTACTGGTTCCCCGAAATCCGCTCGACCGAGGGCGCGGCGGTGATGCTGACGCTGGTGCTTTACCCCTACGTCTACCTGTTGGCGCGGGCGGCGTTCCTGCAGCAAAGCGCCACCGCGTTTCTGGCGGCACGGGCGTTGGGAAACAGCCCCTGGCTGGCGTTTCGGCGGGTCTCGCTGCCGATGGCGCGTCCTGCCATTGCCGGAGGCGTTCTTCTGGCGATCATGGAGACCATCGCCGATTTCGGAACCGTCTCGTATTTCGGTGTCCAGACCTTCGCCACGGGCATTTATACCAGTTGGTTTTCGCTGGGTGATCGCGCCGGGGCTGCGCAACTGGCCTTTTGCTTGCTGACCTTCGCGCTTGTATTGGCTGTGGCTGAACGCACGCGGCGCGGCAAGGCCAAGTATTATCAGGCGGGCAAGCAACATGCGGCTCTGCCCGCAGCGCAACTGACTGGATGGCGCGCGATTGGGGCTTTTGCCCTCTGCGCCATTCCCGTGTTTTTTGGTTTCCTGCTGCCGGTGGTTGTTCTGTTCGAGATGGGGTTGAAGTCTGAGCAGAACCTACTGTCGCCTCGCTACCTCGGCTTCATTCAGAATTCGCTTATCCTCGCCGGGACGGCTGCTGTCATTACCGTTATTGCGGCCGTCAGCGTTGGGTTCTTTCAGCGCTTGAGACCGGGGCGGCCCTCGACCATCGCGGGCTATATCGCGCGGCTAGGCTATGCGGTGCCGGGCGGGGTGATCGCCGTTGGTCTGCTGGTGCCTTTTGCCAGCTTTGACAATTCGTTGGACGCGTGGATGCGCGCGACGTTTGATGTATCGACGGGCCTGCTGGTGACCGGGTCCATCTGGCTGCTGGTGGCGGCATATATGGTGCGGTTCCTTGCGGCAGCCCTAAGTGCCTATGAAGGCGGGCAGAGTACGGTTCACGCCAATATGGACGCCGCAGCCCGGTCCTTGGGGCAAACGCCTCTGGGCACGCTAAGGCGGGTGCATTTGCCGATCCTGACGCCCTCATTGTTGACGGCCCTGTTGATCGTCTTTGTCGACGTGATGAAGGAATTGCCCGCAACGCTGATCATGCGCCCTTTCAACTTTGACACGTTGGCAGTGCAGGCCTACCGGCTGGCCTCGGACGAGCGGCTCGAGGGGGCGGCGGTACCATCCTTGGTCATTCTGGCCGTTGGGTTACTGCCTGTGATCCTGATATGTCGACGAGTCGGACGGCGGTAACACCCGTTGACGAATTGTGGCCCGCTTGCGCATCGGGCTTGATTCAGCCGCGTTTTCCGGCAAGGCTTAGGGTATGAACATGCAGCCTCCCAGCCGGTTCCCAACAAACTCGGCCCAGATGCCCGTCGCGTTCGACCGGCGCGAGATGTCCCATATCCTGTCCGTCTATGGTAAGATGGTCGCCGCCGGAGAATGGCGCGACTATGGAATTTCCAACCTGCGCGACATGGCGATTTTTTCGATCTTCCGACGGACCGCCGAGCATCCGATCTACCGGATCGAGAAGCACCCCCGTCTGCGCCAAAAGCAGGGGATGTATTCCGTTGTGGGGATGGACGGACGGATTCTGAAACGCGGCCATGACCTGCGCACGGTCTTGCGGGTATTGGAGCGCAAGCTGATCCGCTCAGTTTCCCCGGATTAGAGCCTTTTATGGGCCGTCACAGGCCCGTCGCCTTGCGTCTCTATGCGCGTGATGGCCTGATCCAAGGCCTCGTAAGCGACCGCCATGTGATGCGCATTGGCATGCAACAGCATATTCGGTCCTGAAACCCATGCGACATGGCCTTTCCAAAACAATAGATCGCCGCGTTTGGCCTCTGATCCTTCGGGCAGATTGATACCAAGGGCCTTTTCCTGATCGCCGCTGTCGCCGGGACACGCCATACCGCAGGCCAGCAACCCCACCTGAACCAGTCCAGAACAGTCGATCCCGAACCGACTGTTGCCGCCCCACAGATATGGGGTGCCCAGAAACAACTCGGCCACAGCGACAGGATCACGGTTCAATTCGGCAATCGGGGCCGTGTGGGTTTTTGGGATGAAGCCCAGTTCAGTTTCAACAAACCTATCCGCTTGGGAGAGCGCGTGTACGGAGCTGCCAAAACTCAGCGAGGCCAGATCGCGGGTTTTCATATCCGCCTGCTCATAGGCATGCGTGGCAGGTGCAATAATCCTATGGGTCGCGGTCCCCTTCGGCCCCAATTGGGCCGAGCGAACCCATCCGACATAGTCGTCCTTGTCCGCCTTGATATGACTCCACCCGTTTTGCTGTTCTGTAAGCTGTACCGTGTCTCCGAACAGCAACTGGCGATCGCGCGAGCCATCGGGGCTGCGCAGCAGGTCAATGACGGGGTCCGCGACGCGCAGGCGGGTCATAGGCCCAAAATCTCGGGCAGTGCGGTCAGTAGGGCGCGTGGGCCTTGCCCCAGCCCTCCCTTACTGCGACCCGGTTGTTTGCTGGGCTGCCAGGAATAGATGTCGAAATGCATGTAGCTGCTGTCCTCGACAAAACGGCGCAGGAACAGGGCTGCGGTGATGGAGCCTGCGAAACCGCCCGAGGGCGCGTTGTCCAGATCGGCGATACCGGGTTCGATCATCGTCTCATAGGGTGTGTGAAACGGCATGCGCCAGACCGGATCAGCGGCTTGGGCGGCAGCTTTGCTCAGCGCCCCGGCGGCGCGGTCGTCATCGGTGTAGAACGGCGCCAGATCGGGCCCCACGGCCACGCGCGCCGCGCCTGTCAGGGTTGCCATCGAGATCACGAGGTCCGGTTTCCCCTCATCCGCCAGCGCCAGCGCATCGGCCAAAACCAGCCGTCCCTCGGCATCGGTGTTGTTGATCTCGACCGTTAAACCCTTACGAGAGGTCAGGATATCTCCGGGACGGAAGGCGTTTCCAGCCACCGCATTCTCAACCGCCGGGATCAGCACCCGCAGCTGTAGCTGCAGGTTTAGCGCCATGATCATCCGGGCAAGGCCAAGCACATTGGCGGCACCCCCCATATCCTTTTTCATCAGACCCATCGACGCGCCCGGTTTCAGGTTCAGCCCGCCGGTATCGAAACACACACCCTTGCCGACAAGCGTCAGCGTCGGTCCGGTCGCGCCCCAATTCATCTCGATCAGACGCGGGGCCTGATCTGCGGCCCGCCCGACCGTGTGAATCATCGGGAAGTTCTGCTCCAGCAACGCGTCGCCGGTGATCGTTTTGCAGGTGGCTCCGAATTCGTCCGCCAGCGCTTCGGCTGCCGCTTGCAGTTGATCCGGCCCCATATCGGAGGCTGGCGTGTTGACCAGATCGCGGATCAGTGCCTCGGCATTTGCCAGTACCTCCAACCGCGGGGCATCAACGCCTTCTGGGGCAACCAGTCGCGCCTTGGTGGCGGATTGAGGGGCATAGCGATCAAAGGCGTAGCCGGTCAGCAACCAGCCCAGACATTCCATCTCCAGATGCTCCGTCGGGACGCTCGCCGCGATGTGATAGCTGCCTTCGGGCAGCGCATCCGCCGCAGCGGCCAGAGGGAACCGCTTGCGGGCGCGCTTGCCCTCGGTCCCGTACCCGGCCAGCGCAAACCCCGCGCCGCCGTCCGTGCTTGGCACCGTTAGGACCTGACCCAGCGCGCCCTTGAACCCGTTTGCCGCAACCCAATTTCGGATGTGATCGGACTGACCGGCCAGCCAATCGTCCAGATCAGGTTGCGCCACCACATGCAGCGGTACAGAGGTGTCAGAGGGTTGAGCATAGCTGAGGGTCATAGTCGTCTCGGGCTGAGTGAATTTGCGACCAGACTATCCGCCTGCGGCCTGCCCGCAACCCCCGTCACACCGAAAGGTCCTGCTGATCCCAGATCGCGGTCAGAGAGCGCTCTCCAACCCGGATCAACCGCCCCAGCGTTGCACCTGCTGCAACAGCATCACCCGCATCCACAGTACCAGTGACATCACCCGCAACCCGCGCCAGCGCCGTCATTCCGATCTGATCGGCGATCGCCACCAGCGATTTGGAGCATTTGCGCAATGCCTCCCAATCGCGCTGCCGCCAATGCCGTTCGCAATTCGAAAGACGCACGGCCAGTTCCTCGACCGTGCGGCACAGCACGTCCAACGCGTTCTTGTCGCCCAATTGCCGGTACAGCCCGCTGAGGCGATCCGGATCCAGTCGCACGGTTTCCTTGTGTTCAAGCCTGAGTATGTTTTCCACCACATTCACCCTAGTTTGATCGCCCCCACGGCGTGGCATTGATCCTTGCTGTCAATTCCTTTGCAAAACCTTGCGATGAATTTGGATAATGGCTCGAATTTTTCTTGAATTCGGTTTACAGCAGCCTACGCAACGAAAGACGGGAATGCCGAAATGGATTTAGCCAAACCTTTGCCGACCTATCTGGTGAAACGGTATCACGGCTGGAAAGCGACGACCTATTCCGAAAATCAGGTCTGGTATCGGCGTTTGGCGGATGAGGGGCAGCGCCCCCGTGCGATGGTGATTTGCTGTTGCGACAGCCGGGTTCATGTAACCGCGATCTTCGGTGCCGATCAGGGTGAGTTCTTCATTCACCGCAACATTGCCAACCTTGTGCCGCCTTACGCCCCGGATGGGGATCACCACGGGACCAGTGCAGCCATCGAATATGCTGTGACCGCGTTGAAAGTGGCGCATCTGATCGTGCTTGGTCATTCGCAATGCGGTGGGGTGCAGGGCTGCATCGACATGTGCAAGGGTGAAGCCCCGCAGCTGGAAGCAAAAGAAAGCTTTGTTGGCCGTTGGATGGATATCCTCAAGCCCAAGTACGAACAGGTCGCGGATATCGAGGATGGCGTCGAGCAGGCCCGCCAGTTCGAACGTCAGGCCGTTGTTGCGTCGCTGGAAAACCTGATGACCTTCCCGTTTGTATCCGACGCGGTCAAGAACGATACGCTCAGCCTGCACGGGCTTTGGACAGATATCGGCGCGGGCGGGTTGGAGTGTTTCGATCCCTATCAGAAAAAGTTCGTTCCGGTCTAACACCCTAGCATCGCGGTAAGCGGCGGTTCCGTCCAATTTTCTATGATATGCTCCGGACAAAGGAATTACCCTTTGGAGCATATTATGAAATTGATTAAACGCGTTTTTCTTGGCCTGATCGTTCTTGTACTGGCACTGGTCGGCATCGCGTACCTGCTGCCCTCAAAAGCTAATGTATCCCGCAGTATCAACATCAACGCGCCGTCCGAAGCGATCTTTCCCTATCCGAACTCGATGCAGCAGACCGAGCATTGGTCACCCTGGTTGCACCGGGACCCCGAGACCAAGCTGACCTATTCCGGGCCAGAGTTGGGGGGTTGGGAATATTTTGAACTGGAGCTCTGACGACCGGCAGGTCGGTACCGGATCGCAGGAGATCGTGGCGAGCGTCGAAAACCAAAGCGTCCAGACCGCGCTTGATTTTGGTCCGATGGGAACAGCCTCGGCCGCGTTTCTCTTGCAACCAGATGGGGATCAGACGCAGGTGACATGGGGGTTCGAATCCGAGTTGGGTATGAATCCGATGTCTCGTTGGATGGGGGTTATGATGGACCGGTGGCTAGGCCCTGACTATGAGCGTGGTCTGATGAACCTCAAGGTTTTGGTGGAAGGGCAGGGATAGCCCTGCCCTCGGAAACGCCCTTTAATTGTGTTTTGGCTCCGTCGCCAGCCAAGGCTGTTCGACTTTCATCCCCTGATAGATCGCGTGCAGGAAGGTATGTGCAACAACCGGATCGTTAGAAAAGGGTGAGACGTCTAGCTTTCCTTCTCGGATGCCTTTTTCAGCTTCGTAGACAACTGTATCATTCTTCACGGTCACCAGAACCTGTAGCTCGGCCAGGGTCTCCGGGTCCACCGCCGTCGGATCGTCCGAAAGGATGACGAAGTCGGCGACCTTCCCAACTTCGATTGAACCCTTGTGATCCTCTTCGAAATGCTGCCATGCGGGCCAAATCGTCATGGCCTTGAGGGCGGTCATGACATCGACACGTTGATGAGGGCCAAGGATGTCGCCTGACCGGGTACGTCGCGTCACTGTCGCCGCCAGAACGCGCATGCTGTCGGGCAAGGCGACCGGCGCATCGTGATGCGTTCCGAACATCATTTCACGCTCTCGTATCCATCCGGTCGGCGAGATATTCTCACCATTGATCGGGCCGACGGTATGGTCGCGATGCCAGTCCCCCCAATAAAACGTGTGCATTGGAAAGACCGACGGGAATACACCCAAGCGCTTGAAACTGGCGACCTGATCCTCGCGCAGAAACTGGCCATGGATCAGAACCGGGCGGTTTCCGGGGTCGCCGTATTTCATTTGGGCTTCTTCCAGAGCGGCGATCAGCATATCCGATGCGCCTTCGCCATTCGAATGCACCAGGATCTGAATGCCGTTCTCATAGCACCAGTTTACCGCGCCCTGAAGTTGCTCCATCGTGATCGCAGAATAGCCCGCATAGCCTGCAGGGTAAGAGCCGACCGGGTCGTAATAGGGACGGTCGCGCAGCGCCGTGAACCCCTGGGGTGAGCCATCAATGGTCAGCTTGCAGCCGCCCACGCGGACCCTATCCGTGTAATCCTCTGAGACATTGCCGCCAATGTAGTCCTGCGCCTCTAGAACGTCGGGAAAGGCAACCACGTCAATGGGCAGTTCTCCATTGGCTCCAACCTTTTTCAGCACCTCGACGATCTCACCGGACGATCGGCCCTCTTGCCCCGTGGTGTATCCGAACCTCGCCCAAAGCGCGCTGCCGGCGCGGGCAAATTCAGCCAGACCGTCTTCGCCAAGATCGCCAAGAAGAGGCACTAGCAAGGCGAAAAACGCGTATTCTTCTAGTACGCCGTTGGGTTCTCCGTTTTCATCTCGCTGGATTACGCCGCCTGGCGGCGCTTCGGATTCGGCCGTGATGCCCGCCAGTTCCAGTGCCTTTGAGTTGCCCACACCCAAATGTCCGGATTGGTGGATGATCACGACGGGTATGGTGGTGGAAACAGCATCCAGATCCTGGCGCGTGGGATGCCGCAGCTCGGCCAGTTGCGCATTGTCATACCCAAAGCCAATGATCATGTTCGCGTTTTCCACGGCTTCGGCATTTGCCTCGGCCCAAGCTGTCAGAGTGGCCTGCAGGCTGGCGATATCTGTCACCTCTCCGTCCGGAGGTGCCAGCATGTTGGCCGACAAGGCTTGCAGCCCGCCCATCACAACGTGCCCGTGGCTGTCGACAAATCCAGGCAACATTGCTCGGCCTGCAAGATCGAATACTGTGGTCCCATCGCCTTGATGCGCGGCCATATCGGCAAGCGATCCAACCGCCAGAATGCGACCATCTCGGACCGCGACCGCCTCGGCCGATGGCTGCTCATCATTGATCGTCAGAATGGGACCGCCGGAATAGATCGTATCGGCGATCTCTTGTGATGTCGCAGACAGCGGAGAAAGAATGGCGAGTATTATGAAAGGAACAGAGAAAATGCGCATCGTGAAACCCTTTGGATGGTTTTCTTAAGGCTATCGGCGCAACTTAGCACGGATTGCTGTGTCTGTCCTTTGTCTTGAACGGGATCATGGCTGAGCACACGCAAAGAAAAAGGGGTCGCTTCTGACGAAACGACCCCTTGCGAAGAATATCAATTCAGACGTCAGCCCTTTTTCAGAACCTCACGGCCCAAAAGCTCGGCGATCTGTACCGCGTTCAGCGCGGCACCCTTGCGCAGGTTGTCCGAGACGCACCACAGGTTGATGCCGTTTTCCACGGTCGAGTCCTGACGGATGCGACTGATGAAGGTTGCGAAATCGCCAACGCATTCGGTGGGCGAGACGTAGCCGCCGGCCTCACGCTTGTCGATCACCATGATGCCCGGCGCTTCGCGCAGGATATCGCGGGCCTCATCCTCGTCCAGGAATTCCTCGAACTCGATGTTCACGGCTTCGGAGTGACCAACGAACACAGGCACGCGGACGCAGGTGGCCGTGACTTTGATCGACGGATCGACGATCTTCTTGGTCTCGACAACCATCTTCCACTCTTCCTTGGTCGAGCCGTCTTCCATGAAGACGTCGATCTGAGGGATGACGTTGAAGGCGATCTGCTTCTGGAACTTCTTCGGCTCAACCTCGTTGATCGGGTTGTAGACGGCCTTGGTCTGTTCCCACAGCTCGTCCATGCCCTCTTTGCCTGCACCGGACACCGACTGATAGGTCGACACGACAACGCGTTTGATCTTGGCGCGGTCATGCAGCGGCTTCAGCGCGACGACCATTTGTGCGGTCGAGCAGTTGGGGTTGGCGATGATGTTCTTGTTCTTGTAGTCGTGGATCGCCTGCGGGTTGCACTCGGGCACGATCAGCGGGATCTCGGGGTCGTAGCGATAAAGCGACGAGTTGTCGATCACCACGCAGCCCGCCGCAGCGGCCTTGGGTGCATAGTCCTTGGTCGCGGCAGAGCCTACAGCGAACAGGGCCATATCCCAGCCGGTGAAATCAAAGGTATCCAGGTCTTTGGTCGTGAGTGTCTTGTCGCCAAATGTCACCTCAGTACCCAGCGAACGACGGCTTGCCAGCACGGCAATTTCGTCCACGGGGAACTGGCGTTCCGCCAGGATGTTCAGCATTTCGCGGCCCACATTACCTGTGGCGCCGACGACGACGACGCGATAGCCCATTTCATGTCTCCAAAGTTAAGGACGCGCGTTCATAGCCGCGTTGCCTTCGGGACAAAAGGGCTTTTGCGCCGTATTTCGACGAATGACGCCGATTTGAGGCGCTTCACTCGCTCAGCAGGCGCTTGTAGAGGGTCACAAGGGTCTGTGCTTCGCCTTGGATATCGAAATTCTGCTCCACATGGGCGCGGGCGGCCTGTCCGGCCTGAGACAGGGAATCACGGTTTTCCAGCATTTCTGCCGCCGCATTGGCCAGTGCCGGGATATCACCCGGGGTCACCACGCGGCCCAGAGACGGGTCGGTCACAATCTCGGAAAACGCGCCGACATCTGTTGCCACGACCGGAACACCGCAGGCCATCGCCTCAAGCGGGGTGAGGCCGAAACCCTCCCACCGTTGGGGGGCAATGAATAGGTCCAGAACCTGATACCATTCGGCAATCTGGTCGACCGTCACCTCGGGCATAAAGAGGATACGGTCCGACAGGCCCGCCTTGGCGACCTTGTCTTTCTGCTCTGCTAGAAAAACCGTGTGTTTTTCCGTCGCGCGGCCCATGACGATGCCCGAGACGTCCTTGAATCGCGCGCACAGATCAATCATGGCGTCGACGAACGCGTCCGTGCCTTTTTGATGGCGGATACGGCCGTAGCAGCCAAGCAGCAGGCCCTCCGGCAGGCCCAGCCGCGCGCGAAGGGCGGCTTTGTCCTCAGGCGGAGTAAAGTCGTCTAGGTTGATGCCATGCATGATCACCTGCGCGTCCCGTTCCAGATAGCCTGCGGTCTTGCGCGAGGTCGCGACAATCGCGTCCATCTTGTCGATCAGCCATTTGGTGTAGCCTGTGTGCGCCCGTTGCGAAGCGCTAGTAAAGAGCAGCTTCAACTTCAACCGGAACACATTGCGCAGGATCAGGCCCAGAAGCATCTCGGTATTGCGGCGCGCGTGCCAGACCCGCAGCGTGCGACGGGACAGGAAAGGCAGGTGGCCCAGTGGGATATGCGGGATGTCAGCGGGTAGGCCCGGCCCGGTAGCGGCGATGTCGATCTGTTGCACCTGCAAAGGGACCAACCGCGCAATCGTTGCCGTCACGCCCGAAAGCCTGCGTTTGAGATTGGGGGCAATGACGACGGGGTCTTTCACCGGGCTCTCCTGATCGTTGCGTCAGTCGACGCTATCCCGGCTGAATAGATAGATCACGCATCCAATGGCAAGGGTCACGGCGAAAAAGCCGAATATCGCCGTGTAGGGGGCCGTAGGGCTGACGTCGGAAAAGGCGGCGTGAATCTGCCCTGTGGCAAATTGCGCAAGCCCCACCCCGCCGATGCCAAATAGGTTCAGCAAGGTCACGCCGCGCCCGGTCAGATGCGGCGGGATGAAGGCTCGGCCATGGGCCATGATGACAGGAAAGCTCGCGCCCAGAAACCCGATCAGCGACAACATCACGACCGACACCCAGACGGCGTTGTCGACCCACAGGCACAAAAGCCCAAGCGCGACCGCACAGAGGACATTGCCGCCAACAATCACCCATTTGCGGGTGCCCAGAAGACGATCTAGCGGGCCATAAACAAATGTCCCCGCGATCATCGCGGTTCCCATCACCAACGTGGCCGTTCCGATTTGCGTGGTGGTCAGGCTGAACACATCGTTCAGGTATGGCCCCGCCCAAAGCCCGCGCAGTGCAGCCGCCGGAGCGTAAGCGACCAGCATCAAGGGCAGGATGAGCCACAAGGCAGGCTCTTTCAGCAAGTCCAGCAAAGATCCTTTGTGGTCGGTCTCGACCTTTTTCGGATCGCGCACGCTGAACCAGATGCCCAAGGCGATGGCGGCGGACAGAGCCGCCAACCCAACCATCGTGGCGCGCCAGCCCATCAATTCGATTGCAAGCGCCGTTGGGTAGGACGCAACCAGATTGCCAACCGACCCGACGCCCAGCATCAGTGCTGCAAGCGTGGCGAACCGGGCCGGAGGATACTCGCGCGCAAAGATGAAATACGAGGCCATCAGAACCGGGGAACAGCCGACACCGATCAGGGCCATCGCAATGCTGACATGCAGCGGGCTGGTGGCGGCGGCAAAAACAAGCGCCCCTCCGGCCCCGCCGATGATCAGCAGGACGGATGCGCTGAGCCGTGGTCCAATACGATCCAGCGCCCAACCCACCGGCAGCTGCATCGCGGCAAAGACCAGAAACCAAAGGCCCGAGGCAAAGGCCAGATCCTCGGGCGAGGCTCCGATATCACGCGCCAGATCAAGACTGAGAACAGCAAGGAACGCGCGAAAAAACTGGCTCAGGACATAAGCCAGACATAGTACAACCAAACCTGCCTGCATGAACGGCCCTTTCCTGCGCATTTCCACCGCCCTGATTGGCACGCCGTGGCAAAACGCACAAGCACGTGTACTATGTTGCAAGGGGAGGACAGCGATCACATTCGGGCTAGCATAACATCCAATTGGAACAAAGGGGGGACGATGAAAGACCTCCATTCAGATTTTTACGAGTCCCTGCCGCTTTGGCGCGATTTTACCCTTCTGTCGGACCCGGCGCAGTTTGCCTCGGTTCCGGGCGATTGGGTTGTGGGTGTTGCCGACATTGTGGATTCGACAGCGCAGATCGCACAGGGACGGTACAAAACTGTCAACATGGTCGGTGCTGCGGTGATCTCGGCTATGATCAACGCATTGGAAAACAAGCCTTTTCCTTATGTCTTTGGTGGCGATGGGGCAGGCTTTGCCGTGCCCCCCAGTGCGGCCGATATCGCGGCTGGGGCGTTGGCAACCCTGCGGCGCTGGGCCGAAGAGGAATTTGAGATGCCGTTGCGCGCGGCCCTCGTTCCGGTGGCCGAGTTGCGCAAGGCTGGAAAAGACCTGAGGGTGGCGCGCTATGCCCCGTCCACCGGGGTGGACTATGCCATGTTCGCGGGCGGAGGTCTGGCCTGGGCCGAGGCGCAGATGAAATCCGGGCACTATTCGGTCGAGCCCGCCGCGCCCAACGCGCAGCCAAACCTGGACGGCCTGTCCTGCCGCTGGTCCAACAGTCCTGCGCAGCATGGCCAGATCGTCTCGTTCGTGGTGCAGCCGACGGCTCAGGCGACCGAGCGGGATTTTGCGGATCTGGCGCAATCTGTTGTCACCATGGCCGCAGAACTGGATCGTTCGGGGCACCCGGTTCCGGAAAACGGGCCTCCGATGACATGGCCGCCGCCGGATGTTGGGCTGGATGCCCATGTCTCGCGCGCGGGGGGGAATCTGTTTGCGCAAAAGCTGAAACTGCTCGGGCAGAACCTGTTGATCGCCCTGTTGTTTCTGACGGGCAAGCGGTTGGGGCAGTTCGAACCCAGTCACTATCGGCGCATGGTCAGCCAAAACGCGGACTACCGCAAATTCGACGATGGCCTCAAAATGACACTGGACTGTGACACTGCCACGTTGGACCGCCTCCAGCGTATGCTGGATGAAGCCTGCGGTCGCGGCAAAATCCGATACGGCCTGCACGTACAGGATGAGGCGATGATGACCTGCTTCGTGCCCTCAGCCATGCGGGACGATCATGTGCATTTCGTGGATGGGGCTTCGGGTGGATATGCAAAAGCAGCCGAGGCGATGCGGGTGTAGCTTGCCAGTAGTGGATTTAAACCTATAGCTATCAGAGTCTTACGAGCCTTTCCTCTCAGGGCGACTTGAGACTTCCTGCTTTTTCAGCGATGATTCAGCATGTCCGATCAACTCCCATTGGTGTCGCGATCCCTGCCCATCGCTTTGTTGCGCGCCCGAGAAAGGGTGATGGGCCCCATTCGCAAATTGCTGATTGATGCCGGGGTGACCGAGCAGCAATGGCGCGTGCTGCGCCTTCTGAAAGAAGAAGGTGCAAGCGAGCCGACCGATATATCGGAACGGGCATGCCTGTTGTTGCCTAGCCTGACGCGCATCTTGCAAAAACTGGAAGACAAGGGCCTGATTAAGCGCCGCTGTCACCCCAAGGATCGAAGGCGTCAGATCGTCGAGATCACCGCGAAGGGGGAACAGATCATTCAGGACAACCTGACGGTCATTGTTCAACAGGCCGATCGTATGCGCGCGCATCTTGGTCCCGAAAAGCATGAAACGCTTCTGGATATCCTAAACGAGCTGAAAAACTTCAAAGAGTGACCCTCTGAACTAAAACCCCGCCGGAGAAGGTAGGGGGAATTCTCCGGCGGGGTGGCCAGACCCGGGTTGGATTCTGTGCCTGGCCCAAGGCCGTTGCGTGTCGTCTTACCCGACGGCCCGGCCCACGTGTCGGAGGGCGCGTCAGCCCCAAAAACAGGGTCTTACACGGGCGAAACTCCCAGGGGGATGGGCGTATTCGCCTGCCGTCTCCGATACGTTCACGTCCCAATGCCGACATGTTGAGGCGTCCGCAAGAGGTATCTTCAGGTCATTTCAGTCGTATTGATCTTTCCGGCAGAACTTCTGTGCCGGGCAGGTGGTGGGGGTGCCATCAATTCTCAAATCTACTAGGCGATCTAGCGCGATTTTACCTGTTTCCAAGGGATTCATACGCCCAGATGCGCCGCGGAAGGAATTGGGCGGCTTTGTGCCTGATCTCGCTGCAGATGTCGGCGTGAACCGGCGCATCGCTACGGCTTGCCAGTTACGTGCCAGACGGTAAGCTGCGCGGCGCAACACTCAGGGGATCGCCATGCCGCATCTGTTTTCACTACCCGGACCAATCTCGATCCCCGTGGTCGGCGAACAGGCGACCTATCCCATCGGTCGGATTTTCTGCGTTGGGCGGAACTATGCGGCGCACGCCGCTGAAATGGGCCATGAGGTAGACCGCGAGGCACCGTTCTACTTCACCAAGTCGCCCGCAAACGCCGTTCTGACCGGAGCGACCGTGCCATACCCGCCGGGCACCGAAAATTACCATTATGAAATGGAGCTGACCGTCGCCATCGGTCGCCCCGTGTTCCGCGCCACCGCTGCAGAGGCGTGGGAGGCAGTCTACGGCTATGGTTGCGCACTGGATATGACCCGCCGCGACCTCCAGATCCGCGAGCGCAACAAACAGCGCCCTTGGGATCTGGGCAAGGATGTGGAGAACGGCGCTGTCTTTGCGCCTTTGACCCGAGCCGCCGAGTGGTCCCCAGAGGACAACAAGCGCATTCACCTGAACGTCAACGCCGAGGTTAGGCAAGACGCGACTTTGCATGAGTTGATCTGGAAAATTGATGAGATCATCTGCCACCTGTCCGGTTTCTATCACTTGCGTCCCGGCGATGTGATCCTGACAGGCACCCCCGCCGGGGTAGGGCCGGTTACAGCAGGGGATGAAATTGAAGGTGGGATAGATGGGTTGGAGCCCATTCACCTGACCCTGACGGACGCAGAATAGAGTCTATTTAGGCTCTTTCAGCCAGTCATTGGCAAATTCGACCGTATCAAGACCGGCAAACCGGCGCAGTCTGTCCAATTCGGAATCCAGTCGTCGCTTGCGCGCATCCGACCAGCGTATCGCGCGCTCCGGCCAGAGGGCTTTGACGCGCAGAACGCCTTCGTCGCGATGGGCTTTCATGTCGATCCGGCCAATCAGCTTGTCGCCTTCCAGAAGCGGGAAAACATAGTAACCGTAGGTCCGCTTGGCCTCGGGCACGAAGACTTCGATCCGGTAGTGAAAACCGAACAGCCGCTCGGCCCGGTTCCGGTCACGCAGCATCGGATCGAATGGGCTGAGAACTCGGATGCGGCCTGTTGGTGCGGGCAGATCGCTCAAGCCATCGGTCAGATCGGGGCGGGTAAACAGTTTGCGAAGGCGTCCGTCGACGCAAGCGACCTCGACCTCCTCTAGTGCGCCTGATTGCAACCCTTGGGCGCACCAGGCCTTAGCCTCAGCCGCGCTAACGGTATCCCAAAACGCGGCCAGCTCACCCGAAGTGGCAAAGCCAAGCCGGTCCAGCGCCGCATTGCAAAGCCAATCAACCGTCGCCTCGGCGTCATAGGGTCGCTGACCGGGGCAGAGATGCGTTTCGATAACCCGTTCGGTCAGATCATAGCGTTTCTGAAACCCCTCCCGCCCGACAACGGTCAGCGCGCCCGAGCGCCACAGATACTCAAGCGCGGTCTTGGACGGGTGCCAGTCCCACCACCCGCCCGAGCCCTTCTTTTCATCCTTCCCCACGTCGGACGAAGACACAGGTCCATGATCGCGGATATGGCTCAGAACCGTTTCGAACTGCTGCTCGAACCCATCCCGACGCCAGTTCTTCCACCGCGATTTCAGCAGATCCGCATCGCGCTGAAACCGCAGATGCCAATGCGCGTAATACTCCATCGGAATGACGGCGGCATCGTGGGTCCAGTGTTCAAACAGCGCCCGGTCCCGCTCATACAAACGCTTGAGGTTCCCGCTGCGATAGCTGGGCCTGCGCGAGAACAGGATCATGTCATGCGCGCGCGCTACCGTATTGATGCTGTCGAGTTGAACGAAGCCCAGCCTCTGGATCAAATCCAGCAGATCGGTGCCCTTGGAGCCGCCCGAAGGAGGTTCGGCCAGCGCGTGGCGATCCATGAAGATCGCCCGCGCCGTGCGGTTGTCCAGCTGTTTCAGCGCCACAATATCAGCGCCGTTTCAGCGTATCCCCAAAGTTGACCTTGGGGGTCAGAGTCACGCGGGTCTCGATCTCGGCATTCGGATCGTCAAGCTGCGTGGCGATGATCTTGGCCGCTTGCTGTCCGATCTCAAGTCGGCAGGCATCCATCGTCGCCAGTTTGCGGGGCAGGCCCTGCAGAAGTTCGACGTTGTTGAAACCTGCCAAGCCGATCTGGCCGGGAATGTCGATGCCTTGCTCTAGCAGATACAACAGACCACCCGCGCCGATCATATCGTTGGAATAATACAGGAAATCCAAATCGGGCGAGCGTTCCAGCATAGCTTGCGTCATCTCACGCCCCTTGGCCAGAGCCGAGCCGCCGGAATAGAACTCCCGATCCTCGATCTCGATCCCGTGCTTGCCCATAACCTCGGTGAAGCCTTCGAACCGTTTCCGCGCCCGGTGGTCCAACGGCATCTTGGTGCCCATGAAGCCGATATGTTCATAGCCCGCTTTCAGGATCGCCTGCGCCATTTCGCGCCCGGCGCGACGATGCGAGATCCCGACCATCGCATCAACCGGTTTGCCATCGGTATCCATGATCTCGACCACCGGAATTCCGGCCGAATCCAGCATCGCCCGTGCCGCGTCGGTATGCTCCAGCCCGGCAATAATCACCCCCGAGGGCCGCCACGAGAGCATCTCATACAGGACTTTTTCCTCTTTCTCAGGCAGGTAGTCGGTCACCCCAACCACAGGCTGCAGATCGGTGTCCTCCAACACCTGATTGATGCCGGTCAGAACCTCGGGAAAGACCATGTTGGACAGGGAGGGAATAATCACCGCCACCAGGTTGACCCGGCTTGAGGCCAGCGCGCCCGCGATCTTGTTGGGCACATAGCCCAGTTCTTTCGCGGCGGCCAAAACGCGGGTGCGCGTCGCATCCGACACATCGCCCCGGTTGCGCAGGACCCGGCTGACCGTCATCTCGGATACCCCAGAGGCCTCAGAGACATCGCGAAGGGTAAGCGGGCGTTTTGTTTCTGTGTTCACTGAGGGCACCTGCGTTGTTGTTTTATCCGATGCTAGCGTAAACACCCTGCAGTTTACAACTGTTCAGCACGCCTACAGCAAACCCACAGTAAACCCCATGACAAGCCGAAAAAACAAAGGTAGAGAGGGCTTTGCACGGCCCCGTGGCTCAACTGGATAGAGCAGCCCCCTCCTAAGGGGCAGGTTGCAGGTTCGAATCCTGCCGGGGTCGCCACTGCAGATTCCGGAAATGCCTTCATTCAACGGTGAAAACCTGATCTTAAGGTCGGTGTTAGCGCGATGGCATTTTCCTCAAGCAAAGGTTTGAAATCTGGGTTAGAAATCAAACACGATGTCAATGACTGGCATTGCGCACAACACAGGTACCATCTTGCCCAGCGGACTAGCCCCTGCCGAACTGATCGCAATCCTTGTCGCCGTGACCGACAACCAGCCGCGTGTCATGACCTTGCGGGGCGGTGAGGCACTGCCATCGGGGCCGTTCGAATCTTCTCATCGCAGCCTGCAGAGCAGCCTGCGTGCCTGGATCGAGGCGCAGACCGGCCATCCTGTGGGGTATCTTGAGCAACTCTATACCTTTGCAGACAGGGATCGCGACCCTCGGTCCGGGGATGTAGAAACCTCGCAGCGGATTTCGATTAGCTATCTAGGGCTGGTGCGCGAACAAGATGCAGCCGGGGCAGGGCGCCCGTCCTGGCGCAGTTGGTACCGGTACTTCCCGTGGGAAGACCATCGCGACAGCATCCCCGAGGAGGTGCCACGTATCGCCGCTCGCCTGACGGAATGGGCAGGGGCAGATCCGCTCAAGGCACAGCGTGTCGACTATCTGTTCGGTCTGAACGGAAAGACGTGGAACGAGGAACTGGTTCTGCAGCGCTATGAGTTGATGTATGAGGCCGGTCTCGTCGATGTTCCCGAGTTTGGCCTGCCCATGGCGGGCGACAACCGCCGCATCCTTGCCACTGGCATTTCGCGGTTGCGGGCAAAGATCAAATATTCTCCGGTCGTGTTCGAGCTGATGCCCGAAAGCTTTACTCTGCTTCAATTGCAGCGCACGGTCGAGGCGCTGTCGGGTCTGCACTTGCACAAACCCAATTTCCGCCGCCAGATCGACCAGCAGGAACTTGTTGAAGAAACAGGCGAAATCTCGAGCGGCACCGGCGGCCGCCCAGCGCGATTGTTCCGGTACCGACCCGCCATTCTTGAGGCCCGCATGCTGTCGGGCGCAAGGCTGCCTCTGTCCAAATCCTGAGTTGCGCTTGACATAATCTCGAATCGAGAATAATCACGGCTCGAATGTACTCGAATCGAGTATAAATGGAGGAGCCAATGAAAGATTTCCGCCTGCCAGAGTTGTACGATCGGGTTAAGCAAATCATTCCGCCAGCTGAATGGATGCAGTACGAAGAGGATCTGGAAGCCATCCTCGACCTGAAGCGGCAGAAGAATGCCGTCATCCTTGCGCACAATTACCAAACGCCCGAGATCTTTCACGGCGTGGCCGATATCGTAGGCGACAGCCTTGCCCTGGCGCGCGAAGCCGTTGAGGTCGACGCCGATGTTATCGTGCTGGCTGGCGTGCATTTCATGGCTGAAACCGCCAAGCTGCTGAACCCTGAAAAAACCGTGCTGATTCCGGATACGGGGGCGGGATGTTCGCTGGCAGATTCCATCACGCCCGAAGATATCACACTGTTGCGCGAAGCCCATCCGGGTGTGCCGGTGATCACCTATGTTAACACGTCGGCGGCGGTGAAGGCTGCCTCAGATATCTGCTGCACCTCGGGCAACGCGGTTAAAGTGGTGGAGTCCCTCGGGGTGCCGCGTGTGTTGATGATACCGGATGAGTACCTTGCCAAGAACGTCGCCAAAGAAACCGATGTCGAACTGATCGCATGGCACGGGCATTGCGAGGTGCATGAGCTGTTCACCCCGGACGACATTCGGGCGATGCGCGAGGCATGGCCGGGTGTCACGGTGCTGGCCCACCCGGAATGTCCGCCCGAGGTCGTGGCCGAGGCGGATTTCTCAGGCTCTACCGCTGTGATGTCGGACTTCGTCGGCGAAAAGAAACCTGCAAGGGTTTGTCTGCTGACCGAATGCTCCATGAGCGACAATGTGGCGTTGAATCACCCAGACGTGGAATTCGTGCGCCCGTGCAATTTGTGCCCGCATATGAAGCGCATCAGTTTGGGCAATATTCGCAAAGCGCTGGAATTGGGTCGCCACGAAGTCACCGTCGATCCCGCCATCGCCGACGACGCGCGCCGTTCGGTCGAGCGGATGCTGGCCGTGAAATGATCCGGCTTGAGGGGCTCCATGACCGGATCGCCATCATCGGTGGCGGTATCGCAGGGCTGGTGGCCGCACTGGAACTGGCGCCGCAGCCTGTGGTGCTGATCACCCGGGCCGGGCTGGGGCAGGAATGCTCAAGTGCCTGGGCGCAAGGCGGGATTGCCGCGGCGCTGGGTGCTGATGACGATCCTGCCCGGCATCTGGTTGATACGCTGCGGGCCGGAGATGGGCTGTGTGATGCAACTGTCGCCTCTGGCATCCTGTCAGAGGCCGCCGACGCGATCGCGGTGCTGGAGCGATACGGCGTTCGCTTTGACAGGGCGCAAGATGGCACATTTGCCCTGGCGCGCGAGGCCGCGCATTCCCATCGCCGTATTCTGCATATCGGCGGCGACCGAACCGGGGCCGATATCATGTCCGCTCTGACCCGCGCCGTGCAGAATTGCCCCTCAATCACCTGCCTCACGGGCGTCGAAGCCCGGCGTATTGTGACCGCCGACGGGTGCGTTGCCGGAGTTCATCTGCAAGCGATGGGTCAAGCGGCCGTATTGCGAACCGCTCAGGTCATCATGGCGACAGGTGGCTGCGGGGGTCTGTTCGACGCCAGCACCAACCCATCCGGCAATTTCGGGCAAGGGCTGGTGATGGCCGCACGTGCAGGCGCAGCTCTGCGCGATATGGAATTCGTGCAATTTCACCCGACCGCGCTGGCCACCTCCCAAGCACCCTTGGCCCTGATCAGCGAGGCGGTGCGGGGCGAGGGGGCAACTCTGATCGACCAGAAAGGCAAGCGGTTCATGGCGCATAACGCGGATGCCGAACTGGCCCCGCGGGACGTGGTGGCCCGCGCCGTGCATCAGGTCATCACAGGCGGCGGGCGCACGTTTCTTGACGCCCGCGCTGCGCTGGGCGCGAGCTTTGCTGAACGTTTTCCCGGCATTAAGGCCCTATGCGCAGCGCATGGCATCGACCCCGCACGTGACCCGATTCCAATTCGTCCGGCTGCGCACTATCACATGGGTGGCGTTGCCGTTAACCAGACCGGCCAGAGTACGTTGCCCGGGTTTTGGGCGATCGGTGAATGTGCGGCGACCGGTTTGCACGGGGCCAATCGCCTTGCCAGCAATTCTCTGCTCGAGGCTGTTGTGATGGCGCGCCGCGCCGCCGGCAATGTTGCCGCCAGCACGATGCGTGCCCGGGCCTTTGTCCCCAACCTCGCTGCGTTGCCTGAGCCCGATCCTTGCGCTGTCCGGCCGATGATGTCGCAGCATCTGGGTGTGATCCGGCACGGAGCCGGACTACGGCACGCGATCTCGAACCTGTTGTCTCATGTTCGGTCATGCGGGCCTGCCTCGGACCCGGCCCTCGCGGCGCTAGCAATCGCGGTTTTCGCCGAAAAGCGCCGGGGCTCCTGCGGCGGGCACTATCGTAGCGACTTCCCTGAACCAAAGACTGATCCGCGATCAAACCTGATGAGCCTGACCGAAATCCTGTCGCATGCGGGTTCGGTCGACCAAGAACCCAAGCTGAGGACAGCCTGATCCATGACCGCCATGCCCCTTTCCCCGTTGCCGCGCACGATGTTTGAGCCGATGATCCGCCGCGCTTTGGATGAAGATCTCGGTCTGGCGGGCGATGTCACCTCTGCCGCCGTCATTCCATCAGATCACCGATCCGAGGTTGTGGCGCGCGCCCGCCAACCCGGTTGCATCGCCGGTCTGGACTGTGCGGAACTTGCCTTCGCCTTGGTTGATCCGGCCATCACGGTGACCCGCCATGTGAACGACGGAGACTCGGTTGCGAGCGGTACGCCGATCGCAACTTTCCAAGGGCCGTCCCGCAGCCTGTTGATCGCTGAACGAACCGCGCTCAATTTCATTGGTCACCTCTCGGGCATTGCCAGCGCGACCGCTGATCTTGTGCGCCGTGTCGAAGGCACGCGCGCCTCAATCGCCTGCACCCGCAAGACAACCCCGGGTCTGCGCGCGCTGGAAAAATACGCCGTGCGCGCGGGTGGAGGCATGAACCACCGCTATTCCCTAAGCGATGCGGTGCTCATCAAAGACAACCATGTCGCCATCGCCGGAGGCGTCGGCCCAGCCCTGACAAGCGCGAAACAAACGGTCGGCCATATGGTCAAGATAGAGATCGAGGTCGATACACTCGCGCAGTTGGAGCAGGTTTTGGAGATCGGTGCCGATGCCGTGCTGCTCGACAACATGACCCCGACCACATTGCGCGAGGCAGTGGGTATGATTGATGGGAGAGCTATCGCCGAAGCCTCGGGCGGGATCACACCTGACAGCGTGCGCGCTGTCGCTGAAACCGGGGTTGATCTGATTTCCATGGGCTGGATCACCCACAGCGCACCCTGCCTTGATATCGGTCTGGATTTCGTCGCAAGTCACCCCTGAAAACACTGGCCGCAGATTACTGGACACTGCGGCCTTCGCCGGCCCAGAGGGTAAGCTTCCCCGATATTTGGAATACAACAAGTCATAGAGTCGAGGGTTTCATGGATCCGATTGGACCTGGTCTCTTCTCGTCCAGAGAGGGCGGTCATCCTCAGAAGATGCTTACCCGGTAGGTCTACGTCTTGGATACGTAGGCGATACCAGTGATCATCCAATTGCTGAGAAGTTCTTTGCGCTCGGGACTTTGCGGACGCCGCTGATCTTGTCCGCAGCGAGAACGATATTTTTCTGGTGGTATAGTGGTGATCGAGGTCCTTCGGGACCCGCCGTGTGAAGTACAAGCCCCCTGCTTTCACAAATGAGAAGGGAACGGTTTTGTTCTCCAGCATGTACTACGTCCTTGGTCAACTCCAGTTAAAGCCGAAGGGAACCAGTAGCTTATCTATTGGGAATGGTGCCCGGGGGCGGAATCGAACCACCGACACGAGGATTTTCAATCCACTGCTCTACCCCTGAGCTACCCGGGCACGGGAATGGCAATTGCCATTGGGTGGAGGCCTTCTATGACTTGCACCAAGCAGTGTCCAGAGGCTTTTTGACATTTTTTCAGTGTGGACGGCGGGGGATGTCTTCGGGTTCGGAAATCGTGTCCTCGATATCCTCTTCGCGCTGCGAGGGCACGGCGTAGGATCCGTTCAGCCACTTCGCCAGATCCAGATCCGCACAGCGTTTGGAACAGAACGGGCGGTATTTGGAAACCGTCTTTTCCTGACAGATCGGGCAAGTCATCCGAGCACCTCACTTAGAGGGATACGCCCTCGTTTGCGTTGCAACTCGAAATGGCCCAGCGGTGTCCAGCCTGCGAGCGTCGTTTCGATCCCGTCCGCCTTGAATGCGGCGCGTAGGGCTTGCTCCAGACCGCGACGGTCTTTCTTGGGCATCGGGGCCATGTCGATAGTGATTTGCCCGCCCAGACCGCGCACCCTCAGAGCGCGTGGAAGGGTCTTTGCGCAGGCGAAATTGGCCTTTGTGCCGGCTGCTAGCGACGTGTCGGCGCCGGTATTCACATCCACTGCAATAAGCGCGCGGGTAGGTTCGATGTATAGATGCCCTCCGCCCGGCAAAGGCTCGGCAATGCCGCGGGCAATGTCCAGCGCGTCCAGAACGCCGTGATGTTCGAAACCACCGGCCTCGGTCACAACATCCGCCGGGTCGGTCCAATCCCGCCAGGCCAGGAGATGAGGGCCGTCACCCTCGGCCAGGGTTTCAGGCTCGGTGCCCGGATCGTTCAGGACCTGTTCGGCCTGCGTCAGCATGGCGCCGATGTCTTCGGCGATGTCATCCGCATCCGCACCAACGCAGCAAGACCGCAGAATCAGACCGTAGGCGCTGACGCCCATGACCTCGTGGGCGATTTCCAGCAGGCGGTCGCGCTCATCCTCATCCTTGATGCTGCGCGAGATATTCAGGCCCGGAGCCTCTGGCGTGACAATCGCATAGCGGCTTTTGAACAGAACGCGGTCGGTGACCGGAACGGCTTTGCCCGGTTCGGCAAAACCTGTCACCTGCACCAGCAGAAGCGCTCCAGGTGCGAGGCCCTTGACCTGACGCAGAAAGGCGGGCCCGTCCGGGGTGGTGAGGAACATGCCGCCTTGGCCTTTGACCGGGCGATCTGCGCGGGCCCGGTAGATCGTTCCGGGCGGCGGCGCGTCTCCGGCGATCAGAAAATCGTCGAGCTTGCCGTCGACCATCAGCGCGGCTGCTTCGCGGCCTTCAAAATGGTCCAGAACGATTGTGCGGCCTTTCATGGCGCCTCTCTGTACAATGGGTAGCCGATTGCCTGCAAAAGTGCGGCGCTCTCGGAAAGGGGCAGGCCCACGATGCCGGTGAACGATCCGGAAATCCAGGGAATGAACGCCCCGGCTGGGCCTTGGATGGCATAACCGCCCGCCTTGCCCTGCCAGTCATCTGTCGCAAGATAGGCGTTCACCTCGACATCCGACAAGCGTTTCATCTTGACCTGTGAGACCACGTCGCGCTGCAACACCTGATCTCCGCGGCGCACCGCGACCGATGTCACGACCCGATGTCGACGCCCGGACAGAGCATGCAGGAACTCGGCCGCTTCGCCTGCGTTTTCGGGTTTGCCCAGAATGCGACGCCCCAGCGCCACCGTGGTATCTGCGCACAAGACAATATCTGAAGTATCCGCCTGAACTGCATGCGCTTTTTCGCGCGCAATACGGCTGCAATAGGGAACCGGAAGCTCACCCTTCAAGGGCGTTTCGTCAATGTCAGGAGGGCGCACGGCATCGGGCTGCACGCCAAGCTGCGCCAGCAGGTCCAGCCGCCTTGGGCTGCCCGATCCGAGGATAAACGCCATGAGGTAGGGCGTTACTTGAAGCGGTAGTTGATCCGACCCTTGGTCAGATCGTAAGGGGTCATCTCGACCTGAACTTTGTCGCCGGCCAGAACACGGATGCGGTTCTTGCGCATCTTGCCTGCCGTATGTGCGATGATCTCATGGCCGTTTTCCAGCTCGACCCGAAACGTCGCATTAGGCAGGAGTTCCTTCACGACACCGGGAAATTCGAGCGTATCTTCCTTGGCCATGTTGTCTCCACATTTAAGTTGCACTCGCAGAATCTGCGAGGATGTGCGCTTAAATGAGCCTATTTTTCCCTTATTTCAAGGGCGGAATCACTAAAGCGCGGAGAATGTGACAGATTCGACTCGGGGGGATTGCTCATCCCAGTGGGTGCGATTCAGGACATGTCCGTCGGCGCGGACATCGGCGATGGCGCTCAGGTCGATATCGGCATAGGTCCAGCCTGTTTGGTTCAACACCCCTTCGGCCAGAACGCCTGTCTGCGGAAAGCCCTTGTCAGGTGGGCCAAAAATGCCGCCCGTCCCGGTGTTCATATCCACGGCCTCGGACCAGTCATTGTTCCCCACCAGAGATGCCATGATCGTAACACATTGATTTTCCAAGGCACGCGACATCGCCCCGATGCGCACGCGCCAATATCCGGCCAGTGCCTCGGTGCAGGAGGGGACAAGGATCAGATCCGCTTCACTGAGCGCGCGGCCCAGCAGGGGGAATTCGCTGTCATAGCAGATCAAAACGCCGATCTTGCCCAATGCCGTGTCGAACAGTTTGAGAGGGCCGCCGGGGGCGATATCCCATTGCTCTCGCTCGAACCGGGTCATGATCTGCTTGTCCTGATGATCCTGACGACCGTCCGGCGCATAGAGTTCAGCCCGGTTCACCGGACGCCCTGCACCTGTTGCGACTGGGGCCGAAGCCCCTAGGATGTACGTCTTGTATTCCTTCGCCAAGCGCTGGTGCAGGTTCTGCACATCTTCCATCCGGTCCGAGACCGCCTGAATCGACCGCTCCAGATCGCCTGCCACGTCGGCCCCGTCCAGTGTCGACAGTTCCATTGCGCCGTATTCGGGAAAGACCAGCAACTCGGCTCCGTTCCCAGCGGCCTGCGCCACCCAGGCGGTCAGCTTGTCCTCATACTGCGCCCAACTTTCGAGCCAATCGAGGTCGTAGGCGGCGGTGGCGATTTTCATTTCCGCATCTCATCTGTAATTTTGGCTTGATCTTAGAAGGGCTAAATCATCAGTGTACAGGTCAACTTAATGTCTGATAACATTCAAAATTGCAGGTCAGACAGCTTGTACCGGGAAAAACAAAAATCGTATGTTGCCCATCAATTGGTTCTTCACTCTCATACTTCGTCAATAGTTCAACACAAAAATTGGTGCACGCATGAAAGTTCTTGGGAAAGAAATAGGTGACGTGAAAGATCTGCTTACCACGATTTCCATATTGATTGGCGCTGCTTGGTTTCTTTTTAACTTCAATCTAACACAAGAAAACAAAACAGATCATTTGAATGTTGAAATCAAATTGGATTCGACGGGATCACAGAAAACAAAAATAGGGAATTTAAGGTACGTAAACTATTCCTATTCTATTAAAAACGAGAGCGAGCGTGAAATTTCAATCGCCGCTGCGATCATTAGTTTTTTTGGACATAGTGTTTCTACGTCCGAGTTTCTGACCTTTGAAACGGTACTTAACCCGACTGCAACCTTTTCAAGTTCTGACTTCATTGTGCAAAGCGACAGCAACAAGAGTTTCGAATATGGAATTTCGGCTGGGCTTTCAGGCTATCGACTGAGTCCCGGTGAAGCCGCAACTTTTCAAAGCACGCAATACCTATACAATGAAACCCCCGATGAAGGCCTGGAACCCGCAACGTCTGACTCAATTCAAGCGCAATTGGATATTTATTCCGTGTCTCGATGCGAACGCTTCTTGTTCTTCTTCAAGTCTTGCCACGACTACTTTGGGAAGCTGCGCAAAGAACTAAGTGTCGAGAATTGCCCAGAGGACTCGTTCAAGAGAGTATCAAACATCGGTGCAAGATGCGTACAAGTGCTGCGTTTAGAAAAGCGGGCCGATGGGGCATTGGGCTTCGTTGAACTTGATACTAACAGCGATCGCATAAGCCATTATCGTTCAAGCGTCACGATTCCTAATATCTAACTGTGGGCACTCGTACAAAACCACCTCACAAATCCCTGATCCAAAACTGCAGTGGCTTGAGCGTCTCGCCCGCGTCCCCGACATCTTTCCACGAGAATTGAGCGAAGGCTCCGGGCAATGATTCGTAGCCGCGGGATCTCCAGAACGCATCAAGTGGGCGATAGGTTTCGGGCCGCATGGGGTGATCGGCCGGGCGTTGGACGCTGCAGAAGGCACATTTGGTGAAACCCTGTGCGCGGGCGTGGGCTTCGCGCTGGTCGAAGAATTTGTGCCCGACGCCTTGGCCTCGGTAGTCGGACAGAAGGACCGATTCGGCACAGTAGAAGATCTGTGACAGGTCCAGACCCATGTCTTGAAACGCGGCGGCAAAATCGTCAGCGTGGTCGGTCAAAGGCGCGCCCGTCGAGGCTCCGATAAGGCGGTCCTTGTCGAAGGCGCCGACAACGATGGCCTTGTCGCTTTCGCGATAGGATTGCAGATAGCTGCGCTCGTATTCCAGATCGCCATCATAGAGGTAAGGCCAGGCGCGAAATACCTCGATCCGCAGGCGCGCGACGTCATCCAGAGCGGCCTCAAGCGCCGCTCCGGTCAGGGGCCGGACGGATGTGACCTCAGCCATTCGAGACCTGTTTGGTCCAGTCCGCAAGGTTGTAGAAGGTGGTGACGCGGGTGATCTTGCCGTCATGCAGGTCAAAGAACGAGCCTGCGGGCAGGCGGTAGGTCTGGCCATGCGCTTCGGGCAGGCCCTCGTCGGTTTCCAGATAGGTGCCGTTGACGATGAACTCGGCCGCGGCGCGGGTGCCACCTTGGGCATCGAACACCACGATATCGGTCAGGTTCTCTTTGTAGCAGCGGTTCATATGGGCACAGAAAGCTGCGAATTTCTCTTTGCCGACTCGAATTTGGCCTTCGTTCACATGATGGGCCACGTCATTGGACAGACAGGCCAGCATGCCATCGACATCACCGGCGTTGAAGGCGTTGAAATAGGTTTCGACGGTCTGGTTCATGGGTCACTCCGTTGGTTCGCCCCAGCGGTCTTTCAGATGCTTGATGATCTGATCGCGGGTCTGTCGGTAGTGATGTAGCTTTGATTCCCGTGTCTCGCCCATCCCGGTAGGGTCCATTATTGGCCAATAATCGACATCGAGGTGGAAAATCCGCGTGAGCTCTAGCGCCCGCCGCTGACTGGCCGGGGACAAAGCGACGATCAGATCGAACGAGCTGAGGTCGTCGCCCCATTCCTGCATCTCGTCAAAGGATCGGGTGCGGTGGCGGGACAGCTCAACGCCCATTTCCTGACAGACCGCGATGCAGAAGCCGTCAATATCCAGATCGTTGCGGACGCCAGCGGATTGCACATAGGTGCCGGTGCCGTAGAACTTTTTCATGATGCCTTCGGCCATCGGAGACCGAACCGAGTTATGGTCGCAACAGAACAGAATGGACTGCGGCAGAGGCGTCACCCGTTAGCCTCCGAAATGTAGCACGCAGATCAGCGTGAACAGGCGTCGGGCGGTGTCGGTGTCTACGTCGGCCTTGCCTTCCAGCCGTTCCTGCAAAACCCGGCTGCCTTCGTTGTGAATGCCGCGCCGGGCCATGTCGATGGTTTCGATCTGGCTGGGCGGCAGAGATTTGACGGCGTCGAAATAGCTTTGGCAGATCTGGAAATAGTCTTTCACCACCTGCCGGAACGGCCCGAGGGACAGGTGGAATTCGGCCGCTTTCTGGCTGTCTTCGGTGCTGATATCAAAGACCAGTCGCTTGTCGCGGATCGAAAGCTGCAGGTGATAGGGGCCGTCGGGAATGGCGCGATCATCCCGCTGAGGCAGGTCAAAGCTGTTCTCCTCAAGCAGATCATAGATGGCGACCTTGCGCTCCTGCTCGATCTCAGGGGTCGGCGGGGGCAGGTTCCGGTCATCCAGTTCGATATGCGAGATACGGGTCATTTTAACGGTCACAATCCTTCACGTCTGCTCAGACCTATAACAATGGATTTCAATGGGCAACGCACAGAAACGCCACAAGCTGGCGATCGTTGCGTCCCATCAGCCGTTCAGCCGGTTCAGACGTGCGGTGACGGATAAACCATGCGCCTCGAGGCTTTCCGATTGCGCCAGTGTCTCAGCCGCGGGGCCGATCGCGCGCAGCGCTTCGGGGGTCATCTGGCTGAGGGTGGTGCGTTTGAGGAAATCCATCACGCTGAGGCCGGATGAAAACCGCGCCGAGCGTGCGGTGGGAAGCACATGGTTGGGGCCGCCGACATAGTCTCCGATGGCCTCCGGAGTGTACTGCCCAAGGAAAATCGCGCCTGCGTGGATGGTCTTGGCGCTCAGCGCGACCGGGTCGGCCACGCATAGTTCCAAGTGTTCCGGTGCGATGCGGTTCGACAGCGCGGCGGCCTCATCCAGATCGCGCACGGTGATGATCGCGCCAAAGTCCCGCCAGCTGGCGCCGGCGATGGCGCGGCGCTGTAGGGTATCAAGTCGTTTTTCGACGGCCAGCGCCACGGCTTGACCAAATCCGGCATCATCCGTGATCAGGATCGACTGCGCGCTTTCATCATGTTCGGCCTGGCTAAGCAGGTCCAGCGCGATCCAGTCGGGCTCATTGTCCTTGTCGGCGATCACGAGAATCTCCGAAGGACCCGCGATCATGTCGATCCCGACCTTGCCGAACACCCGGCGTTTTGCGGCAGCGACAAAGGCATTGCCCGGGCCGGTGATCTTGTCGACCGGAGCGATGGTTTCGGTGCCATAGGCCAGCGCGGCGACGGCTTGCGCGCCGCCGATACGGTAGATCTCATCCACACCGGACAGTTGCGCGGCCAGCAGGACCAGCGGGTTTGCCTGCCCGTCGGGCGTAGGCACGACGATGGCCAACCGCTCAACCCCTGCCACCTTGGCCGGAATCGCGTTCATCAAAACGGATGAGGGGTAGGAGGCCAAACCGCCAGGCACGTAGAGACCCGCCGCCGAGACGGCCGACCAGCGCCAGCCGAGCGTCGCCCCGGTCTCATCGGTCCACTGGTGGTCTTCGGGCATCTGCTTTTCGTGATAGGCGCGGATGCGCTCTGCCGCCAGTTCCAGCGCGGCGCCGTCTTCGGGGGTCACCTGTTCGACGGCTTCGGCAATTTCGTCAGCCGAAAAGGCCAGTGTCTCGGGCGTCAGTTCCAGCCGGTCGAATTTTGCGGTCAGCTCGATCACCGCCGCATCGCCACGGCTGCGGACATCGTCGATGATCCCGGCCACCACGGCATCCACATCCGGGCTGTCTTCGCGCTTGGCCGATAGCAGCGTTTGAAAGGCAGCCTCAAAATCGGGCGAGGTGGTGTCGTGGAAAACGGGCATGATCTGGCACTCCGGAGCGTTTCACGGGGACATATCGCCCGTAAGGGTTGGTCTCAACCCTTCTCGGCCAGGTGCAGCGGTTTGCGCAGGGGGAATTGGGTCATCCCGTGCCACTCTTCCACATCGCCCGCCCAAACCCAGCCATATCTGAGGTAGAAAGCCCGTGCTGTGTGGGTTGCATCCAGATAGGCCTGCGCACAGCCCTGATCCGCTAGCTCCTGCTCCAGCCGGGCCAAAAGGGCCCGCCCGATACCACGCCGCACATGGCCGGGATCGACATAGAGCAGTGAGATCATCGAACCGTGGCGCAGCCCGCCGACGGCCACGATCTGCCCGGCTAGCTCAGCCACCCAGATATCCGAGCCGCTTTGTATCCACCCGCGAACGGACTGCGGGTCTTTGTTGGCGGTCCACAACGCCACAAGTTCGGGGTCTTTGTGGTGATCCGCCGCGCAGAGATGGGTGATCGAGCGGATTAACACCTGGCTGATCTGGAACACATCGAACACGGTCGCACGGCGCAGCTCCAGACCCGAGGCGGGTCCGGAGAAGGCCTGCGATATGCCGCGTTTATTCTGGATGATGCGGTGCCTGGCCCGAGGGAGCCTGATAGGGGCGCGTCACGTCTTTCAGGGTGGCTTCAATTGCCTCGACCGTCAGGCGGATCGCGCCGTCACCCGCAAGGGTCAACAGGATCTGTCCCGCGCCGTCCTCGCCCGCCTCGAAATCGACCGAGAGCAAGGACATCACCATATCCGTGTCGCGGCGGTCGATCCCCTGACTGGCAACAGACAGCACCGAGTCGAACACCAGAACCGACTGCACACGTTCAAAAGGTCGGTCGCGGCGAGTGGCGGCATCCTTGTCCTCCCACCGGAAGCGGTTCAGCAACAGCCCGAAACGGCGCTGCGAGGGCTGCCATTTCATCTCGGTCACCGGGAACACCGCATCCTGTGCAAGCGATGAGATCACCTGCAGGTCATCACCGTCTTCGGCGCCCAGATTCAGTGGCGCCTCGCGGCCGTCTTCAAAACTTGCGTCTGTCATTCGCCCTTGATCCGTTCGATTTTGGCACCCACGCCTTCCAGCTTGCGCACCACATGCTCATATCCGCGGTCCAGATGATAGACCCGGCTGACAGTTGTTTCGCCTTCTGCCGCCAGACCCGCCAGTATCAACGAGACCGAAGCCCGCAAGTCCGTCGCCATCACTGGCGCTCCTTTGAGGTTTTCAACACCGGTAACAGTCGCCGTTCCGCCATGCACTTCGATATTCGCGCCCATGCGTATCAGTTCGGGCGCGTGCATGAAGCGATTTTCGAAAATACGCTCCTCCAGAACCGAGGTCCCTTCGGCCGTACACATCAGCGCCATCATCTGCGCCTGCAGGTCGGTCGGAAAGCCCGGGAAAGGCTCGGTGACCACGTCCACGGCCCGCACGCGGCCATTCTTGCGCGCAACTTTCAGGCCCTTTTCGGTTTCCGAAACGCTGACGCCTGCGGCTTCGAGTTTTTCCACGAAGGAACTGACCAGCGACATGCGCCCGCCCAACAGTTCTACCTCGCCACCGCAGATCGCAGGGGCCAGCATGTAGGTGCCCAATTCGATCCGGTCTGTCACCACCTGATGGGTGGCACCGTGCAGGCGGTTGACGCCCTGAATCTCGATCGTCGATGTCCCTTCGCCTGAGATCTGAGCGCCCATCTTGCGCAAACACTCCACCAGATCGACAATCTCGGGCTCGCGCGCTGCGTTCTTCAGAACAGTGGTTCCTTTGGCCAGGGTTGCAGCCATGACAATGTTCTCGGTCGCCCCGACCGAGGCAAAGCGCATCTCATGCACCGCGCCTTTCAGCCCGCCCGGGGCCTTGGCGTGCAGATACCCGTCTTTCAGTTCGATCTCAGCCCCCAAAGCCTCCAGCCCTTCGACATGCAAGTCCATCGGCCGCGCGCCAATGGCACAGCCGCCCGGCAGCGACACGACCGCCTGCCCGAATCGCGCCAGCAACGGCCCCAGCACCAGATTCGAGGCCCGCATCTTGCGCACGATGTCATAGTCCGCCGTTTGGCTGGTCAGATCATGGCTGGACATCGCGATCACCTGACCGTCCTGCAGCGCGGACACCTCGGCCCCCAGCGATTGCAGCAGCGCTGTCATGGTCTTGATGTCGCTGAGGCGTGGCGCGTTGGTCAGCGTCAGCGGTTCTTCGCTGAGAAGCGTCGCGGGCATCAGCGTCAGGCACGCATTCTTGGCCCCCGCAATCGGTATCTGACCGTTCAGCGGCCCGTTGCCCGTCACCAGTATCGAATCCATCTGCTCTTATCCCTCGTTCTTGTCGGCTTTGTCATCCGAGGCCGCCCGCGCCTTGGCCTGCGCCTTGCGCCGCGCCATGTTGGCCTTGAGCGCCGCTTTCAGTCGCTCTTCCCGTGCATCATCGGATTTGCCGTGTTTTTTAGGTGTCTCTTTGTCTGCCATGGTCTTTCTCTACAGGAGGCGAAAAAAACCGTCCAGACACCCTTGCGCCGCGTTTCGTTTGAGTCTAATCACCCGCCCACGATGCTGCTGTAGCTCAGAGGTAGAGCACTCCCTTGGTAAGGGAGAGGTCGAGAGTTCAATTCTCTCCAGCAGCACCATTTTCAGATTAATTTTCGTTTCTTTTCAATGTCATGAGCTGTAAGAGCATAATTTAGTCCCCCTTTTAATCCCCCTGCATCTCCTTCGCTAGGCGACAAAAAAGCTGGGACTTCGGCCAGACTACATTCCGGATACTGCGCGATTGTCTGCTGCTTTGAAGCCACCCATCTAACAATGAGAGCACTATTTTCACAAGGTTTGCTGAATTCTGCCGAACGATGTGAGGCAATTCTTCACTATTCTTGCGTTGACTTGAGTGAGAACAATAATAGAACACTTGTTCATGAACAAATGGCCTAGAGCAATTCCCTTTGACGTCAAATGCAAGTTGGAGAGCATTCGCGAATATGGCGCGGAAATGACTACGCTGTTCGTCGACCTATTGGAGCAGGTGCCGACGTGAATGCCATTGGTGATATGTCAGAGACACCGCTGCACATAGCTGTCAGGAAGAAGAACCTCGCAGCGATTGAGGCTTTACTTGAGGCTGGGTCTGACGCCGCACTCGTTTCCGAGTTTGGGCAATCTCCGCTTGATATGGCCAATGAGTTGGGCGCAGAAATCAAAAGAAGGTTCACGCAACGATCAGATGCGCTCTTCCAAAAGCGGACTTAACTTCAGATTGGCTCGTAGATTCTAAGTTCGTGATCTTCGATTCTAAACACTTACTCCGAGAGCCTTGAATGCACGAGTTAGGTTTCGGTTTGCTTTATCTTTTTTGGCGTCCTTTGTAAGACCCTTCAGCCATCCATCGTTGATAGATTTTTCTTTAATGACTCTCTTAATTTCAGCGTCTGCTTTCTTAACGATTTTCGTATGGGCCTCGTGAATTCTCATCGCTTTAGGTCCAACAGAACCGTACTCTTTCAAAAAGACAAATGCTGTCGCTTCATGTGATGCAGTTTCTGGGTACTTCACGCGTGTTTTGAGTATGAACTCATAAATGCTTACTGACGCCTTGTGTGCCTTAACCAGACCTTGATACACCTTTTCCTGTTTCTTTGATTCCCGACTGTGGATCTTGCAGAGGAACCACCGATCCTGAAGCTTTTTACCGTACGCCTTGAGCTCGCTGACGTATTTGGTGCGCGCGCTGAGCGCTTCTTTGCTATCGATACCGTGCTTACTCACCATTTTGGCCCAATTTTCCCAAAGCTTGTCTTTCTTGGTGGGTATTTCTGCGTATGTGGCGGCAGCAGCGGCCTCGGTCGCCTTGACCCGCTTATCAAGCGACTTTTTAAGCTTTTCGGCTTCCTTGCTCGAAATACCCACTAGCTTCTTGAATTGTTCGATGTCGTCTGGACTTATCCCTGCCGCTTTTGTCACCGTGTTGACATTGTCGTAAAGCGATTTGGCTTTGCCGTAGTAGTCGTGGCTTTTTTCTAATATTTCAATCGCTTCAATCGCGCTGGGCATAACAACCTCCAGATTTGGAATCTCTATAGTGAAACTTTGGGGGTCATGCACAATTTAGCACACAAATGTTGGGGCCTGTGTGACCCGCATCACTGACCATCCCCGTGGAATAGGCCAAATTTGGTGCAGTTAACGAGTAAGCGTTGGTGTATTTGAGAACGCTGATTTTTGGTAATTCGTTTGGTGGGGCGCGCTTGTAGTTGGGCGCGCCCTTTTTTTTGCGTTCTACTCTAGACCGTCAATGATGATGGTGCCCATGACTGTTGCCGTGATGGTGGTGGTACCCTTGACCGCCGTCGTGGTGGTGATGTGGAGCAGCCTGATGAGACGGAGGGGAGTAGTATGGGGCGAATTGACACTCAGGGTCTTGAGGAGCGTGATAGCAATACGGACCTGGAGCCGGATGGTATGGGTGATAATAGCGGTTCCAGTAAGCGTACTAAGGGTAGGCTTGGTAGTGGTTTTCCCAATACGCCTGACTGAATTCTACAATCGCTATACCTAGTGCTGCAGCAAGCACCGGGTTCATGACTTTTTTCGAGCCATCACTATCAGTGAGAATGTAGTTTGACGATATCCAGCCGCGAGCGCCATTCCACCCGGTATCGCACCAGCTATAGCCTGTCTGGCAACCGTATATTTCGATTGTCACGTCTTGCGGCAACGTGGCGACGACTGGATAGTTCGTGCTTGGACCGGCTCGCATGTGAACAGAAGTGGTCGTAAAGCCTTGTGTTTGGGCTAGGGCTGAGTTTGCTAACAAAGGTACAAAAAGTGCCAGTGACAAGCATAGAAATACGTATCGCATAGGTTTTCCCAACTGCAAAATGAACTTGCGAAACTACATCGCTTCATCTGATTTCAGTCAAGTTAAACCCCGAACCTTAGACAGAACACACCAGCCGATTCAAGGCTTCTTATCCCGGCTCCGGTTCTGGCATGTCTAGAACTCCTGCTATTCGGCGACCCTACGCCTAGCAAGGCAGATATCGAAGTGACTGAGCGCATACAGGACGCCTGTGACACATTGGGCGTTTTGATACATGACCATGTTATTGTTGGGAAAAGGGAGGAATACTCTTTCAAAAGCAACGGGTCTCTCTAGCGACACATGAAATACTTGATGTATACCACTGCGCTGTTTCTGGCTGCCCAAGCCCATGCAGATTCCCTACACGTCCGAGATGCTGACACAATCGTTGTAGACGGCACTCCTGTTAGGCTGAATGGCGTGGATGCGCCCGAGCTAGACTCGCAGTCAGGACAGGACGCAAAGCGCTGGATGGTCAACTATCTGCGTGGCAAGTCCATTTCCTGCCAGTTGAACGGTGAACGCACCCATGACCGCTGGGTGGGGGTTTATTACGCAGACGGGCAGGACATAGGAGCGGCTGTCATCGCCGCAGGCCACGCGCTAGACTGTCGGCGGTATTCTGGTGGCCGATACAGGCACCTAGAGACGGCAGCAGCGAAATCACGGCTCAAGCGGGCCAGTTATTGTTGGCGATGAACTGGAGCGAGTGTCGGCTACGCGGGACATTGCTGCCATTCGCTGATTTGGACCCAGCAGGGGCGAATGGTCGAAACCGGACCAGGTGCGCGTGAACGGCGTAAGCCGACCTACACAGGGCGTACTAGGGGCCACCTGATGTTTCTGCGTATTCGTTAAGCACGTCCCAGACAATTTCTTGCATCCATGCCGCCTGCACCTTGTTCGGCCCGCCCTGCGTCAGCATCGTTGGCGGCAGGCCACGCGGATCTCCGTCGTAGATCACCGCGAAGTGTGCCAGTGCGATGAGATAGTTACCCATCATGTTGGGGTGAATGCTATCTGAAAAAAGGTCGTGAATACCATTGAGCCCCGGGGCTGTGCCTGAGGCAATATCGTCATAAGCGCGAGCCATAATCAGGGGGCCGGGGATCATGTCCATCTCAGGCATCCCATCGGGCCGGTTTGCATTGACGTGATCAAGGATGCTTTGCCACCGCACCATCTCCAACGGCAGTCGTTCGCGAAATGTCAAATGACCTTCAGGGTCGTTGTGGCGATTTTCAAAACCCGGACCGCTTTCAATATCGACCCAGCTTGCATAGAGCACAGACCGAGCGCCATCGCCATTCGCGCCATGCTCCCACGCGTGGCTCGCCCAATGCAATGCCCAGTGTTTGCTGTCATGATGGTCCATTGTGTTTGTCAGTGCGACGCGTTCAGTGATTGCTAGAACGTCGTAACGGGCCATCACCTCAGGCTGACGGATATCCGGGTTGCTCGCATTTTCCCATCGCCAATCCATCGGACTGCCTGGAATTGTAGCCTTGTCCAGCTTACCGCCGCGCATACTGGTTACACGTACCATGATCTCAAGTGGACCGATGACGCCATCGGTGAGGCTATGACCTGATTGCACGACGCGTAGCGCCGGCAGCCGCTCAGAGGCCGCAGCACCAATCCCAAGCGACATACATGCAAAGCTTGCCAGCACGAGTGTCTTGATCCCGTTGCTTTGATGTAAGGTCATATCAATCCCGAAAGGTTTTGCCTAAGAGTGTACAAAAAAAAATGGCTGTGTGCACAAACGCGGAAGGCTATGAACGCATCACAAGTGAGAATCTTGAGGTTTTTTTTGAATACTTCGGGCGTGTGAGAAACTGACCTAGGTGGTCGAAAAAGCATCGCTCAGGAAAGCAAACGCCTTTGAATATACGCTAGGTGCCTCGGATTCACGTGGTCCGGCTACGTT
>NZ_JBQFYU010000013.1:0-164352 GCF_056541705.1 Ruegeria sp. AG1 | reverse complement strand
AGAAACGCCGCTTGCTGCATCATCAGAACGCGGCGTAGATTGAAACTACGGCGAGCCTGATCCTCCTAAGCCAATCAAACGCTCGTGTTCCAAATCATTCGATGACGGACACGCAAGGCCACTGAGGCCTTTTTGATAGACGAGCTACGAAACGACTCAACAGCAGCCGCAAAAAGACCAAAGCAGTGTACCACCTTTCGCTATCGTGGAACGCCGCTACTGTGCAAAAACCGCAGATTGTGGTACAAGACACATCAGATTTGAGTTCAAAGAATACGATAGGAAAATTCCAATGAACGAGCATTCTGGGCTGCCCCAGGAAGCAGCCGATAGTAGTATTTGCAAAGTTGATAAGTGCCAAATCGCGAAAACTGAACGTATACGAAAAGGCGAGAAAGATCCTCTTTGTGACACTGTAGACCGTGTCTTGATTGGAACTGACCGATTCATAATCTATTCGGTTGTGCAGGAAGTGACTGACGGGTCTGACACTGTTGCCAATGATGCGGGGGGCACGTCCAAGAGTGGCGTCTTTGGTGGCGCAAAAGGGCGCCGCTTGGATCATATTTGGTTGCGAACGAAATTTCCCGAGGACTACGAGTGCGCAAAAGAGCTCCGTGCAAACCTTAGTAGCGTTGCAGGCGAATTGGCCTATATTTGTGACTTAGTCGATAGCATATGTAGGTCTGGCAGTCTCGATACTGGAAGCTCAAATTCTCTCCGTAGAAGGGCGACTGAGATGATGGCGCGGGCTATGGAAATGGCCTACGAGGGCAACCAGAAAGTTGCAAAAGAGCTTCTCAATCACGTTCGCAACCACATTACAAAGCTTCGCGACAGCAAGAACCGGATGCGTTATGTGCAGGGGAATTTGTTCGCACTTTTCGCGATATTGATACTTTGGGTTGCTCTGCGATTTTCAGGGCCGTTTTCAAATCTATTGGTGGCCAGCTCATCAGATTCGTTCAACGTCCACGCACTGGATATTCTAGCTTTGGGTGCAATTGGTGCGTTTTTTTCCGTCTCCGGATCCGTAAGCAGCATACGGGTGGATCACTCCGTTTCCCTGTGGGAGATGGTTTATACGGGTTTCATCCGTATCCCCATCGGGGTTATTGCGGCGGGCGTCGCCATATTCCTGATTTCAGGTGATTGGCTGCTAGCATCTATAGAGCCCGCACTGAAACCATGGACGTATTTGCTGTTTGGTTTCATTGCCGGGTTTAGTGAGCTGTTCGTACCAAATGCACTAAGGCAAGTTGAAGCGGCTTCGAATGTGGCACCGCCTTCAGGCACAGGTTAGTCGAGCATCTACCTGTTCGCTCGTCGATGGGGTTGGACAAGTTCGGCAGAACCAATCCAGAAATTGCTCGATATGTAACCCGCGTCACAGACTACCCCAACAGTATCGGCCAATCTACTTTCATTGACGAACTAGCGTTGGTGTATTTGAGAACGCGAGTTTTCTTCTCCCTGTTGGTCTGGGACGCGCTTGTGGTTGGGCGCGCCCCTTTTTTCTCGGCCGACAAGGTGAAGCCCGCAGCCGATAGTTAGCCTTCATCTGGCTGCCTCAATGCCCGGGATCATCAGGTGCGGGAGCAGTGAAGTTGTCTCCTGTTTGAAGATAGGGTTGCGGCCAAAAAAGAGCGCCGTTCAAAATTTCGTTTTAGGGAATTTCATGCTATTATCCCCGATACTTTGAATTTGTTTTATCTATTTGGGTTGGCAAATGTCCTCAAAGGCACAAGTGAAAGCTCTCGTTGCTTGGGCGACAGTATTGACACTGATGCTGAATAACGGCCTGCAAGCGCAGCTTCGGACGTGTGAAGAAATACAAGCCGCAATCGATACCAAGCAAGCTCAGCAAGAAAATTTTGTTGCTGAGCTAACAAAAGCTACCGCTGAAAAAAAATGCTTTGAGAACGTATTAGATGCAATTGCAGAATCTCAGGCAGCCTTCGATGCGCTTGATGAGAGCGAACGTGAAAGTGCAGCTCCAACTGTGCAATACCCCGAATGCTCAAATGCATATGGACAGTTGACTGTCGAGCAGGCAGCTGAACTGTTTGTTGCGGCAGAAAAAGCTGAAAGCGATGCCAAAGCTGGTATCATGACAACCGTCCTTGAACTCAATACGGAGAAAGCAAACTACAGTGACGGATGCAACTGACATTTCCAAGGAGCTTGCCGACGCGCTCGACAATGCTGTTGAAAGCAAGTTTAAAAGCGCCCGGAACACCGCTCGCGTCTCCATACTAGTTGCAGTGATATCACTGACGGGCGCTCTTTTCGGAGGTATTGCGACTTATCAGACAGCCCGTATCCAGTCAGAAAAAGACGAAAAGCTGGCAGAAATTCAATCGCGAACCGACGAGAGACTTCAGGATCTGAACGCGCGGCTAGAGAGGAGTGGCCAAGCAATCTCTCGCGCCGAAACTGTCGCAAAGCATTACGAGCTGCTCCTAGACAGGAAAGAGGGGACAAACAAGCGACTCGCATTTCTTAATCTTTGGCACCTATACACCGAAGCGGAGGACAGGAGGTTGCTGATCTTAACCGCTCTGCAATACGCCGGTGACGATGTCTTCGAATTGATGCTGGTGTTGGCTTCTGAGCTTGAAGGGCACGAGGAACTGATTACCGAGTTGACGCACAGAAAGGCGTGCTTAGAAGACGTTACTGGCGGCGACCATGATTGCAACGTTAATGAATTTGCGAAGCAGCTTTTGTCAAAACTGGATCCTGAGAAGGCACTTGAGATTCTACTTGAAGCAATGGCTCGCGAAACACTGACGTCCCCAAACAACGCTAACCTGGATATTTTGAGGTCTTTGATCCTTAGACAGCCTGAATTAGAAGCAAAGTTATTGGAGCTGTATCAGGAACGATACTCGCAACTTGTTGGACTTTCCTACCTGCTCTACGAGTACGGAGAGCCAGCTCCGTTTCAGAGCGTGCTAAAAGCCGACTTGTCACCTGAGAAGAAACGGGAATTGGTAGATTTTCTATCAGGATGGCCCCTTGTAGGTTTGAAGCCAGAGGATCGCACTGCGCTAGTTGAGTTTTTAATTCCGCTTCTGTTGAATTTCGACAATCCGAAGGATCAACTTCTTCTGGATTCAGTTGTTGCGACACTTAAGAAGCTCCGAAATGCTATGAACGAAGAACAGACTCGGATTGTTGCACTACATCTGAGCGATTTTGTTGCTAAGCCGGAACTCAGCTGGCCAATACGCTCTAGGGCTGCCGAAGTACTCGCATTGATTGACATTGATGATTTACTCCTGGCACTAGAGTCCGTGAACGTCGCAGATCAGGTTTTGCTATCCGAGGATTTCGCTCGTACTCTAACTACGAATGCCGATGCCTTGAGCAAAGACTACCCTGACACGCCTCCGCCAATTTCAAATGAGTTTGGTCCGTGGCAGAACTGGATAACGGAGGTAATTCATGAGTAACATTCCGTCCTATTTCCTGGTTGCCTTGCTTTCCACAGTAATTGGCCTTGGGTTCGCTAACCAATCTGACGCACAGCTCCAGGATGCGATTTGGGAGAAGGGCTATTGCCTTGATGAGCGGGGCAACGTCATTAGCTTTGACTATTCCGCAGGCGTTGTGCCGCCGTACGGTACAGAACGGAATGGTGCGGGTTTGGTCGTGGGGGATACTGAAGCACTGTACGAATTCTCCCCTCTAACCGCGCAATTTTTATTCACACGAGCCTGTCTGCAGGCAGCGTCAATCAACATGGGTGCCAACGTAGCCGAGCGCATTGAATGCCAAGCTGCAAGGTTTCTCGCCCGGCGTTTCAATATGAGCCCACACGAGTCTCTCAAAATTGTCGATGAACTCAGCCAAGCTTCTGAGACCAGAGAAATCGCGCGCGCTTTGCGGTTTTGTGAGTAAGTGCGAGGATTTCGCCCTTCAATATACAAAATTTTTTCAACCGCGACGTGCTTGTTCAAAGACCGTGTGTTGGAACACCACCGCAAATACGTAAAATTACTTGTTCAGTCATTGGTGTACCTTTTGCGGGAACGGCCATTGGTTTTACTGGGGAAAATGAAACCAACTTGTTCGCGGCGTTTACAGAGACTTTGGGTATGGCCACGTTGCGCTTATAGCCGATGCTGACCTAACCATTTTCCAACTCAATTGCGTGATTGCTGCGTCATCCTCGATCGTTGCGGCTTTGGCTGGGCGCTATTAACGGTGGCGAATAACATAGACAGGCGGCTTTCTTGGTAGGGTTGGGGCGCTCTAAGCACTACCACTTTAGCATTGCAGCCGGCCCCGCATTGTACGGGGCTTGGATATTGCACACGACCCTTTATTGCGTCCCCATCATTGGCTGCGCGAACCGTACGTGCCCGGTCGTTTGGTCGCGGTGTGAAGCTTGAACGGGTTGTGTGCGCATCGGCGAGAATTGAACAAGGGTGGGTCGGTTTGTTTTGTCCATCGCGACAAGTTCCTCGCCAATGCCCACTAGGATGCCTTTACGCTTTTTCGACGCCATAACTTCCGGCGTACTCCTATCTAGCTGGTCTTCCGGGAGTGGTAAAATTCCAAGTTTCGCGGGCATATCACCACCAGTTAATGTAATACGCGGCTGGTTGCGTGATCAAACAGGCCCAACTTGCCATGGTTCAAGGGGCACCTCTCTATCAACCCCCCCAATAAAAAATTTGCAGAGGAGCAAATTGGAACAACTTGAAACAGCCAAATTGTTGAAAAGAATAACACTGGAAAAGTTTCGATACACGATGAAACACGCAGAAGCATGAATTAAATACCCTCCAGCGGCTGCACCTGTTTCTCAATATTCATCCCGGCCAAGGGGAATATTCCGGACGCGTGAGTTGGTGAGACGCGCGACTGGCTGTCGGCCCGTCTACATCCGCGCATCTTTGCTCTGTTTTAGGGAATGGAGAGACATCAGGCAGGCAAGGCCCTGTCATATCAGTTGCCCCTCTCTACGCGATGAGAGAGGTAGTCTTCAAGATCAGACCGACAGGCAGACGTATTTCATTTCCATATAGTCTTCCATGCCATGATGGCTGCCTTCGCGACCAAGGCCGGATTGCTTGACGCCGCCGAAAGGGCCCAGCTCGGTCGAGATGATGCCGGTGTTCACGCCAACGATGCCATATTCCAGCGCCTCGGCCACTTTGTAGACGCGGCTCAGGTCCTTGGCATAGAAATACGAGGCCAGACCGAAGATCGTATCATTGGCCATGGCGATGACGTCATCTTCGTCCTCGAACTTGAACAAGGGCGCCAGTGGGCCAAAGGTTTCGTCCTGCGCCACCATCATGTCCTGAGTCACGCCGGTCACGATGGTAGGTTGGAAGAAAGTGCCGCCCAGATCATGAGGCAGGCCGCCGGTGAGAACCGCGCCGCCCTTGTCGGTGACATCCTTGATATGCTCTTCGACTTTGGCCACCGCGTCGTCGTTGATCAAGGGGCCGGTGGTTGTGCCAGCGCTCAGTCCGTCGCCGACGTTGAGCGCCTCAACCGCAGCTTTCAGCTTGGCGGCAAAGGCATCGTAGACGCCGGCCTGCACGTAAATGCGATTGGCGCAGACACAGGTCTGACCGTTATTGCGGAACTTGCACAGCATCGCGCCTTCGACCGCTGCATCCAGATCGGCATCGTCGAACACGATAAAGGGCGCGTTGCCGCCCAGCTCCATCGAGCATTTCATGACCTGATCGGCCGCCTGACGCAGCAGGATGCGTCCCACCTCGGTCGAGCCAGTAAAGGTCAACTTGCGCACGCCCGGGTTCTCGCAGAACTCCTTGCCGGTCTCGCTGGCCTGAGTCGACGGCACGACGTTGAAAACACCCGCGGGCACGCCCGCCTGCTCTGCCAGCAGCGCCAGAACCAGGGCTGACAGAGGGGTCTCTGTCGCCGGGCGCGCGACAAAGGCGCAGCCCGCAGCCAGTGCCGGGCCAGCCTTGCGGGTGATCATCGCGTTGGGGAAGTTCCAAGGCGTGATCGAAGCCGCCACGCCGATCGGCTGTTTCATCACCATGATCCGCTTGTCGCGCTGATGGCCGGGGATGGTCTCGCCATAGACCCGCTTGGCTTCTTCCCCGAAGAACTCGATGAAAGAGGCCCCATAGCCGATTTCGCCAACAGCCTCGGCCAGCGGCTTGCCTTGCTCGGCGGTCAGGATCTTGCCCAGATCCTCGGCGTTTTCCATCATCAGGTCGAACCAGCGGCGCAGGATGGCGGCGCGTTCCTTACCGGTCAGCTTGGCCCATTCCTTTTGCGCGGCTTCGGCCTGTGCGATGGCGCCTGCGACCTGCGCGCGGCTGACATCGGCAACTTCGGCAATCACGTCCCCGCGTGCGGGGTTGGTCACTGCGAACGTGCCGTTGTCACCATCCACCCATTGGCCGCCGATATAGGCTTTGGTCACCAGAAGGTCGGGATTCTTGAGCAGGGATTTCAGATCGGTCGTTGCGTCCAGCATGGGTCAGCCTCCGGCAATATTTGCGTTGCGCGCACCCAAGCAGGTGTCATGCGCTTTGTCTATGTCCATTGTCGTGCGGCGATGAACCCAGTTGTGCCTCTTTTCCACTGCGAAGCGACTTTGGCCCCCCGCCGGTGCCATATGGCTTTCATTTCTCTTGGGAGTTTGCGACAGTTTTTGAAATTTCCGAGCGATAGGAGATGTAAATGAGCGTTACATTACCTATCTATATAGAAATATAAAGAAAAAGGGATAGCATAGATGTCGAACCAGCAATTTGAGGCATTGATCAAAGAGACTCAGTCCAAGGTGCGTGAGTCGCAATCGCAGATCGAAGGCCTGACTTCACGGATCGAGGCTGCACGCGCCAAGATCGGTACGGCTGAGGCGGATATCGACATCGAAAACGCCACGCTTGAGGATGTGCATGCCCATACCGAGGTGATGAACGCCAATATCGCTGAGTTGATCATGGGGCTGGACGATGTCACCAGTGCGTTTTCCAAGGATTTCGATGAGATGCGCTCGAAAACCGGGTGGGAGTCGTTTGTTGGCATCTTCTCGAAAGGCAAATCCGAGTCGATGCGGCAAGAGCGCATGCGCACGGCCAATATCGACGACAAACTGCAGGACCTGATCGCCAAATCCGACGTGATCGTCAAACTGCTGGAAGGGCAACTATCCGTGCTTGAAGAACAGCGCGTTAAGGTTGAGGACAACCTGACCGTCACGCTGGACGACCGTGAAGCCACCGTTGCAGAGCTCGAGGCGCTGCGGGCCGAGATTCAGGGCATGGACCCGACGATCATCACCTTGGAGAACAAGATCAGCGTCGAACAGGACGCCGCCGCGCGTACTCAGCTGGAAACCGAGCTGGCCGAGCTGAACAAGCAATACAACGCCAAGGTTCAAGAAGAACAGGTCAAGCTGGCCAAGTCACAGACGCTGGAGCGCTATATCGAAAAGGGGAAGACCTGGGTCGACTCACTGCAGAACCAGGCGGCGACGCAGATGGTGCTGATCAACAAGCTGCAGACAGACACGCAACAGCGCGTGGTGCTGTATGACGCTCTGACCAAATCGTTGAAAACCGCGCAGCAGCAGGACGTGGCCCACCGCATCAATGAGATCGGTGTGAAGACGGATCAAGAGGCGCAAACCGCCATGGCCGCCATTGGCACCGCGACCAACCAGAAAATGGCCGACATGCTTGAGGCGCATGAGGACCACATGGTCTTTGCCCGCGACGTGCTGGAGAAAAAGGCCAAGGCGGATGAGCGCTTTGCCCGCCGGTTCGCGTCGATTGTCGAGAAGCATGACAAGAATTTGTATGGCGGATGAATGTTGCGCTTTTCGGACGTCAACTGGTCAACTTTCGGCAAACCCAACAACTTGTCCAGTTGGGTGGCAAGCTGGCTGGGTCTGGTCTTCGTTCTATGGCTCATCTACCTAGCCGTGGGCTTCAAGCCATGGATGCCGGTTATTCCTCTCGTGCAGATTGTTCATTTCAAATTCGGTTGGTTGACGAGGAATGAAGACTAGTTCTCATAAAAGACTGGCTTTTTTCAGTAGTCAGCCCAAAGGAGGTTCTCTTTTTGAGTGACCCCACCCAAGACCATGTCGGCTTGACCGACACTTTCGCTTCGCGCCGGTATTTTCGCAAATTCGAGGTGATCACCGTCCACCTCCTGCGCGTGGCTGCAACGATGGAGGCTGAGGGCGCGATCAGCAAGCAAGAGGTGCGGATCGTGTCGCGCTACCTCTCGGGGTTGCTTTACACATTCCGCGCGCTCTCCATGAAATACCTACTGGTCGGGCGTGATACAGGGCGGTTCTTTGGCAGCCTTGCGATGGACAAGCGCGACAGCGGGTTCCCGGTGGCGGCCGAGTTGCTGACTATGGCCAACGACGCGCAGCAGGCTCAGGTGCATCTGGCGAATATGCCCTCGGAAGATGATCTGAAAACCGACATGGTGCGGACGATCATTGGCGATCAGGAAATCCCAACCAAGCTGCAATTCGCGCTGTCCCAAAGGCTCTATTACGAGGAATTGCTGAAAGGCCAGCTGTTCTGGGCCCGCAACGATCCCGAATGCCACTGGATCGGGAATGAGGGCGAGCGGCGCAAGTTTATGATCCACTGGGCCGTCTATGACAGCCAGATCAACCTGCCGGTCATCTATCTGATGCAACTGGAGGATAGCGGCAAAACCGCCCTGCCCAAGGACCAACGCCGCTGGCCCGAGGTACAGGCACATCTGATGGCTCAATCACTGGGCGGTTTGAAACTGGTCACCATCGCTAAGGGCTTTGATCAGGATTTCGACGACCTGCACCCCAAACACCTGCGCCGCATCCATGTGGGGCCGATGTATTCCTCGGCCTATACCGAGCAATCTGGACCTCTGCGGCAGGTGCTGGAGGATGCGCAGTCTCCGCAAGGTCAGGACTGGGCGCTGGCCTGGACCACCGAAGAACTGGAAAGCGAAGAGGTGATCGAGGAACGCGCTGGGTGGTTCTCGACCGTCGAGCGTGAGGTTTTTGCGCTGGACCCGTTCGGCGGGCAAGGGGCCGAGACCGGGGCGACGCGCACGCAGCGCTCGATCATCCTGCCTCAGCGTCCGTTTCAGGTACTGGCCGAGCGCAACCCGCCGGGTTTTGGCGATGTGCGCAAGTTCGTGGTCAGCAAAACCGGGCAGGTGTTGAGATATTGAAGACAGCAAAGGCGATTTTGAAATGAGTTTGACGTCAGATCAGATGGAATTGCGGGAAGACGATATTCGCAAGCATTACCCGGCGGCGACGGCCTTGTTGAATGGGTTTGAACACGCGCCGCGGATTGCGAAACCCGTTGAAGTGGCGGTTGAGCGGTCATCGGGCGTGTCGACGGGGCGGCGGTTTCGATCCACGACGCCCGGGCTTGTGACGCGGCGCACTGTGCGGGCGGATGGGGTGCATCTGGTGGAGCGGATCGAGGCGTCGGATGATGGTGATACGCTGGTCTCACCCCCTCAGGCCACCGCGCAGCAGGCCATTCGGCGCGCGATTGCCATCGCTCTGGCCGTGGCCGAGGCTTATGCGGAGCAGACTCCTTTGGCGGATTTGAAGCGGGCAAATCTGGCGGGGGACTTGCCTGTTGCGCGTAGGACTGAGTTTTCGGAATTGCTGACGGCTGAGGCACTGGTCAACTCTCATGTACTGGGCAACGCGCTGGCTTATCTGATGTCGTCCCATCTGGGCGAAACCACCATTGACCTCGGTGAGATCGAAGAGGTTCTGACCGACAATGGCCAGCTTGCCCTGCACGGAGCCTTGTGGGAGCTGGATCAGGTGTTGGCCAAACACGCCCCCGACGACGCGCGTCTGATCGCCGCCATCAGCGCCTATGCTGAACAACTGATGGACAAGGTCGCCCTGCGCGCGCAATCCGCTGGCCATCTGGCCCCTTTCCAAAACGCGGCCTGGCATATCGAGGCCGACGATCTGACGATCCGGGGGTTTGAGCCGGCCTCTAAGGCCAAATCCACCACCCTGACCATGACGTTCAAGAAACCGAATGAGGTGGTCGGCAACCATATCGCGAAGTATCAGGCGATGAAGCTGGCCAAGATGCTGATGGCCTATGACTTCGACCGCCGCCTGAATCCGTTTGCCGAGCTTGGCGGGTTCATCTTCACCTTTATGGGCGATGGCAAACCGGGCACCGGCAAGACCACCCTGATCCAGATGATGGCCGGGCTGATCAATGACTATTGCCAGAACGCGGGCTATCCGTTCCGCTATCAGAACCTGAGCACTGACAATATCGACAGCTATCAGGGCAAGTCCGGCCAGAACGCAAAAGCCTTTATCAACACGATTATCGACCCCTCGGTCATCGGCTTCGGCACCATCGACGATATCGACCAACTGGCGGGCAAACGCGGCGACCGGCAGTCCTCGGCCGGGCAGTTGGAAATTACCGCCGTGCTGATGGAGAGCTTTGCGGGTGCCAACACCGTCGTGCGCGGCAACTGCACCTTTGGCATGTTCTCGAACTACCCCGAGAATGTGGACGATGCCCTGCGCCAGCGGGCTGGAGCTCGGTTCCTGGTAGACGGGCCGCAGACACGCGAGGATTACATCGACATCCTGCACCTGCTGATGGGTCGCAACCACGACATCCCGCTGGGTGAACACGACGCCTATGCGGCGCAGGAAATCAAAAAGGCCGTCGCCGCCAGTTTCGAAAGCCACTCCCGCCCGCATGAGGACGCTTTGCTGCAGGTCTACGACCGGGTTTCTGGCGAGATCGGCCAGATGGACACAATTGCCAAGCTGGGCACCTACCTCAAGGCGATCCAACAGGCGGATGAGCGCTTCACGGGCCGCGCGATCAAGAACATCACCGACGCGGTCAAGGTCCGCGCGATGGATTTCGAACTGCCCGATGAATGGATGGAGAACCCCGACCTGTTCCTGTTCCGCGACTACGACACCAAGAAGGCCATGATCGAGGACCTGCACCAGCCGATCACTGTGGAAATGGTGATGCAGGAGATCAACCGCTACGCCGACAGCGAGTTCCGCTATGCCGACAGGAGCGACGAGGTCGCCATAGAAAACGCCGTCCGCGAGATGGGCCGGATGGAAGAGGCCAAGCGGCGGTATCTGGAGGGGAAGGATGCCTAACGCAAGAATTAGCTTTCCCGAAAAAACAGACTTAGGTTCAATCTTCGGATTTGCCAAAGAGTTGGACTACTACAGCGGCCATGATCGCTTAGTTATCGAAATGCCCGACAAAGCGTTTTGCTCACCATTCACGATGTTGATTTTGGGTGCGAAGATTAAACACCTGAAAGATCGTTGCGAGAACCTGACGGTCGTGTTCGATAACTGGAATAACCACTCATATCTATCGCACATGGGCTTCTTTAGCATGTGCGGATTCGATCATGGGAATTCGATGGGGCAGGCCCCGGGAAATTCTCGATATCTTCCGATTACTGAACTACGGGAACAAGAGTTGGTTGAAAAGCCGACTGACGAATATGAAGAAATGCAAGACTTGCTGCAGCGTTCGGTGGATCGGATTGCCCTCGTTTTGGCTCACGACCAAAATGAGAATCGTGATCTATTCGATGTACTTGGATACTCTTTGCGAGAAGTATTTCGGAATAGCTTTGAGCATGGTGAGACAGATAAGATTTACTACTGCGCCCAGTATTGGCCTACGAGCAACAAAGTAGAGTTCGCGGCATGTGATTTTGGAATTGGAGTAAGAAGGGGGCTGGGACGGAACCCAAACTTTAGATTTAATTCAGATAAACAAGCACTCGAGTGTTCTTTACTTCCCAGCGTCTCGGGTAGAACCCACGAACCAAGAAGGTCGGATAATTGGTTCAATTCTGGGTATGGTCTTTACATGACTAACCGATTGGCAAGAAACGGCGGCAACTTCGTAATTTGCAGCGGCAACACTGCTATTTGCATGACTCCAAAGACCAAGGCGAACTTCTCTACATCGTTTCCCGGAACGATCCTTAGGGTTAACCTAAACATCGGTGCAATAGGGCGAGTTCAGGACCGGCTTGCAGAGTTTAGGATGGATGGAAAAGAGATCGCGGCAAAGATCTCGGGGTCAGGCAACCGCCCGCCTTCAGCAATGTCTCTCCTGTTGCGGCGAGATTATGCTCCGTCACATAGGAGGCGAAAATGATCCGCCTCATCGAAAAAGGCCTGATGTTCGGCAACCTCGTCCACATCTCCAGCCCGGCCTTGGTCGAGCGGTATAACCGCGCGTTGCAGCATCTGGCGGGGAAGACCACGGCTCTGACGGATTTCCACGTGGATATCTCGGGCTATTCGCCGGAGGTGGGGATTGAGCTGGACGACCCGCTCTACCTCAACCCCAATGGGGTTAACCGGCAGTTCATCCTGCTGACGACCGAGCAGAAACGCGCGCCTTTGCTGAACGTCAAATTCTCGACCTCGCGCGATATTCTGCGTGAGTTTATCGAGTTGAACGAGGCGCAATTGTTCGCCCTGACCGCCACCGACGCGGTGGCCGGAGAGCTGGTGAACTCGGTCTTCAAACTCACCACGCCCGATGATCTGCTGAACCTGCGCAAAATCGAGATTGAGGCCGATACAGCAGGCGGCACCCTGCGCAAGGCCGAGCAGCTGGCGGGCATGGTCGAACAGTTCAAAACCGCCGAGGATGCGTGGTTCGATGACGTGCTGATCGCCCGGATGATCGAAACGGCGAAAGAAACCGGAGACGTCACCCGCAACCCGGTCCACCTCCGCCACACGGCGTTTGAGCAGCGCAACTTCTGGACGGCGCATTTCGGCGGGCTGTACCTGTTCCCGGATGTGGATCACCCGGCGGCGATCTGCATGGGCGAAAAGCCCGACGATCTGAAAATCAAATACACGTTTGACCCGTCCCAAAGGAACCAGATTGCCAAATTCCTAGACTATAATGATCTGGTCGAACCCATAGTGAAGGCGCGCGGCGTGGATGCGGCGGCGATCCTTCAGCAAAAGATGGATTTCCTGACCGTTGCCGCCGCCGCAGATACTAATGTTGATCTGATGGGGCTGGATCGCCGCGATATGAGGCGGTTGGCGCGAAACCACTCGGATCGCTTGCCCGAGGCATATCACGGTCTCGCCCAACTCTTGCGCTGGGCGACGGATGGGGGGCCTTGGCCGCGGATCACCTCGGACCATCCGGCGTATTTCTACACGTTGCGCGCCGCGGATACGCCGTACCGCGATTTGGTGAATATGTTGCTGTCCGAACTGGCTCCTCTGGATCCTCGCCAGATGTTCATCTGCCACAAAGAGCTGTTCTACAAAACCTATGTCACATGGCCCGAGGCCAAAAAGGCCTATGTTGCCGAGTTTCTGGCCCGCGAGTATCAAGTGGATAAATCCGGCGCCCGCGCGGCTCTGTTCGGTCATGAACCGGATATGAGCGGAGAAGATCGTGTCAGCGATACAATCATCGCGCGGGTCGGCCCTTGGGGCGCAGTCGGGAGGAGTTGATATGTTCGGAGCGATGCGCCTGTTTCTGGTCCTGCTGGTTCTGCAGACAATTGCCTATTTCGCGCTGTCGCTCTATTCGCGCGGCGTCCGCCGTCGCAAGCTTGAGAAGTGGTGGGATGAGAAGGGCAAACAGGGAAATAAAGAGGCCTTTGTGGAACGCGGGCTGCACGTCTATGACAATTCGTTCCGGCGCAAACTGATCCTGGCGGTGTATATTGTCCCTTGGGTGGCAATCGGCGCGTTGATCTACATCGTGAATTATATGTGAGGGTTACGGCATGGCCTATGTGAAATGGGCATTCATTATCATCTTCTGGGGCAGTGTCGCTGTGATCCTGCAATATTCGCTGCCGCAGCATGATGTTGTGCGCATCGTCAACACCTATGAAGAGCGGCAAGACCTGAACGACTGGACACGTATTTTCTGGTCCGAGCCCGAAGACCAATCCACCAGCCTGTCGAACCGCGACGTGCAGTTTATCCAGGCCGTCCGTGCCAACGGGAAGCCCATCGTCTACCGGAACGAGGATACCGGTTGGGGCTGGCCGTTCTATTTCAAGTTCGACACCGCCAACCTCTATACTGAGGCCAATGACGCGATTTCGGACAAGAACAATCCCGACTGGGTTGTTGTAACCCACTATGGCTGGCGCAATGAGTTCATGTCGATCTTTCCCAACGCCGTCTTTATCAATCCGGTCGAAGGTCCAGACGCGCGGATCATCCCATGGTTCAACATTGCCTTCCTGACTGTCTTTGCTGCCATTGTCTGGGCGCTTTGGGTGCGCTGGCGCCGGTTCCGTCAGGCGCGGATCGACCCGATGCTCGAATCGATGGAAGATGGAATCTATGCCGCAGGCGACGCCATCGATGAACGGCGCAGTCGGTTCCGCCGTTGGCTGGATAGTTGGAAATCCAAATAGAGGCCCGGCGCGTGAAGGGTACCACTATCGAACGATGAATTCGGCGTGCAGGGCCCCCGCGGCTTTGATCGTTTTCAGAATGTCGATCATGTCGCGCGGCGAAACCCCCAGGGCATTCAGCCCTGCCACGACCTCAGATAGGGTAGTGGCTTCTGGGATTTCGGCCAGACCGGTGCCTTCCTCTTCTTCGATGCCGGCGAAGGTTCTAGGCACCACGACGGTCTCTCCGTCAGCGAACGGGTTGGGTTGTACGGCGATCGGAGCCTCTTCCACCGTCAAAGTCAGGTTGCCTTGGGAAACCGCGACCCGAGAGATCCGAACCTCTTGCCCCATGACAATCGTGCCCGAGCGCTGATCGACCACAACGCGGGCCTTGGTTTCAGGTTCAACCAGGATGTTTTCGATCCGACCGATAGCGTGCGCTGTCGACACGGACTGCGTGGCCGCGATGTTCAGCTCAACGGTTCCGGAATCGCGCATGATGGCCACTGCACGGTTGAATTCACGGTTGATAGCCGTTTCGATCCGGCCCGCTGTTGTGAAATCGGGCTCACGCAGGGCCAACCGCATTTGGGTCAGGTTGGACAAGTCAAAGTCGATCTCGCGCTCGACCCGCGCGCCGGATGGGATCACGCCCGAGGTCGGAACGCCCCGGACGACGGTCGCGGCCTCACCTTCAGCCGATGCACCACCCGCCAGCACTGTGCCTTGGGCAACAGCGTAGATTTGCCCGTCCGCCGCATTCAAAGGGGTCATGATCAGCGTGCCGCCCAACAGGCTACTTGAATCCCCGATGGCCGAGACAGTGACGTCGATTTGCCCTCCGACCCGTGAAAACGGGGGAAGACTGGCCGTCACAAGGACGGCGGCAACGTTCTTGGGGCGAAAATCTTCACCATTCACATTCACGCCCAGCCGTTCGAGGATGTTGGACATTATCTCTTCGGTGAAGGGGGAATTCCGCAACCCGTCGCCAGTTCCATTCAGGCCTACGACAAGGCCGTACCCGACCAAGTCGTTGCCGCGCACCCCGTCGAAATCAACCAGATCTTTCAGACGGATTGCGCCGGCAAACGCAAGGCTTGGCATCAGAGCCAGAAGAAAAACAAGAACCCTCATCTCAGGAAGTTCACCAGTGACAGGTTCGCATTGCGAACGGTGACGGAATAGAGGCTTTCCAATTGGAACTGCACGGCCTGAAGCTTGGTGGCCGTTTCATAGGGATCGGCCTGGATTAGGGCGTTGCGGGTGTATTCCAGACTGGTGCGTGCGGCGGCATTGCGGCTCGTCGCCTGTTCGATACGCGCTTCGGCGGCGCCGACCTCGGCCCGCAAAATGACCGTGTCATCCTGCGCATTCGCCAGGGCAACGCCCAACTGCTTGAACAACCCGGTGCGCTGATCGTTCGGCACCGCCAAGGCATCGTCGGCAACCAGCGCGGCGATAGCAACATCCCTGAGCGCCGCCTTCAGCGCAGGGTCCGTCGCCGTGATATCGAGAGTAATGCGTTCATTTTCGGCAATCTGCATCGATGGCAGCGCGGCGTTCGACCCTTGGTAGATGACCGCGTCAAAACCTGCGGGGTCATTGAACCAAGCCTCGGCTGCGTTGCGAATGTCGGTTACAGTCACCAAGCCCGTCAACTCAGCCTCAAGCGCGGTCAGCAAGGTCTCGGCCGAGGGCAGCGGCGAGACATCCGTCGCGGTGCCCGAAAACAGGCTGCGGCCGCCAATCCGGGTTTTCAGCGCGGACATCATCGTGTCCAGCTCATTGCGGGCCTGGACCGAGGCTTGTTCATGCGTCACAGCGTGGTTTGCCGTGCCAAAGGCCAGCAAAGTTGCCGTCATCTCGCCCGTTGAGTCACTGAAAACGCCAAGGCTTTGTTGCATGGCGTCCGAGAACAGCTTGGCCTCGGACGTGGCGATGCCAAACGCATCCAAACGCGTCAGGCTGCGGTCCAAATCGAGGAGATGCGAATAGTCGCCGCCCAGATGGCCCGAGACGTCCTGCACCTTGCCGGTCGACATTTCATACGAAAGCGTTTCAATCTGTTGCTTGATCTGGGTGGACCGGGTCTGCAAGGTCAGACCTCGGGCAAGATCACCTATGGATGTCAGCGTCATGTTTATAGCCTCAATAGGGTGTCCATCAGTTCATCCACGACCGAGATGAGACGCGCATTGGCCGCATAGGCCTGTTCGATTTGCATCAACTGTTGCAGTTCCTGATCGGTGTCAACGCCCTGTTCCGCCTCTAGCTGTTGCATCTGTTTCTGGGCGCCGGTGGCGAATGTTTTGCGTTGTTCGGCAACATGGGCATCTGCGCCGACGCGCGACATCATCGCCTCGGCGATCTCAGAGGCGCGCATATTTCCGGTGCCAAAGATCGCCCCTGCGACCGGGCGGGCTTCGATCAGAGCGGCGCTGAACGCGTGCAGCTGGGTCGAATCTCCGGGGTCATTCGGGGCAGCAGCGCCGAGACCAGCGCGCAGCCTCCAGCTGTCTCCGCCGGAATCCGGGTCGACGACCGCGTTGAGGTTGATGCGAGAGGCAAGCCCAGTCAGCATTGTCAAATCCAGACGGTTGCCGCCGTCTGTGAACAAACCCGGATCGGTGGCCAATGCCGTTGGATCCAACCCGGGTGTTTCAAACCGTTCCACAAGATCGCGCGCAACTGTGTCGAGCTGGGTTTGCACTTCGGGGGCAAGTTGGTCGCGGATTTCAAATTGGGCCGCCAGCGCACCACCACGGATCTGAGCGGAATCACCGCTGGTCCGGACCGGGTTTCCGTTCATCTCCAGCCCCGACAGCAGGCCGTTGCCCACGTTCATATGGGGCTGAGTGTCGCCTGTGGTGGTGAAGGAAAACTCAGCCGCTTTGCCTTCAAGCAGGATCAGCCCGCCATCGGAGTAAAGAGAAACACGGTCATTGTCGCGCGGGACGACATTGACCGGAATCAGCTCATTGACCTGGTCGATCAGAACCTGCCGCTGATCCAGAAAGGCATTGATGTCACCGCCCGAGTTCCGGATCGCGGGAATTCTGGCGTTCAGATCCTCGATATCCTTGAGGGTCTGGTTCAGGCTGGCGATCTGCGAGCCGATCGTCCGGTCCGCATCCGAGCGCAACTGGCGCAATCCTTCCGATGCCCGATTCAGACTGGCGACCACGTCGCTGCCACTGCGGGCCACTTGATCCAAACGCTCGACCGAGTCAGGCAGGCTGGCGGCGGTGATCAGACTGCTTTCGAACTCGGCCAGACGATTGGAGAGAAATGCCGCGTCCTCCGGCGTGCCCACGACCCTTTCCAGTTGAGTGTGAAAGTCGGCCACAGCGGATTGGTGCGACAGATCGGCGTCGGTGGCGCGGCGATTGGCCGTCAGAACCGGGTCCTGATGCCGAATGATGCCTGCGGTGCGGACGCCATTGCCTGAAATCAGGCTGGTGGTCAGCTCCAATGAGCGTTTCGCGTAGCCGGGCGTCAGGACGTTGGCAATGTTTCCGGAAACGACCGACGCACCCCGGCTGGTGGCGGTCAGGCCGGTCATGGCGTTGTTCAAAGCTGTCGACAGGTTCATCCGACGGGTCCTTTCCGAGGGTCAAAGTCAGCGTTTGATATTGGTGGTTTCCTGCAGCATCTCATCGACGGTCTGGATCACCTTGGCGCTTGAGGAATAGGCGCGCTGTGTCTTGATCATCGAGGTCAGCTCGGTCGCGACATCCGTGGTGGATTCCTCGCGCGCGAAGGAGACGAGGTCCCCCGTCGGACCCTCGCCCGCGTTCCAGAGGAAGAAGGTGCCGCTTTCGCGCGACGGTGCGTAGGTCTGGCTGTCAAGCGCGGTCAGGCCGTTGGGGTTTGGCACATCTGCCAGAGGGATCTGGAACATGCGGCGGCTGACACCGGTGTCGTAGAGGGCGTAGACATACCCGTTTTCATCGACTTGAACACTGGTCATCGTTCCCACCGCTGACCCGTCGCGCGTGATCGAGACGGGGGCGAAGGTGTCCGAAAGTTGCGTGATTCCGTCCGCATCACCGATCTCACCGATATTGATCTCCATCGGGCCGCCCGCGACGTTCACCACCGCGCTGCCGGTTGCCGGATCATACGCGCCACCTGTTACCGGAGTGACCGTGGCAAGCGTACCGCCTGCGGTCCGGCTGTCGGTGAAGGTCAGAGTGTATTCACCGATCACCGCCCCGCCTGACGCTGAATCGCGCATGATCATGGTCCATTCATTGCTGGAGCCTGTGGCCGGAACCGTTGGCACCAGCTCGATATCGACGCTTTCGGATTTGCCAAGGTTGTCGAAGTATTCAACGGATAGGGGCTGCGAATCACCTGGCGCGCCCGCATCTGTGGCGGTCGCGGGCAGGTTCATGCGCAGGTTCATCTGTGTTGTCGGGGCACCGGACAGCTGGTTCACACTCAGCTGAATGGGCTCGAGCGCCGCTGGCGTATCCCGTGGCACAGCAGGGATCGAGCCATCCGGGTTCGCGCGCCATCCCAGAAGCACCAGACCCGATTCGGTGACCAGATAGCCCTGATCATTTGTGCGAAATGATCCGGTGGTGGTCAGCAGCATCTCATTCGAGCCACCCGCAATCTGCGAGCTTGGCCGCACCGGCAGCATGCCCCGACCGCGCACGGCCAAATCGGTCGAGTTGTTCGTAGTGACCAGCGAGCCGCGTTGATCAATCAACCGCTGACTTGTGGTGCGCACACCACCAGCGGAATAGCTGCCCCCCTGGCCCGAGGTGACCATGGAATGAAAATCCGTCTCCACCCGCTTGTAGCCGAAGGTCGAAGAGTTGGCGATGTTGTCTGAAATCGTAGCCAGCCTGTTGGCATTGGCCTTCAACGCCGCCACACCGGCATTCAGCGAAGAGGAAATGGTCATTGGCACGCCCTTCTGTTGCGTCAATCGTTGATGCAACAGGTAACGCGCTGGGCCTTAACAGCGCGCTAACAGGTAAAATGCCACCTATCCTTTAGCGATTTCGCAGAAAGATCACCTCGATCCGGTTGTTGCGCACGGCCATGGGATTGCTGTTCGACATCTCTCGGTCCGCGTGCCCGGTCACCCGGTCAAGCCTCTGTTCTGAAAAGCCTTTATCCTCAAGAAGCTGCCGGACAATCTGCGCGCGCGCGGTGGACAGATCCCAGGCCGGGTTGTCGGCCAGAACCACCGGAGACGCGCTGACATGCCCTTCGACGGCGACGTCATTGCGCACCAGATCCGATGATCGGGCCACCAGCAGAGCAAGCGCGCGCATCATCGTGGTCGGCTTGTCTGTTCCCGATTCGAACAGAGGCTGATCCTCGGTGTCGAACAGTTCGACCACCAACCCTTCGTCGGTGACTCGCGTGACGATGTGCTTCAGCACTTTGTCCGATACCATACTCTCACCCGTGCGCCCCAAAAGCTGCGCCTCGAGTGTCGAGAAATCCTCGGTCGTTCCCTTACCTGCGCCGTCGGCATCCACCCCGGTGGAGCCGCGCGCCTTTCGGGCATCGGTCGGGAAACGGGCGCTTGCACCCGATCCGTCCATCACCATCGTTTTCTCGGAAAACATGTTGTTGCCGCCAAAGGCTCCATCGCCCCCACCCGAGACCGGGTTCACCGGAATCGTTGGCGAGAAGTAATCCGCCAGCCCTTTGCGTTGTTTCTCGGTCGTTGCGTTCAGCAGCCACATCAACATGAAGAAGGCCATCATGGCCGTGACGAAGTCCGCATATGCGACCTTCCACGCGCCACCGTGATGGCCATCGCCACCTGATACACGCTTCTTCTTGATGATGATTGGCGCCGCATTGGTTTGCGCACCCATCTCCACCACCTTTTTATCACCCAGTTACAGGCGTAGCAGTGCAGGTCTTAAGGGGGGCTTAACACTTAAAATGCTTCGGATTTCGCCTCATCGCGGCAAACCCGCCGACGCCCTGCGCAGGATCAGGGACAACCGGTTGAAGCTGTTCTCAATACCCTCCGGATCGGTTTTGCCGAAGAAGCTGTCCAGCTCATCATGAACACGCACGGCCTGATCCAGCAGCGGGTCCGAACCCTCAGCATAGAGACCGGCCCGGATCATCACCTCGGACTGCTCATAGCTGCCCACCAGTTCCCGGGTTTCCGAGATCATCTGGTTCTGGGCCTCGGTCGCGGCGGCAGGCAGGCTGCGCGACACCGATCGGCTGAGGTCGATCGCGGGGAATCGCCCGCGCTCGGCGATGTCGCGGCTCAGGACGATATGGCCGTCCAGAACGCCACGCAAGATATCCGCAACGGGTTCGTCCATATCGGAGCCAGCGACCAGAACGCTGAAAACGGCAGTGATGTCGCCCTGCGCCTGTGTGCCCGGACCGGCGCGCTCACACAGATTGGCGATCAAAGGGGTCACCGACGGAGGGAACCCACGCAGTGAGGGGGATTCCCCCATCGCCAAAGCGATTTCACGATGCGCCTCGGCGAAGCGGGTAACCGAATCGGCCAGAAACAACACATTGAGGCCCTGATCGCGCAGATACTCGGCCACCGACATCGCCGACCACGCGCAGCGGCGACGGGCCAGAGCGGACTGATCCGAGGTCGCCGCCACCACAACTGCGCGTTTCATCGCCTCGGGCCCTAGCGCATGGGTCACGAATTCATTCACCTCGCGCCCGCGTTCCCCGACCAGAGCCACGACAACCGCATCCGCCTGCATCGACCGGGCCAGAGTCGCCAGCAGCGTCGATTTACCCACACCCGAGCCAGCGAAAAGGCCAACGCGCTGGCCCTGCACGATCGGCAGCATGGTGTTGAGCACTGCCAGGCCCGTGGCCATCCGCTCACCCAGCGGTTTGCGCTCCACGGCGGGCGGAGGAGGTTGCACAATGTCCCGCGCCTGCGCACCTGGCAGCAACGGTTTTCCGTCCAGCGCCCGGCCAAACGGGTCAATGACCCGACCCAACCAATGCATCCCCGGCGCAAACTCGGGCGAGGCTTTCAGGCTCACACGGTCGCCAAGGCTGACGCCATCGGGCGCAGAGCCGGGAATCATGTGGATATGCTCGGCCCCCACATGCAGAACTTCGCCCTCAAGATCAGGGCCCACGCGGCGGTGCAGCGTCAACAGGTCACCTATTCGCGCGTGTTCCGTCAGGCCGCTGACCTCGATCACCCCATGCGCCACGCCGGACACAAGGCCCAGATGGCGCACTGCGGACAGCCTGTCGAATTCGTGTTTCAGAAGCATCGGATCGAGATCGGGCATTGTGGGTTCTCCAACTGGGTTCTGAAAACATTTTCTAAAGGAATCGGGGTTAAGCCTTGATTGAAATTGATCGAGGGAGAAGCCCCGATGTTCTATGACCTGAACGTCTTTAAGACAGCGTACGCAATGGCAACCCATGCCGGACAACGGCAGGCCGTCATTGCGCGCAACATGGCCAACGCTGATACGCCGGACTACCAGCCCCGCGATATCGAGGCCTTTAAAACCGCATTCGAAAACACATCAGCCAAGACCGAAATGACCGCCACCCGGCAGGGTCATCTGAACGGCAGCAACCTAACCGGGCAAAGCTGGGCTGAGTATGAGGCTGAGCCGCACGGCGATCCCAATGGCAATGGCGTGTCGCTGGAAGGTGAGATGCTCAAAGCGATTGAGGTCAAGCGCCAGCATGACCGCGCCTTAGCGATCTATCGCTCATCCATTGGCATTTTGCGCACCAGTCTGGGCCGCGGGTAAGGAGCGGTTGATATGAGCGATTTTTCCCATTCCCTGTCTGCCTCGGCCAGCGCGTTGCGCGCGCAGGCGGCCCGGTTGCGGCACGTGTCCGAGAATATCTCGAACGCGGATACGCCCGGATACCGGCGCAAAACCGTCCCGTTTGAGACCGTCCAGCAGGATGGCAAGGCGATGGTGCAGGCGGGCCGCGTGCAGCTGGATCGCCGAGACCTGTCTCGTATTCACGACCCAAGTCACCCACTTGCGGATGAAAGCGGACACTACCTCGGCTCGAATGTCGATCTGATGATCGAGATCGCCGACGCGCGTGAAGCGCAGCGAAGCTATGAGGCCAATCTGAAAATGTTCGATCAGACGCGGCAGATGTCGTCGTCCCTTATGGAATTGCTTAGAAAATAAAGGAGAGCCAGAATGGATATCCGATCCCTGACCGCCGCACAAAACTACACTGTGGCGCGACCTGCAACGCAGGCCAGTCCCGATCACGAAGGCATGGCACAGGGCCTGCGTTCAACGCTTCAGGACTTTGCCACAACCCTCAAGCAAAGCGAGCAGATGTCGCAGGCTGCGATGACCGGGCAGGCCGACCCGCATGCGCTGGTGCAGGCTCTGGCCCAGACTGAACTTGCGGTCGAAACGGCCGTGATCGTCCGCAACAAGGTGGTCGAGGCCTATCAGGAAATCCTGAGAATGCCGGTCTGAGCCATGCTGAGTGAAGGTCTTTTCTACGATATCGTCCGTCAGGCGCTTTGGGTCGCGGTGATCACCTCGGTCCCGATCCTGACGGTGGCGCTGATCTCGGGCCTGATCGTGGGTCTGTTTCAGGCCCTCACCTCGGTGCAGGAGATGACGCTGACCTTCGTGCCCAAACTGATCGCCATCGTTGTCGTGTTCTGGATTTCGATGGGGTTCATGACCCAGACACTTGTCACGTTTTTCACGGGAACCCTGGTTCCGCTGATCGCAGGAGGTCGCTGATGGATACCGCCTATGTCACCTTGTCCCGCCAATCCGGGCTGATGAATGAAATGCGGCTGGTGGCGAATAACATAGCCAATGCCAACACCACCGGCTACCGTGCGCAGGGGCTGGTGTTCTCGGAATTTGTCCGCGACATGCCGGGTAATCCGTCCCTGTCCATGAGCCGGGCCGAGGCGCGCAATACCTCTCAGCAGCAAGGGGTCCTGACCGAAACCGGAGGGCAGTTCGACTTTGCTATCGAAGGCGATGGCTTCTTCATGGTGAAAACACCCGAAGGCAACCGCCTGACCCGTGCGGGTAGCTTCTCTCCCAATGCCGAGGGCGATTTGGTCGCCCCGGATGGCGCGCGGGTGTTGGACAGCAATGGCTCGCCAGTTTTTATCCCGCCCGATGCGGCCTCGATTGATGTGGGCAGTGACGGGACGCTCAGCGTCGAGGGGCAATTGCTGGGTCAAATCGGGGTCTACCGCGTCGAAGACCTCAAGGATCTGGTGCGTGAGGGCAATACGCGGTTCAGTACCACGGGCAATATTGACCCCGTTGATGAGCCTGTTGTCCTGCACCGTTTTCTCGAAGGGTCGAATGTCAACGCCATCGCTCAGGTGACCCGGCTGATCGAAATCCAGCGCTCCTACGAATTGGGTCAGAGCTTTCTCGAAACCGAACATGAACGGGTACGCGGCGCGCTCAAGGCGCTGATGCGCTAAGAAAGGAGACATCCCATGCGGGCATTGAAAATCGCAGCGACAGGTATGACCGCGCAGCAAATGCGGGTCGAGACGATCTCGAACAACCTCGCGAATATGAACACTACCGGATACAATGCGCGCCGGGCCGAGTTCGCGGATCTGCACTACCAACAGATGGCGCGGGCCGGGGCGGTCAATGCGTCCGATGGGACGGTGCTACCAACGGGTATTCAGTTGGGTCTGGGCGTTCGCCCTGCCGCTGTGACGGTGCAGCTGGCACAAGGGGCCGTGTCGGCGACGGGCAATGATCTGGACGTGGCCATCGAAGGGCGCGGCTATCTTGAGGTGACGCTGCCCAACGGTCAGGCCGCCTTTACGCGCGATGGCAGCCTTAAACGCTCGGCTGAAGGGCTGATCGTGACATCAGACGGGTTCGCCGTCTCACCCGAGATCACAATCCCAGATGACGCTCGGTCCATTTCGATCAACGCGTCGGGTGAGGTCTATGCCTATTTCGACGATGCCCCCGAAGGCCAACGATTGGGCGAGTTCACCTTGACCAGTTTCTCAAACGCCAAGGGTCTGGAGGCCATTGGCAGCAACCTGTTCAAAGAGACCGAGGCTTCCGGCGCACCGGTACAGGGCGTACCGGGAGAGGACGGATTGGGCACGTTGCGGCAAGGGTATCTTGAGGACAGCTCGGTCGATGCTGTGCGCGAGGTGACGGAACTGATCGAGGCCCAGCGGGGCTATGAAATGAACGCCAAGGTCATCACCGCCGTCGATCAGATGATGAGCGCAACGACGCAGGTGCGCTGATGCGAGTGTTATTGCTTGGCCTGACCCTGATGGCGCCGGTTGGGGCCCTTGGCGAGATTGTGGTGCCGACCCGGACGATCCGCGCGAAAGAGATCATCTCGCATGCGGATCTTGAGACAAAGCCGCGCGACCTGCCGGGGGCTGTGACCGATCCGAATGCACTGATCGGGCAGGAGGCCCGTGTCGCGCTTTATCCTGGCCGCCCCATTCGCGCGGCGGATGTCGGTCCGCCCGCGCTTGTGGATCGCAATGATCTGGTCGTTCTGTTGTTCAGCAGCCAACCGCTGTCGATCACAACCGAAGGCCGCGCGCTGGGCCGGGGCGCGGTGGGGGACCGAATTCGCGTTATGAACCTGTCCTCGCGGACAACAGTGACGGGCCGGATACGGTCTGATGGTCAAATCGAGGTAAAATGATGTCTGGATTGTCAAAACCCCTTCTTCTTGCGGTACTTACGATTTCTGCCTGCGGGCGGTTGGATCACCTGGGCAAACCGCCCAGCTTCACCCCGACCGAAGATTCGCCGGAACAGGTGGCGATGCTGTGGCCCGGCCTGCCCTTGCATACTCAACCGCAGCGAACGGTGGATCGGTCGTCGCTTTGGAGTGGGGGGCAGCAATCGCTGCTTGGTGACCAGAGGGCCATCAAGAAAGGCGATATCCTGACCGTCGTGATTGAGCTGGACGAAGAGGCTGAGATCTCCAACAACACCAACAGGTCGCGGTCAGGATCTGAAAATCTGTCAGTGCCGAACCTATTCGGATTGCCGCAAAGGGCACAAGACAAACTGCCCGAAGGGGCTTCGTTCGATGAGGCCGTCGGGATCGAATCCGAGGCCTCAAGTTCCGGTCGCGGATCGGTGCGACGGAATGAGAAACTGACCCTGCGCGTGGCCGCGACGGTGATTGACGTGCTGCCGAACGGAGTTCTGTCGATCTCGGGCGCGCAAGAACTGCGCGTGAATTTCGAACTGCGAGAGCTGCTGGTGGCAGGCTATGTGCGCCCGCAGGACATCTCGCGCAAGAATGAGATCACCTATGACAAGATCGCCTCGGCGCGTGTGTCCTATGGTGGTCGCGGGCAGATCACGGATGTGCAACAGCCGCGCTACGGCCAGCAGATCCTCGATACCCTTTTGCCGTTCTAAGGGGCTCCTATGATCAAGAAACTGCTCCCCGTGATTTTTCTGGTCGTTGGCACGGGTGCCGGCATCGGCGCCGGGACCTTCCTTGGCTCCGGTGAAACGAAGAAAGAAGCCGAGGGGACTGAAAAGGTTGAAAAGGAAACAAAGGCAAAACCCGCCAAGTCCAAGAGCAATGACAAAGACAAGGGGAAAAAGGGTGAAGGTGGAGGCTTTGAATACCTGAAGCTCACCAAGCAATTTGTTGTGCCGATCGTGGAGGATGAGGAGATCTCAGCCCTCGTCACCATGTCCCTGAGCCTTGAGGCAAACTCGGCCATCACCGAAACCTTCTACGCGATCGAACCAAAGCTGCGGGACGGTTTTCTGCAAGTGCTGTTCGATCACGCCAATACCGGAGGGTTCGACGGTGCTTTCACGCATTCCGACAACCTCGGCACCTTGCGAAAATCTCTGCTTGAGGTGGCGAAGAAGGATCTGGGTGACGATGTCTCGAAGGTCCTGATCATGAGTGTCAGTCGCCAGGATACCTGAGGCCGTCACGGTTTAGGCCGTGACCGCGCGCGCTTCTGTTCGGCCTTGAGGGTGTCATTCAGGCGTTCAACCGCTTGTTTTCGCCCAAAGGCCTGACGCAGTTGCTGCATGGCTGCAAGTTTCTGTGCCCGGCATCGCGCCAATTCCATGTTCAATTGCCGCCGTTTCGAGGCCTCCCACCCGTTCCACAAGACATCGGTTCCGGTGATCTGATACCCATCGGTCACCGCACTGTCTTGTCGGGTTTGCACAACCTGAGCGTCAAGACGCGCCAACTGCGCCTGCACACGCGCTTCGGCCTCCAACACGGGGCGCAGCTTTTGATATTCGCTTTGATAGACCGCTTCGGTGACTGATTTCAGGGCGGGCAGTTCGTGACGTTTCATCCAATCCGTCCTTTCGCGCGCTTTCGCATGGCTTCGGCAAAACGGATCGCAGCAGCGACCGGGCGATAGTGTTCTTCGGCGATCTCCTGCCCGATCTCGACGGTTGCATGAAGCGCGCGGGCGGTTGGCGGGTCCGATCGGATGGGAACGCCAGCCTCGCCCGCAGTCGACCGGATTGCGGCGGCTACCTCGTCGACACCCTTGGCTACACAGACTGGGGCCGCCCCAGCTGCCCGGGACCATTTCAAAGCGACCGCGTAGTGGGTCGGGTTCACGATCACGACGTCGGCTTTCGGCACATCAGCCATCATCGGATTGGTCGCAATTTCCTGCGCCCGCGCGCGGCGCTGTTGTTTGACATGCGGGTCGCCTTCGGCGTCCTTCGTCTCATCCTGGATTTCCTTGCGCGACATCCGGTTTTTGCGCATGTGTTCAGCATATTGCCAAACGTAGTCGACGACCCCGATCGCAAGCGCGATGGCGATTACAATGAACAGAAAGCGAAACAGCAGGTTCATCATCAGCAAGATCGAGCTATGGGCCGGGGCCGCGCTGGCGGAAACGATCTCGGTCAGGTTGGCCTTTAGAAACAGGGTCAGACAGGTGCCGTAGATTACCAGTTTGGCAAAGCTCTTGGCGAATTCGAACAGCCCGCCCCGCCCGAATTTGTTCTTGGCGTTGGATAGGAGTGAAATCCGCGAGAGCTTGGGTTGCAACTTGGTGGGTGCAAAAATCAACGCACGCTGGGCGATGAGGCTCAGCAGAACCGCCGTCGTCGGAAGCGCAAACAGAAGGGCCACCGGCAATAGCGCAGCTTTCAGCATTCCGGCGACCGGTGCCGTTGCAGGCCCCGATGTAACAAGCTGCGCGATGTCATCCGACTGGTCGATCAGAACCACAAACAGCGATCCCATTTGATCGACCGTGAACTTGCCGACCGTCAGGAGCGCGATCAGCAACCCGGTATAGGCGGCAACAACGGACAGATCGTTGGACTTTGCAACCTCACCTTTTTCGCGCGCTTTCTGCAGCTTCTGAGGCGTCGGGTCAAAGGACTTTTCACTGTCGTCATCGGTACTCATCGACCGGACTCCAGCGGGTTGAGGGTGAATGAAAACAACGCGTCCGCCCAAACGGACAGGATCAGAGGTGCTCCGGCAAACAGTAGGAACAGCCCGGCAAAGGTGATCGCGGGGGCACCGACAAAGGCAACCATCAACTGCGGCATCGCCCTGTTGATGACCCCGAGGGCGAGGTTGTAGATCAAGGAGGCGATCACGAACGGAGTGGCCAGCGCAAATGCCAACCCAAAGCTGTGGGCGACCTGCCTGACGCCCCATTGTGATAGGTCGGGGGCAGAAAGGGCCTGCCCCATCGGGAACATCGCGTAGCTGTGGAGCAGGAACTCGGCAACCCGGATGTGCAGCCCCAATAGCACTGCAAGGGCCAGCCCGGCCAAGGTTAGAAACATCCCCAACGCAGGGGCCGGGTCGGCGGCCGCGCCTCCCAGAAGCTGAGACAGCGATGTCGATTGCGCCGCAATGGACCCGGCGGTCTGCAGGGCCAGTACAAAGAGGCGCAACCCCATGCCCAATACCATGCCGATCAGAACCTCGGTGCCAACCAGACGTGCCATCGGTAGCAGACCCGGACTGGATTGCGGGGAAGGCACCGCAGGCAACACGATCAGGGTAAAGGCCAACGCGACCGCCAGCTTGACCCGGACCGGGATGCTGCGTTCGCCAAAAGCGGGCAAGAGGGTGACCAACGCGGACACCCTCAAAAAAACGGCAAAAACATGCCACAGCCCCGTGCTGAGTTGCCCCAACAGCTCGGGCGGCAGGGCGATCATGCGGGTACGGTTCCGACCAGGGCGGGGCGTGCCTCGAGCCCGATTTCTTCGAAGGAGAGAACCGGATTGGACACCCCGCGCGCCTGCATGATCGAGCGCAACAGGCGACGCCGGCGGGTTGAGGTCACAACGGCTGGAAACAACCCGTGATCGGCGGATTGTGCGACGCTGTCCACCACACCGTCGGCCAGCTTGTTGAACAGATTGGGGGGCAACGCAACGTCCAGCCCGGCGGCGGGGCCGTCGATCTGGTAGCTGCCAAACGTATCTTCCCATTCGGGGGCCAGTTGGATCAGCGGGATTGAGCCATCCTCACGCTTCATCTCGGCCACCAGCTGAAAGCCCAGCCGCTGGCGGACCAGTTCGCAAATGCCTTCGGGCTGGGTGGTGGTCAGGCGCGCTTCGGCCACGCTTTCAAGGATCAGGGCCATGTTGCGGATCGAGACACGCTCATCCAGCAGCAACCTCAGAACCGCGTGCAGCGTGTCGATCGGCACCTTGTCGGGGATCAGCTCATCCAGCAGCTTGCGGTTCGCCTCGGCTCGGACGGGGTCGCTGAGGCGGGTCATTTCGGACAACAGACGTCGCAGGGATTTCAATGTCAGCAGGCGTGAGAAGTTCTGCTTGATGATCTCCAGAAGATGGGTCGCCAGAATCTCGGGCGGTGAGACGATGGTGGCCCCGTTCAGGGCGGCATCCTCTTGATCTTTCGGCAGAATCCAACGAGCAGGGGCGCCGTAGACAGGCTCGGTCACGTCATTGCCGTCGGGCAGAAACTCATGCCCGTCCTGCACCAGCGCCAACACCAGATCAGGGTTCAGGACGCCGCGCGCCTGTTCGACGCCTTGCACCTTGATGACATAGGTGCCGGTGGGCAGATCAGCGCGGTCGGTCAGGCGAATCTCGGGCAGGATGAGGCCAAAGGTCGAGGCCACATAGGTCCGCATATTCGCAATGCGCGCGTCCAGCCCGGTTCCGGGGTTCAGCACCATGCTGACAAGGTCGGGCGCGAACTCCAAATGTACGTCGTCCAGATCCAGGATATCTCCGATTGCTTGCGAAACAGGGGTTTCCGCTTCGGGGGCTGGGGTCCGGGCTTGAAGCGCCTCGGCCTTTTGCTTTTGATGGACCCTGTAGGCCGCGTATCCCAACACGCCAGCGCCCAGAATGAAGGGCAGGAAGGGCAGGCCGGGGACGAGCGCGAAAAGAACCATCAACACAGCCACCGTGCCCAGCGCGGCCGGGTGTTTGCCAAGTTGCGAGAAGATGGCATTGTCGGTCGCGCCCTGTGTGCCGCCGCGCGCGAGCAATAGCGCCGAAGCGATCGAGATGATCACCGCCGGGATTTGCGAGACCAGACCATCGCCCACAGTCAGAATGGCGTAGGTTTCAAAGGCGGATGTGACCGGCATGCCATGCACGATTACACCCATGACCAGCCCCATCACAAGGTTCAACAGCGTGATCAACAGCCCGGCAACCGCATCGCCTTTGACGAATTTAGACGCACCGTCGAGTGAGCCGAAGAAGGTCGTCTCTTGCTGTTCGCGTTCGCGCCGCTCTTTGGCTTGCTGGTGGTCGATGGCCCCGGCGGACATGTCGCTGTCGATGGCCAGCTGTTTGCCCGGCATCCCGTCCAAAGCAAAGCGCGCGCCGACCTCGGCCATCCGCGCGGCGCCCTTGGTGATCACCATGAAGTTCACGATCAGCAGGACGCAGAACACCACGAGGCCCAGAAAGATACTGCCGCCCATCACGAAATTGGCAAAGCCTTCGATCACGTTGCCCGCCGCATTTGGCCCGGTATGGCCCTGACCGATGATCAGTTTGGTCGATGAGACGTTCAGCGACAGCCGCAGCATCAGCGAGGCCAGCAGGATTGTCGGGAAGGATGAGAAATCCAGCGGGCGTTCGATGAACAGCGTCAGGGTGAAAATAAGAATAGCCAGCGCAAAGGAGGCGGCCAGACCCACATCCAACACCCAGGCGGGCATCGGCAGGATCATCATCACGATGACGGTCATCAGCGCCAGTGCCAACAGGACGGTGGGCGAGAACAGGGACCGGGCGTTTATGGTGGGCACGCTGACCTCCTAGTTGAATGCGATGAAGGCGGTGGCAGCACCCGCCGCCGGAACCAGAGACCCAAGAGACCCGCCATTGGATTCAACCGGTTGCGCCGGGATCAGCGGGGCTGCGGCGCCGGTGAATGGGTCCCGCGACGCGACGTGAGTTTGTGGCGGAACGGACCCGTCCAGCTGGGCCAGGACGGTCTGGAACCGACCGCGATAGGCCTCGGCCAAAGATGGCGTGCGCGAATGATAGGCCCCGGCGGCGGCGGGCCAGGATCCAAGCTCGACATAGAGGTCTTTGAGAAACTTTGCGGCGTAGGTGGCGTTCTCCTGCGGGTCGAACATCGCGTCAATCGAGCGGAAGGCCTTGCCGTGCCAGCGGTAGTTGATCTGAAAACACCCGATGTCAAAGCTGCGCTTGCCGGCTTTGAAAATTCGGAAAACATAGTTTTTTGCCTCAACCTCGGAGGTGAACCAATAGCCCTGCCCTTCGACATTGATGGTCCAGGGCCAGGGTCGAAGCCGCCCGTCATGGGTGCGTCCTGTCTCGACCCGTGAAATGGCGCGCAGGATGTCCAGTGGCACGCCTTCGGACAGTGCCGCGCGGCGTGCGGCCTGATCGCAGATATCACCCGTTCGGGCATCCGGCACGGCACGCCCGGCCTGCGCGATCAGCGCAAGCGTTAGCACAAAGACAATTGAGACGAAACGATGGGGCATTCTGCCGGTCCGGGATTCGGGTCATTCCGGGCCAAGCTAGCCAGTCATCGGTTTACAGAGGGTTATCGCCCCATCATTTTCGGTCGATCCGACGGCCGAACACGACGCTGGTATTGGTGCGCAGAACACCGGGGATTTTGGCCAGTTCATCGACCAGAATATCCAGATCCTCGATCCGGGGGGCCTCGGCAGACAGTAGCAGGTCAAATTCGCCATTGATCGACAGGCAGCGTTTGACCTCGGGATAGGCCTCAAGCCGTTTGATGATGCGGGTGGTTTCCTTTTGTTGGACTTCAAGCATCACGATCACCTGCACGCGCGGGGTATCGTCGGTGGCGTGCAATTGAACAGAATAGCCTGCGATCACGCCACGCTCTTCCATGCGCTTGATCCGCTCGTGCACGGTGGTTCGGGCCACGCCTAACCTAGCCGCGATATTCGTGGTCGATTCACGGGCATTGTGCTGCAGCGCGGTGATGATGCGGCGGTCGAGCTGATCCATGGGGCCTCCGGCAGGGTCGCTTTGGTGTAGAGCAGAAGCGCCCGCAGGCTCAAGGCTTCTGCGCCGAGGGGGCTTTGTCGGATCGCGGCCAGATGAACAGTGCGGCAGCGATCCCCAAGACAGATACGCAGGTCGTGGTGGTCATGACTACGGTTGCGCCGAAACGGGTCATCAGCCACCCTGATAGCGGATAGAGGACCAGCCAGCAGGCATGTGACAGCGTGAACTGGGCGGCGAAGACGGCGGGCCGATCCTCGGGCGCGGCGGAACGGGTCAGCAATCGGCCCGAGGGGGTCAGGGTCATTGAATAGCCGAAGCCCACGCAGGCCCAGAAGGCCGTAAGCAGCGGTAGGGAGAGTGCTCCGGATGTCATGGCTGCTCCGGCCATGGCCAGCGCGCCAAATGTCGCCCCGGTCAGCATGACCCGGCGGTCCTTGAACCGATCCAGCAGAGAGGGAAGCACGAAGGCCGCAATCATCGAGCCGCCGCCGAATCCGGCCAAAGCAATGGCCACGGCGCTTTCGGACAGACCCAGATCCGCACGCACTAGGACCACCGTATTGACGATCACCATAGAGCTCAGCGCGGCTGCAGACCAACTGAGTGCCAGAAGGCCGCGCAAACGTGTTGTCGATAGATAGATACGGATGCCGCGCGTTGTCCGGTCGTATATTCCGCGTCGCTCTGTGGGTTTGGGCGAGGGCAGAACTACGGAGACCACCAGCAGCGCAGAGGCAATAAACCCAGCTCCGGTTCCCCAAAACAGCGTATCAAAGCTGACAAAGACCAGTAACGCGGCCGCCAGCATCGGGCTGAGCAGGCTTTCCAGATCATAGGCAAGGCGCGACAAGGACAGCGCGCGCGTGTAGTCCTGCTCATCCGTCAGGACGTCGGGAATCGTGGCCTGAAAAGCGGGGGTGAACCCGGCCGAGGCCGATTGCAGGACGAAGATCAGCACATAGACCTGCCAGACCTCGGATACGAAAGGCAGGCACAGTGCGACCGCAGCCCGGATCAGATCCAGCACCACCAGCATTTTGCGCCGGTCGAGCTGCTCTGCAAACGCCGCCGCCAATGGCGCGATCCCCACATAGGCGACCATCTTGATGGTCAGAGCCGTACCCAACACCATCCCTGCAGCCTCGCCCGCCAGATCATAGGCCAGCAGGCCCAACGCGATCGTCGCCAGCCCGGTCCCCGTCAACGCAACGACCTGAGCTGCCAGAAGGTGGCGATATGTGCGGTTTTGCAGGATGCTCAGCATGGGTCAGAGGTACTTTGTGATGGTTTTGAAATCCTCGATGGCCGATCCGTCCTCGGATGTCAGGCAATGGTCGATGTGATCGTGGATCAGAACCCGCTTGGCATTGGTGATTGCTTTTTCGACCGCAAAAAGCTGCTGGGCAACGTCGGAGCAGGGCGCTTGATCTTCGAGCATGGCAATGACTTTCGCCAGATGCCCATGCGCCCTCTTCAGGCGGGCGGTGATTTGCGGGTGCGATTCATGCGTGTGATTGGTCATGATATATCCATATCCCCCCCATGGGGATAATAGCAAGCCCATCCAGCGACAGAATGCCCGGCTACAGGCTCAGCGTTGAGTTTGCCCTATAAACCGCCTATCTCGGGGTCGAGACCGCACAAAGGAAACCTCTGTGGCAAACCACCTGTATAAAAACGACCTGCCTGACGGGCTGGACCTTGGGCCGATCGTGGCCATCGACTGTGAAACCATGGGACTGAATCCGCATCGGGATCGCTTGTGCGTGATCCAGATGTCCGGCGGCGACGGCGACAGCCATATCGTTCAGGTTGAAAAGGGGCAAACCGAGGCTCCGAACCTTTGCGCGATGCTAGAAGACGCAGATGTGCTGAAGCTGTTCCATTTCGGACGTTTCGACATCGCCGCGATGCACCACGCCTTTGGGGCATTGGCTGCACCGGTCTATTGCACCAAGATCGCCAGCCGCCTTGTGCGCACCTATACCGACCGCCACGGGCTGAAAAACCTGTGTCAGGAGTTGATCGGCGTCGATATCTCGAAGCAACAGCAGATGAGCGATTGGGGCGCCGAGACTCTGTCTGAGGCCCAGCTGGAATATGCGGCTTCGGACGTGTTGTACTTGCATCGTCTGCGGGATGAGCTGAACAAACGGCTGGCTCGCGAAGACCGGACCGAGATGGCGCAGGCCTGTTTTGACTTCCTGCCGATGCGTGCGAAACTCGACCTCGCAGGCTGGCCCGAAACTGATATTTTTGCGCACTCATGACCGATACCGACGCATTCCTGAAAACCGCCCGTCAGGTTGTTACCGATGAGGCCCGCGCGCTGGACGCGCTGGCCGAAAGCCTGAACGAGGATTTCGCCGAAGCGGTGCAGCTGATCCTGCAGGCCACCGGTCGCATCATCATCAGCGGCATCGGCAAGTCGGGCCATATCGGCCACAAGATCGCGGCCACATTGGCCTCGACCGGCACGCCCGCCTATTTCGTCCACCCAGCCGAGGCGAGCCACGGTGATTTGGGCATGGTGTCCAAGGATGATGTGGTTCTGGCGATCTCGAATTCCGGCGAGGCGCCGGAACTGGTCAACCTTCTGGCCTTTACGCGCCGCTTTGGCATTCCGCTGATCGGCCTGTCCAGCAAGCCGGAAAGCACGCTGATGAAACAGGCTGACGTGCATCTGCTGATCCCGTCCATGGGTGAGGCCTGCGGGTTCGGCATGGTGCCCTCGATCTCGACCACGCTGACGTTGGCCATGGGCGACGCGCTGGCGATAGCGCTGATGAAACACCGCGATTTCAAGCCCGAGGATTTCCGCGCTTTTCACCCTGGCGGCAAACTGGGCGCGCAACTCTCTACCGTGCGCGACCTCATGCATGCCGATCTGCCCGTGGTGCAGTCCGGCACCTCCATGAGCGAGGCGCTGCTGGTCATGAGCCAGAAGAGCTTTGGCGTGGTGGGTGTAGCAGATGATGCGGGTCGTTTGTTGGGCATCGTCACGGATGGCGACTTGCGCCGCAATATGGACGGGCTTTTGAACAAGACCACGGATGAGGTCATGACCCGCGATCCCCTGACCATCGCACCCAACGCCATGGCGGAAGAGGCCGTGGGCATCATGAATGACCGCAAGATTACATCGCTGTTCGTGGTTGATCCCGACGCGGATGGGCAGGCGCAGGGTCTGTTGCATATCCACGATTGCCTGCGCGTCGGTCTGGGTTAGGGAGTGATACGGTGGACCGCTATTCCCGCATGGTTCAGTTCCTCAAGGTGCTGTTGCCTCTGACGGCTATTGTCTTGCTGTCCACCGTTTTCCTTCTGTCGCGCAGCATCGAGACTGATGTCTCGGTGCCCTTCTCGCAGGAGGATATCGAAGATCGCCTGGCTGGGCAGGTTATTACGCAACCCAACTACCGCGGCACTACCAAAAAGGGCGAAGAGGTCCAGATTGAGTCGACCAGGGTGGTCCAAGGGTCCGAGGGCGAAGAGCCGACGGCATCGCAGTTTCGCGGGCGGTTCGGGATGCTGAACGGCGGTGAGATCAAACTGGATTCCAACTCTGGCCTGATCCGGCCCGACAAGGGGACGGCGACCTTTGTTGGCGATGTGGTGATTACCACCTCGGACGGCATTCAGGTCACGACCGATCTGCTGAATACATCGCTGGAAGAAATACGTGGCGACACTCCCGGTCAGGTCGATGGCACCGGCGTCATCGGCACATTCTCTGCCGGTCGTATGCAATTTGGCACTGAAAAAAAGGACGGACCGGTCCATATTCTTTTTACAGACGGCGTGAAGTTGGTATATGAGCCAACAAAAGCAGAAAGATAACCTGTGATCTATTTTCGATTTCTCTTTGTTTGCATGGCTCTGTTGATGGGCCCGGTTTCTGCCATCGGACAGGAAGCGCAGGTTGCATTCGGTTCGGTCAAGGCCGACCCCAGCCTGCCGGTCGAGGTGACCTCGGACTCACTGAACGTCAATCAAGAGGATGGATCGGCCGAGTTTCTCGGCAATGTGATCGTGATTCAGGGGGAAATGCGCCTGTCGGCTGAGCGGGTTCTGGTGATCTACAGTCAGGATCGCTCATCCATCGAACGGATGGAAGCGACCGAGAATGTCGTTCTGGTCAGCCCTCCGGATGCCGCCGAAGGGGATCAGGCGGAATACACCATAGACACAGGTGTGATCGTGATGAAGGGCAACGTGCTGCTGACACAGGGGCCCAGCACGATCAGCGGCGACCAGATGGTTGCGAACCTGACCTCGGGCACCGCAACGATGACGGGCCGCGTCAAAACCATTCTTCAGCAGGGTGGCGGAAACTGATGGCTGCCCCAACCTTGTCTGTCGCGGAAGGAAGCGCAGGCCTGCGCATCGAGAAACTGCGCAAATCCTATCGGAAAAAAACTGTGATCCGGGATGTGTCCATGACGCTCGACCGGTCCGAAGTAGTCGCACTGCTGGGTCCGAATGGGTCGGGTAAGACGACGACCTTTTACTCCGTCGCCGGGCTGGTTTTCCCCGAAGCCGGTAAGGTCACGATAGACGGGCAGAATGTCACGACGCTGCCGATGTATCGCCGCGCTCGTCTTGGGATCGGCTATCTTCCGCAGGAGATGTCGATTTTTCGCGGCATGAGCGTCGAGGACAATATCGCCTCGGTTCTGGATATCACCGTCAAGCACGCCCATCGCCGGAAAGAGCGGTTGGAGGAGCTGCTGTCGGATTTCTCGATCGAACACCTGCGCCGCGCGCCCGCGCTTGCCCTGTCCGGTGGTGAGCGGCGCCGGGTAGAGATCGCGCGCTGTCTGGCCGCCGATCCGAAATATCTGCTGCTCGACGAACCCTTTGCGGGCGTTGACCCGATCAGTGTGGGGGATATCAGGCATCTGGTGGCTGATCTGAAGAAGCGTGGGATCGGCGTGTTGATCACCGATCACAACGTACGCGAAACGCTCGAGATCGTGGATCGCGCCTATATCCTGCATGACGGGCAGGTCCTGATGTCAGGTACACCTGACGAAGTGGTTGAGAACGAAAACGTGCGCCGGGTTTATCTGGGTGAAAACTTCCGTATTTCATAGGGTTGGGCGATTCTTCGCCGGACGCTTCGCGGAAATCGCGTATATACACCTCTGTTTTGATTGACTCTTCCGCCGCCTCTTGTCTCAATTGGGGTATGGCATTTATTCGGTTCCAGTCTGGATCTCGATACCCCTTCACTGAAGGGCTGGGACGGCAGCAACCGATCAAAATGTCGATATCCCCCACCCGATAAAAACAAGCATGTTGCGTGACGCAACGTCAGAATGGGTGTGAATTGTGAAGGAGATCACATGCGTTACCAAATCAGCGGAAAACAGATCGACATCGGTGCGGCCCTGCAGACCCACGTGCAGACCGAACTGGGCGAAGTTGTTGGCAAATACGCCCAGCGCCCGACCGACGCCAATGTCGTCTTTTCCCGTTCGGCGCATGAATATGTATGCGAAACTACAGTACATTTATCCACCGGCCTGACCGCTCAGGCCAAGGCCCACGCAACCGAGATCTATGCAGCGTTCGAGGCATGCTGTGACAAGATGGAAACACAGTTGCGCCGCTACAAGCGCCGCCTGAAGGACCATCACAAGGATCGTTCTGAGCCTGTTGAACTCTTTGGGGCGTCCTCTTATATCCTCGCCTCTGACGAATCGAACACGGCAGATGAACCCGAATCGCTACAGCCCATGATTGTGGCTGAGATGGAAACAAAGATCCCATCGCTCAGCGTTGGTGAGGCCGTAATGCAAATGGAACTTGCCGGAGCGCCGGTGTTAGTGTTCCGGAATGAGAACAAGGATGGGTTGAATGTCGTGTATCGCCGCGATGACGGCAATATCGGCTGGATTGATCCTTAAACAGGCAAGTTGAGAGAGATCGGCCTTAGCACGCAAAGGCCGCTATGGAGCATGATCATGGAGCTTTCGAGCATTCTCAAGCCCGAAGCAGTACGTGTGTTATCTGCCGCGTCTAGTAAGAAGCGGCTGTTTCAGGAAATCGGCGACGTCGCTGCCGGTGCTTTGGACCTGGATACCCAGGTCGTCGTGGATTGCCTGCTGGAGCGCGAAAGCCTCGGCCCCACGGGTGTGGGTCATGGCGTGGCATTGCCACATGCGCGGTTGGGCGGGATCGAGTCGGTCTCGGGCGTTTTTGTGATGCTTGAAAAGCCGATCGACTTTAGTGCAGTTGACCGCCAGCCGGTGGATATCGCCTTTGCGCTGTTTGCGCCCGAAGAGGCGGGCGTGGATCACCTCAAGGCTTTGGCACTGGTGTCGCGCACCCTGCGCGACAGCTCGGTTTGCGCCAAGCTGCGGGCGAACCCCGATCCGGTCAAGCTATATGCGATCCTGACCGAAGCGCAGTCCATGCAAGCCGCCTAAGGCGTAGTTAAAAAAAAAGCCCGCGAACACCGCGGGCTTTTTTGTTGTTGGAAAGAGCTAAGCGTCAGCCGCCGGTTCCCATTTCCAGTGTCCACCAGATCTTACCGCCGTTTTCCTGATGCCAAGCAAAGCCCATCTGCGTCGCCTTTGGGTCCAGGATCACGGAACGGGGGCCGGGTTCTTGCATCCAGGCGGCCAGTGTCTCGGTTTCCGTCTCATAGGTTTCCGAGATCGCCTCGCCCAGGAATGTCCCGAAATATCCAACACGCGCCGCACGGTCGATCGGGGAAGAGCCATCCGATCCGAAGTGCCAGGGGCGATTCTGCCGGGCCATATCCTTGGAATGCGTCGCGGCCGCCGCGTTCAACTGAGAGTTCAGCTGTACGGACTGCAAGCCCTGCGCTTGCCGCAATGCATTCACCGAATCGAGCATGCGGAACTGCAGCTTCTCGGGGTTGCCACGGATTTTGTAAACTGAGGGCAAGGGGCGACCGTCGGCACCCAGCGCCGTGGTCCCCGTGTCGGTACATGCCGCCAAGGCGACAAGGCAAATCAACAGAAAAGAAAAGATACGCGTCATGATCGACCTGATTATTGTGTCGCTAACGGGCATAACGCGCTAGGCTGTCTTGAGCAAACGCACAATGACCATACCCTGCATGATTCTGCCGGTTTGGTTTGCGACTGAAGCATTCTGGCAATAAAATGGGCCAGATTTTCCATTTCGCCATAACGAAGGACCTTTTGTCATGGTTAAAAAGCACATTCCTCTTTCGACCCGCCGGGGGTTTCTGGCCGGAGCTTCGTCTCTGCTGGCCTCGCCTGCGATCGCGCAGTACATCCCGGGCGACCCGCTGCGACCTGCACCTGAACCCGAAGCGCCGGTCCGGCGTAATGTCTCAGGTTTCCGCGCTCAGGACTGGCGGCCTTATTTCTCGAACACCAGAAACGGGGCCATTCTGGTCGATACCACGTCACGAGCGCTGCATTATTGGTCAAATGATCAATCTGTATACAAACTATACCCCTCTTCGGTTCCTTTGACCGAGGAGATGACCCGTCGCGGGCGCACCAGCGTCATTCGCAAGGTTGAGGGGCCAAGCTGGTCTCCGACGCCGTCGATGAAGAGACGAAACCCCGAATGGCCCGATTACATCCCGCCCGGCCCCGATAATCCATTGGGAACGCACGCTTTGTACCTGGGATGGAAGTATTACCGCATCCACGGTACACATGACACGCGCAAGATCGGGCGGAAATCTTCGAATGGCTGCATCGGCCTGTTCAACGAAGACATCGCCGAGCTGTTCTCAATGGCGAAGGTCGGCACGCAAGTGTTGCTAATTTGACGACATTTTCGCTCACCGACTCGATTAATCGGCAAGTTGCAATTGCATTCCAGCCGCTTTGCTGATTAGAAAAATATCACGAGGTAAGTCTTAGATGTGCGGTTCCGCGGACTGGAGCCGTGCAGATTCTGGAGGTTAATATGAAAAAACTCGTTCTCGCCGCTGCACTGACCGCTGCTGCTTCGACCGCTTATGCCGGTAACCTGGAAGAGCCGGTTGTTGAGGCACCTGTTGTTGTTGAAGAAACCCAGGGCACATCGCAGGGCATCATCCTGCCGCTGATCCTGCTGGTTGTAGTTGCCGCAGCTGTTGCAGCAAGCTAATTCGACGAGCAATATCCAGAGAAAAGGCGGTGGAGCTTTCCACCGCCTTTTTTCATGACCAATTGTCGGGGCTGGTTAGTCCAGCCAGCCGTTCAGATTGTCTTCGATGATCTTGCCCAAAGCGGCGATATGCGAATCATGGTCATTGAGGCAGGGGATATAGGTGAAGTGTTCACCGCCAGCCTCTTCAAAGCTTTCCTTGATCTCTTCGTTGATCTCTTCCAACGTCTCGATGCAATCGGCCGAGAAGGCCGGCGCAATCACGGCGATGTTCTTTTTGCCTTGCTTCGCCAGATCGGCCACGTGGTCGACTGTATAGGGCTTCAACCATTCCTCAGGGCCAAAGCGCGATTGAAAGGTTGAAACCAGCTGATCGTCCGACCAGCCAAGCCGCTCTTTCAGCAATCGTGAGGTCTTGACGCATTGGCAGTGATAGGGATCGCCCTGTTGCAGATATCGTTCAGGCATCCCATGGTAGGAACAGACCAGAACATCAGGCTTGGTCTCCATCTTGGCATAGGCGCTTTCGACGGATTGGGCCAATGCCTCGATATAGGTGGGTTCGTCGTAATAGGCGGGCACCGTACGGCTGGCAGGTTGCCACGGTTCCTCCATCAGGCAACGGAAGAACTGATCGTTGGCCGTTGCCGTCGTGGCCCCGGCATAGTGCGGATAGAGCGGGAAGAACAGGATGCGGTCGCAGCCTTCCGCCACCATATTCCGGACCTTGGATTTGGTAGACGGATTGCCGTAGCGCATGCAGAAATCGACCATCACCTGATCGCCATAGCGAGCCTGCATCGCACCGCGCAGCTTGGCGGTCTGTTCCTTAGTGATCGTCATCAGCGGGCTTTCGCCCTTGTCGTGATTCCAAATGGACTTGTAAGCCTCACCCGAGCTGAAGGGACGCTTGGTCAGGATGATCGCCTGCAGAATCGGCTGCCATTTCCACGCCGGATAGTCGATCACTCGGCGGTCCGAGAGGAACTCGTTCAAATAGCGGCGCATTGGCCAATAGCTGTAGTGATCGGGCGTGCCTAGGTTGGCCAGCAGGATGCCCACGCGCCCCAATTTAACCTTGGGGTGGTCGGCTGGTGCATGCACGGGGCGTGTGGCGTCAAACATTTTGGTCTTCCTGCATTTTCTAGGTCTGGCCTGAGATAAGGGGAAATGTCCGGTCGTCAATCGGACAGTTTACCTTCATCTGTACCAAGGGCTTCGGCAAGGCGCATCCGGGCGGATCCGGGGCGCAGCGGTTTGGGTTGGCTATCGTCGGGCGACCAGCCGGTCAGGCAGATCAGCTCGAACGTGGCGGGGAGGCGGCCTTGAGGCGTTGCGAAATGTTCTGCGTAGATGCTCTGCGCGCGTTCGAACACTTTGCGGCGGGTCGCGGTTTTCAATCGGTTGGTCAGCACGTTGGTCTCGGCCATTGCGCGCAGGTCCTGCATCAGATGGGTCAGGTCACGATATTCCGCCGTCATAGGCACCGCATCCGCCACCGGCAGCGCCAACCCCGTGCGTTGCAGCAGAGCGCCTAGATCCCGCAGCTCTCCCATCGGAGCGATTCGGGGGCTGAGGCCACCGGTCACCTCAATCTCGGCCTGCCCCAGGGCGGCGCGCAGCTGATGTAGGGTTTCTCCGCCCAGACAGACGGTCAGAAGCAACCCGTCTGGGCGTAAGGCGCGGTGACATTGGATTAGCTGGCCGACCGGGTCATTGGCCCAATGCAGGGCCATCGCGTGGACCACCAGATCATGCGTGCCGGGCGTAAGCTCCAGCGTTTCCTCATCCGCCACGAGTGTCGCGCCGGTCAGGGCATCCTGCCAGATATGCGCAAACGGGGTCACAATCGCGGGCGCTGTAAAGGTTCTGTTAACCATGCTCAGCCGATCCTGCACCTCGTCGACAGCGGCGCGGTGCAGGAACAGGGCCTCATCCTTAGCCCGCGCGCGGCGGTGGCGCAGGGTGGCTCGGTCGAACAGAGAGGGTGCATTGGACGCAGGCATTTTCATACCCCGCAGGTATCGCATTTGGCCCCGAGTTCAAACAGCGTTGCACCTGATCTATCCCCCACGTTGCATGAGTTGCGGAGAGCTGACCGAATCCGACTTTGGCCTGTGTGCCACATGTTGGCGGGACACGCCGTTCATCGGCGGCACGGTCTGCGACAGTTGCGGCATGCCCGTCCCCGGCGAAAGGGACGGCTTTCGGATCGACTGCGACGATTGCCGTAAAACGCCGCGTCCGTGGCAGGACGGGCGCGCGGCGTTGCTGTATAAGGGGCGGGCGAAATCTATGATCCTGGCCTTGAAACATGGCGACCGCCCCGAACTGGCCAAACCCGCCGCGCGCTGGATGGCGCAGGCGGGCCGAGAGGTTCTGAAGCCCGACATGTTGATCGCTCCGGTTCCGCTGCACTGGTCCCGTCTGGTGAAACGGCGATACAACCAATCGGCGCTTCTGGCACAGCATCTGGGGCGCGAGACAGGGTTAGAAATCTGCCCAGACCTGCTGGTGCGAACGGCGCGCACCCCGGTTCTGGACGGCAAGACCGCCGCTCAACGGGCCGAGGCACTGGATGGGGTCATTGCGACGCATCCCAAACGGGATCAGCGCATCAAAGGGCGCAATATCCTTTTGGTGGATGACGTGATGACATCGGGTGCGACGCTCGCAGCCTGTACGCGCGCATGTCTTGCCGCGGGGGCAAATCATATTTTCGTGTTGGTGCTGGCGCGCGTTGCCAAGGATGCCTAATTCGCACAAGATTGTGTGAAACCCGAAGGGACGGATTTATGAAACCTGTTGAAATCTACACATCGCCTCTGTGCGGCTTCTGCCACGCGGCCAAGCGCCTGCTGAAGCAAAAGGGGGTCGAGTTCAAGGAAATCGATGTGCTGATGCACCCCAAGCGCAAGCCTGAGATGATCAAACGTGCCGGCGGCAAACGCACCGTGCCGCAGATCTTCATCGGCCCCGATCACGTGGGCGGCTGTGATGACCTCTATGAGCTGGATCGCCAAGGCAAGCTGGACCGTCTTCTGGCGGCGTGATGAAGACTGCTCTGCTGCAAATCACCTCGTCGGACGATCCGGCTGCGAATCTGCAAATGGTGCGTGCCATGATGGCCGAGGCCGCCGAGCAGGGCGCGCAGTTCATCCTGACCCCCGAGGTCACGAATTGCGTGTCTAACAGCACCACCCGGCAGCGCGAGGTGTTGCAGCATGAGGAAGACGACACCACTCTGGCCGGTTTGCGGGCGCAGGCGGCTGAGTTGGGTGTTTGGCTGCTGATCGGATCATTGGGGATCAAGACCCATGATGCGGATGGCCGCTTTGCCAATCGGTGCTTCATGATCGACCCCAAAGGGCAGATCGTGGCGCGCTATGACAAGATCCACATGTTCGATGTGCAGGTGACCGAGACCGAAACCTTCCGCGAATCGGCCAATTACCGCCCCGGCGACAAGGCCGTCATCGCCGAGACAGATTTCGGCAAGGTCGGCCTGACCATCTGCTATGACATCCGCTTTCCGCATCTGCATGCCGCTTTGGCGCAGGCCGGGGCGCGGATTTTGACCGTCCCGGCGGCGTTTTCGCCTGTCACAGGGGCCGCGCATTGGGAATCGCTGCTGCGCGCACGCGCGATTGAGACCGGCTGCTGGGTTCTGGCCCCCGCGCAAACCGGCGCCCATCCCAAAACGCGGGGCAAAACCCGCCACACCCACGGTCACAGCATGGTCGTCGCCCCTTGGGGAGAGGTTCTGATCGACGCAGGGACCGATCCGGGCATTCACTTTTTCGAATTGAATGATAGTTCTGTGTCCGAGGCGCGCCGTCGCGTGCCCTCATTGACCCATGTGCGGGCTTTTGACGGCCCCTGAACCAGAACCGGACCATGACAGACGACACCAATGCCCTTGCGGTCACGCTTTTCAGCGAGATCCTGACCGCCGACCAGCTATTGCGTAACCGGCTGAGCCGGGTGCTGCCCAAGGGCATGGAAATCTCGCATTTCTCGGTGCTGAACCATCTGGCCTATGCCGGAGGAGAACGGACGCCCGCGCAACTCGCCAGCACCTTCCACGTGACCCGAGGCGCAATGACCAACACTTTGGCCAAGCTGGAATGGGCCGGCTACATCCACATCCGTCCCGACTGGGACGACGCCCGCCGCAAGATGGTCGCGATCAGCCCCGCTGGCCGCCGCGCGCGCGATCAGGCGATTTCCTCGATTGCTCCGCTGATCAACCGCGTGGTTGGAGAGCTGGGGTTGGAGCGCGTCCGCAGCACGCTGCCCGTATTGAGGGATTTGCGGTTGCAGTTGGAGGGGGAGTAGCGGTGAGAAATGCCACTCTGCACCAGTAATGGATTCTTGAGGGCGCGAGAGGACCTTGCTCAAGTCTGCAGGTTCATATCTTTCGCGAATGGGGCAACCTTTAACTCTCAGAAGAGAATATACGCCAAAATTCCGCCATAGGAATTCGCACGCTAGGCATATAACCATCGACATTGGTTTCAACAGCATGATGACAATATGCGCCTATACCAGCCCGGTTGTCGGAATTGGAGTTCCGGCGTTCTCTTTGATCGCAAGCATGAACACACCAATCGCAATGAGCGCAAAAAATATGCACGCTAAGCCCAAAACGCTTCCTACAAGCGGATTTCGATCATAGAGCGGAAGGAACCATCCAATTGTCCAGTTGCTGATCGGTCGCATATTTGTGCTGAGACTACCCTGGCTTCACACTCGCGGTCACGTAATTCACGCTCAAATCCCGGTCCGAGATCGACCAGCTCCAGAGGATCGGGTTGAACACGAACCCTTTGCGGTCCACCGGCTCCAGCCCGGATTGGCGCAGCAGGTCGAACAGCTCATCGGGGGTGATGAACTTGTTCCACTCATGGGTGCCGCGTGGCAGCCAGCGCATGACGACTTCGGCCCCGAAGATGGCCATCGCATAGGATTTTGGGTTGCGGTTGATGGTCGAACACACCTGTAACCCGCCGGGTTTCAGCAATTGTTGTGTGGCGGTCAGGTAGCTTAACGGGTCGGCGACGTGTTCGACCACTTCCATGTTCAACACCACGTCGAACTGCTCGCCCGCGGCGGCCATGTCCTCGGCGGTGGTGTGGCGGTAGTCGATCTCAAGCCCCGATTGTTCGGCATGGATGCGGGCGACGGGCAGGTTGCCTGCTGCGGCGTCGGCCCCCACGACCTCGGCCCCAAGGCGGGCCATGGGTTCGCTCAGCAGCCCTCCACCGCAGCCGATATCCAGAAGGCGCAGGCCCTCGAACGGCATAGGCGCGGTTAGGTCGCGGTCAAACTCACCCGCAATTTGCTGCGTGATATAGTCCAGACGGCACGGATTCAGCATGTGCAGAGGTTTGAATTTCCCATGCGGGTCCCACCATTCCGCTGCCATCGCCTCGAATTTAGCGATCTCGGATGGGTCGACCGTGTTCGGATGCGCTTGCATTCCTGTCTCCGTGTGCTCTTTTACGTCTTAAGGACTATATAGGGCCATAATGGACAAGTACCCGGACCAAAAGCGCGCAGTGCAATATCTCTACCCGCCGATCGATCCATTTGATCAGCGGTTGGTCAGTGTGGGCGATGGGCACCAGATTTATATGGAGCAAAGCGGCAATCCCGACGGGGTGCCGGTGGTTGTGCTGCATGGGGGGCCGGGCGGTGGCTGCAGCCCTGCGATGCGGCGGTACTTTGACCCACGTGTCTTCCGGGTGATTCTGTTCGATCAGCGCGGCTGCGGGAAATCGCGGCCTCATGCCTCGGTCGAGGACAACACGACGTGGCATCTGGTCGAGGATATTGAGCGGCTGAGGTCGCTGTTAGATATCGACGAATGGACGGTATTTGGCGGCAGTTGGGGCGCGACTCTGGCGTTGATCTACGCGCAGGCGCATCCGGATCGGGTCAGCCGTCTGGTTCTGCGCGGGGTGTTTCTGGCCACACAGGCAGAGCTGGATTGGTTCTACGGCGGCGGCGCGGGCAAGTTCTGGCCCGAGCAGTGGGCCAAATTCACCGCCCTGCTGTCCGAGGAAGAGCTGTCGGATACGATTGCGGCATACAACAAGCGCCTGTTCTCGGGCGACCGGGCAACCGAAGTCCTTTACGGGCGCGCTTGGTCGGCGTGGGAGAACGCTCTGGCGTCGATCCATTCGAACGGATCGACGGGCGAAAGCCCCGGTGAATACGCGCGGGCCTTTGCGCGGCTCGAGAATCACTATTTCATCAACAATGCCTTTCTACAAAAGGATGGGCAGATTCTGGATCAGATGGATCGCATCGCGCATATCCCCGGACATATCGTGCAGGGGCGCTATGACATGATCTGTCCGCCTCAGGCGGCGTGGTCCCTGGCCGAGCGCTGGCCCAATGCTGAACTGAAGATGGTCCGCCATGCGGGCCATGCCCTGTCGGAACCCGGAATAAGTGCCGAACTGGTTCGAATCATGGACCGCGTGGCCGAGGGGGTGGCATGACCCGGATGGACCGCCGTGCTCTGTTCGCCTCGGGTGCCGCCGCTGCGTTGCTTGCGGCCACGGGGGCGTCTTTGGCCGATACTCCGAAGAAAGGTGGCGCGCTGCGGCTGGCGGTTCCGCGCGATGACAGTTTGGAGGAGCTGGCCCGTGGGGCGGTGTTCGATACCCTGACCGAGATTGCACCGGATGGCACGTTGCGCGGAGAGTTGGCGACAGGGTGGCAGACCGAAGACAACGCGCGCGTCTGGCGGTTTGATCTGTGCCAAGACGTCTCGTTCCACGATGGAACGGTGCTGCGTGCTGATGATGTTGTGGCCGTTCTGGCCGAACTTGGTCAGGCCGAGGCCTTGGCCGCTGATCACGTGCGGCTGGAACTGGCCGAGGCCGATCCCGGTCTTCCTTTCCTGCTGGCCGACAGCCGGTTTGTCGTAACCCGCGATGGGCAGGCGGTTACGCCTTTGCATGCGGCCAACGGGACCGGATGCTACCGGGTTGAGCGGGCCGAGGATGGGCGTCATTTCCTGGGCCGCAAAGTTGCCGGCCATTACAAGGACGGTCAGGCCGGTTGGGTCGATACGGTCGAAATCATCGTGATCCCCGATGCGCGTGTTCGGGCCGAAGCTTTGCGCGACGGGTATGTGGACATTGCCGCCCTGCCCGAAAGGGGCGAACTTAAGTCCCAGCGGGGGCTGCGCTACTACCCGAGCGAATCGGATATGGCACTGGCGGTGGCGGCTCAGGTCGGGATGCCGAGGCAGATCGGCAAAGCGACGCTGGATGATGGTCGTATCGCAGAACGGTGGTGGTTGGCGTAAATCCGATCACGAATTGCGCCGGGGGTTGCAGACTCGGGAACTCCTGCGTATATGCAGTTGCAACAGCGGCGCGTTGGACTTCTGGTCCAAGGCTCCACCGGAAAATTCGACGGGCCGCGCGCCCGTTTTTTTGTGCCCGATCGATAGGGTAGAGAACCTGATGACAAACGACCTGATAGCCAAAGCGGCCATTGACCGGCGACTTGCCGAGATCATCACCCCCGTGATCGAAGATCTGGGGTATGAACTCGTCCGCGTCCGTTTGATGAGCGGCAAGCAAACCACGCTGCAGATCATGGCCGACAAGCCCGATGGCGGTATCGAAGTGGATGACTGCGCTGAGATTTCAAACGCCGTCAGCGCCACGCTGGATGTCGAGGACCCGATCCTTGACGCCTATACGCTAGAGGTCTCGAGCCCCGGTATTGACCGCCCTCTGACCCGTCTCAAGGACTTTGAGAATTTCGAAGGGTATGAGGCCAAGATCGAAACTGCCGAGCTGATCGACGGTCGCCGCCGCTTTAAGGGTGAATTGGCCGGGATCGAAGGGGATGAGGTTCTGATCAACATCCCCGAGGGGTCTGAGACGATCACTATCGGTCTGCAATTCGACTGGCTGAGCGACGCCAAGCTGGTCCTGACCGATGACCTGATCAAGGAAATGCTGCGCCAGCGCAAAGACGCCGGTGCCCTGAACGAAAACGCTTTCGACGAGATTGAGACCGAAGGGTCCGAAGAGGAGACGAACTGATGGCAATCACCTCAGCCAACCAGCTGGAGCTGCTGCAGACCGCCGAGGCCGTGGCCCGCGAAAAGATGATCGACCCCGGTCTGGTTGTCGAAGCGATGGAGGAGTCGCTCGCCCGTGCGGCCAAGAGCCGTTACGGCGCGGAAATGGACATTCGTGTCTCCATCGACCGCAAGACCGGCAAGGCGACCTTTACGCGCGTTCGCACCGTGGTCGAGGAAGACGAACTGGAAAACTACCAGGCCGAGATGACCGTCGAGCAGGCACGTCAGTACATGGAATCGCCCGAGGTTGGCGACGTCTTTGTTGAGGAAGTTCCTCCGGTTGAGATGGGCCGTATCGCGGCTCAGTCCGCCAAGCAGGTGATCCTGCAGAAGGTCCGCGAGGCCGAACGTGATCGTCAGTACGAAGAATTCAAGGATCGCGCGGGCACCATCATCAACGGCGCGGTCAAGCGTGAAGAATTTGGCAACGTCATCGTCGATCTGGGCGGTGCCGAGGCGGTTCTGCGCCGCAATGACAAGATCGGCCGCGAAAGCTATCGCCCGAATGACCGTGTGCGTGCATACATCAAAGAAGTTCGCCGCGAGGTTCGTGGCCACCAGATCTTCCTGTCGCGCACCGCGCCGGAATTCATGGCCGAGCTGTTCAAGATGGAAGTGCCGGAAATCTATGACGGCATCATCGAGGTCAAGGCCGTGGCCCGTGACCCCGGCTCGCGCGCCAAGATCGCCGTGATCTCGTATGATGGCTCGATTGACCCTGTGGGTGCCTGCGTTGGTATGCGCGGTAGCCGCGTGCAGGCCGTTGTGAACGAGTTGCAGGGCGAAAAGATCGACATCATTCCGTGGAACGAAGATCAGCCGACCTTCCTGGTGAACGCGCTGCAGCCCGCCGAGGTTTCCAAGGTGGTTCTGGACGAAGAAGCGGGCAAGATCGAAGTTGTGGTTCCCGAGGAACAGCTGTCCCTCGCCATCGGTCGCCGTGGCCAGAACGTACGTCTGGCCAGCCAGCTGACCAATCTGGACATCGACATCATGACCGAAGCCGAGGAATCGGCGCGTCGTCAGAAAGAATTCGAAGCCCGCACCCAGCTGTTCATGGACAGCCTGGATCTGGACGAGTTCTTTGCGCAGCTGCTGGTTTCCGAAGGCTTCACCAACCTCGAAGAGGTTGCCTATGTTGAGCTGGACGAACTGCTTGTCATCGACGGTGTCGACGAAGGCACCGCGCAGGAACTGCAGGCCCGTGCCCGTGACTTCCTTGAGGCGCAGGCCAAGGCCGCATTGGATGCCGCTCGCGCTCTGGGTGCCGAGGACAGCCTTATTGAATTCGAAGGCCTGACACCCCAGATGGTAGAAGCGCTGGCCAAGGATGATGTGAAGACGCTGGAAGACTTCGCAACCTGTGCCGACTGGGAACTGGCCGGTGGCTGGACCACGGTCGATGGTGAGCGTATCAAGGATGACGGTGTGCTTGAGCCGTTCGGCGTAACGCTGGAAGAGGCGCAGGATCTGGTCATGACTGCTCGTATCATGTTGGGCTGGGTTGATCCGGCCGAGCTGGAGCAGGCAGAAGAAGACGTTGAAGCCGAAGAGGAGGCCGAGGCCTGATCTCAGGGCCTCGGGTGGCTGAGATGGGTCGCGGTGGCGTCCATAAGGATCGGTCCGACGGACCTGAGCGCAAGTGCATCGCCACGGGCGAGGTTCAGCCCAAATACGGGCTTATCCGCTTTGTGACGGGGCCGGATGGTCAGGTCTATCCTGATGTCGCGGCGAAATTGCCGGGGCGCGGGGTCTATGTGGCGGCAGATCGCGCAGCGTTGGACAAGGCGGTCAGCAAAAAGCTGTTCTCGCGCGGGTTCAAGGCGCAGGTCTCGGCCCAAGCGGACCTGGCCGATGAGGTCGAAAAACAAGTCGCGCGTCGTGTGGTTGAGCTTCTCAGCCTGGCGCGCAAGTCCGGCGATGCGGTTGCCGGATATGAAAAGGTCAAGACGTGGCTGGACCGGGAAGAGGCTCAGGTACTGATTCAGGCCAGCGATGGTTCGGGGCGCGGCAAGTCGAAACTCAGCACGCCGCACTTCGGAAAATACATCGGATGGCTCACGGCGGACGAGTTAGGGGCGGCATTTGGGCGCCAAACCGTGATTCATGCGGCGCTGGCCTCTGGCGGACTCGCCAAACGTGTTGTAGAGGAAGCGCAGCGCCTGCGTGGCTTGCGCGAAACGGATGACGGCGGCAGGGGCCGCGCGGAAGGGTAAGAAGCTTTATGAGCGATAATGACGGCAAAAAGACATTGGGTCTTCGTGGCGGGGCACGCCCCGGAAATGTGAAACAGAGTTTCAGCCACGGACGCACCAAGAATGTCGTGGTGGAAACCAAACGCAAACGCGTGGTGGTCCCCAAGCCGGGTGCCGGAAAGCCGGGCGGCGGAGCAACGCCCTCGGGTGATCCGTCGCGCCGTCCTGCCGGGATCTCCGACGCGGAAATGGCCCGCCGGATGAAGGCATTGCAAGCCGCCAAAGCGCGCGAGGTCGAAGAGGCCGCCGCCCGTGAGGCTGCTGAAAAGGCGCGTGAAGAAGAACGCGCCCGTCGCCGTGCGGAACAAGAGGCCAAGGAACGCGAACAGCGTGAGGCCGAAGAGAAAGCCCGCGCCAAGGCCGAAGAAGAAGAGCGTAAGCGCCAAGAGGCGGAAGAAGCTGCCAAACGCGCGGCTGCCGCCCCGGCCCCGGAAGAGCCCAAAGCGGCCCGTAGCCCGGCCAGCAAGCCCGCACCTGCGGCTGCTCCGCGCAAACAGGATCGTGAGCGTGAACAGCGTGGTCGTGGCAAAGGCCGTGACGACAACCGCCGTTCGGGCAAGCTGACACTGGGTCAGGCCACCGGTGGCGAAGGCAACCGCCAACGCTCGATGGCTGCGATGAAGCGCAAGCAAGAGCGTGCGCGTCAGAAAGCCATGGGCGGTTCGGTCGAACGCGAAAAGGTCATCCGTGACGTTCAACTGCCCGAGGCGATCATGGTCTCTGAGCTCGCCAACCGTATGGCCGAGCGTGTGGCTGACGTTGTCAAATCGCTGATGCAGATGGGCATGATGGTTACTCAGAACCAGACCATCGACGCCGACACAGCGGAACTGATCATCGAAGAGTTTGGCCACAAGGTCACTCGTGTCTCCGATTCGGATGTTGAAGACGTCATCAAAGAGGTCGAAGACAGCGAAGACGATCTGCAGCCGCGTCCGCCGGTCATCACCATCATGGGTCACGTTGACCACGGTAAAACCTCGCTGCTGGATGCAATCCGCGACGCGCGCGTTGTGGCAGGTGAGGCCGGTGGCATCACCCAGCACATCGGCGCCTATCAGGTGAAAACCGATGGCGGCACCACGCTGACCTTCCTGGATACCCCGGGCCACGCGGCGTTTACGTCGATGCGCTCACGCGGTGCTCAGGTCACGGATATCGTGGTTCTGGTTGTTGCGGCTGACGACGCCGTGATGCCGCAGACGATCGAGGCTATCAACCACGCCAAAGCGGCCGGAGTGCCGATGATCGTGGCGATCAACAAGGTCGACAAGCCCGATGCAAACCCGGACAAGGTACGGACCGATCTGCTGCAGCATGAAGTAATCGTCGAGAAAATGTCGGGTGATGTTCAGGACGTTGAAGTCTCTGCCATCACCGGTCAGGGTCTGGACGAACTGCTGGAAGCCATCGCACTGCAGGCCGAAATTCTGGAACTGAAAGCCAACCCCGACCGCGCCGCCCAAGGCGCTGTGATCGAGGCGCAGCTGGATGTGGGTCGCGGCCCTGTGGCCACCGTTCTGGTTCAGAACGGCACGCTGCGTCAGGGCGATATCTTCGTTGTGGGTGAGCAATACGGTAAGGTCCGTGCGCTGATCAACGACAAGGGCGACCGCGTCAAGGAAGCCGGCCCCTCGGTTCCGGTTGAGGTTCTGGGTCTCAACGGTACGCCCGAGGCGGGTGACGTTCTGAACGTGACCGAGACCGAAGCGCAAGCCCGTGAGATTGCTGCCTATCGCGAGCAAGCCGCCAAGGACAAACGCGCCGCCGCCGGTGCCGCGACCACCCTTGAGCAGCTGATGCAGAAAGCCAAGGAAGACGAAAACGTCACCGAGCTGCCGATTCTGATGAAGGCGGACGTACAAGGTTCGGCCGAAGCCATCGTTCAGGCGATGGAGAAGATCGGCAACGACGAAGTGCGCGTGCGCGTTCTGCACTCGGGCGTGGGTGCGATCACCGAGACGGATGTCGGTCTGGCCGAAGCCTCCGGCGCACCGATCTTCGGGTTCAACGTCCGTGCCAACGCATCGGCGCGGAACACTGCGAACCAGAAAGGTGTCGAGATCCGCTATTACTCGGTGATCTATGACCTCGTGGATGACGTGAAAGCAGCTGCCTCCGGCCTGCTGAGCGCCGAGATCCGCGAAAAGTTCATCGGTTACGCCGAAATTCGCGAAGTCTTCAAGGTCACCGGCGTCGGCAAGGTTGCGGGCTGTCTGGTTACCGAAGGCGTTGCCCGTCGCTCCGCAGGCGTCCGTCTGCTGCGCGACAACGTGGTGATCCACGAAGGCACGCTGAAGACGCTGAAGCGCTTCAAGGACGAAGTGGCCGAGGTTCAGTCGGGTCAGGAATGCGGTATGGCGTTCGAGAACTACGACGATATCCGCGCAGGCGACGTGATCGAGATCTTCGAGCGCGAAGAAGTCACCCGCACGCTGGACTGATCCGGTTCTGCAAGTAAGTTTCAAAACAGCGGCTCAACTTGGGCCGCTGTTTTTTTTGGCACATCGCGATCTACGTCTATTTTTTGGTTCAACGTGTTCCTCGTTACATTCAAGCTATGCAGGGGGCTGTAACAAGTTCGTATATGGACTTTCGAGGCCCGGTCTTGATTTACTGTTGGTCGTGATTGAACGGACCCGCAGCACTTAAGGGCCAAACGAAGAGACCTGCTTCTCTCGTTCGACAGGATTTGGAGATAGATTTGACGCGTATTCTTTCAGCACTCTGCTTTGTCATCACCCTGATCGCCGGGCCCGCATTGGCGCATGAGCGGTTTGCCCTCGTGATCGGGAATGCCGGGTACACAAGTGTCCCGGCCCTCGACAACCCAGTGAACGACGCGCGCTTGATGAGCGAAGAGCTGCGCGGCGTGGGTTTTAAGGTCACGACACTGACGGATGCAAGCCGCGCAGAGATGGAGCAGGAGGTTGAGGCTTTTGCCAGCACCGTGCGCGCAGCGGGGTCCGAGGCTTTGGCGGTGTTCTATTTTGCCGGGCACGGCGTGCGCAGTGATGAGTTCAACTACCTGCTTCCGCTTGGCGTGAACATCCAGTCCGAGGCCGATATTGCAGATCAGGCTGTCCCGGCCGAGTGGGTTCTGGATCGCATTCACACACCTCAGGCTGTGAGTGTCATGATTCTGGACGCGTGCCGCGACAATCCTTTTGGAAGTGAAACGGACGGTGCACTGGATGTCGGCGACGGGCTTGCGCGTATGACAGCCCGCACCAACAACCTGATCGCTTATGCCACCGGACCCGGCGACGTCGCACTGGACGGGACTGGGACCAACAGCCCTTACACAGCAGCCATTGCGCGCGCGATCGGGACCCGAGGTTTAACTCTTGAGCAGATGTTTGATCAGGTGCGCACGGAAGTGATTGGCGAAACGGACGGAGTGCAATCCCCTTGGGCGCGGTCATCCCTGAACATACGGATTGGCATCAAGGACCCGAGTTTGAATTGACAGGGGCCAGCCCCGTGCATTGCGAAGACTAGGGCGTTCCCGACTGCTTTGAAGCTGTGAACGTCCCCGGATGCATGATGATGTCAAAATGCTGCATCCCTTTTTTCAGGTCGAAGCTGACAGAATGTCCGGCTTTGCGCAGGTGCTCGGCGTAGTCACGGCTTTGGCGGATGAATTCCGGTGTGTCCCTCTCGGCCACGGTCACGTGGTAGCGCGGTCCGGGTAGTGGCACGTGGCGTATGGGGGACAGGTCGTTGACCTCAACCGGTGTCAGTTGCAGCGGATCGTTGACCGAGGTCAGGCTGATCGGCTCCAGATCATAAACCCCGCTGATCAGGATTACGTCGCGCACCCGCAACCCGGCGCGGGCCAGAGCGTTTGCAGATTGCGCCATAACCATGCTAGCCAATTGTGCCCCGGCGCTGTGCCCTGACAAAGTGATCCGGGTCGGATCAAATCCCAGGGACTCAGCCTGCGACGCCAGCCAGAGCAGTGCATCGCGGCACTCATCGATCATGTCCGCGATGCGGGCATCAGGGGCCAGAGTGTAGTTCAGTGTTGCAAAAGCATGGCCTGCCTCAATCAGCGCTGGCGCCATTATGGCGGACTCCCGCTGGCTAAGGGCCTGCCAATAGCCACCATGGATAAACGCATGCAGCGGCGCGCCTGCCTCGGCCGCTGGGAAATAGTCCAGAACTTGTGCCGGGCTTGCACCATAGATCAGATTTTCCTGAACTTTCAGACTGGCCCGCGCCTGAGCACTGAGGGCGCTATAGCTGGCAATGTAAGGCGTCAGATCACCGCCGATCATTGATCTCGGCGAATATTCCTGTTCCAGTTCAGCCTGTGAAAACCCGCGATACAGCATCAGTCCCCCGCATAGATCAGTTCTGTGCGCATATCATACAAATCGTGGAAGAAGCGCAATTCCAATGCTTTGCGTAAGAAGCCGACGCCGCTGGAGCCTCCTGTTCCCGGCTGCATCCCGATGACACGTTCCACGGCGGTCGCGTGATCGAACCGCCACCGTTGGAAGAGGCATTCCACATCCATCAGCTTCTCTGCCAGCGCATAGAGCTCCCAGTGTTTTTCCGTCTCGCGAAAGACCTGAACCCAGATTTTGACCACCCGAGGATCGCCGGAGTAGGGCTGCGCATAGTCCCGCTCCAGCAAGTCCTGCGGCACTTCGAAGCCTTGGCGGGCCAGCATGTGCAGTACCTCGTCATAGAGCGACGGCTTGGTAAGGGCTGCGTTCAACATCTCCATCACTTCGGGATCATGGGCGTGAACTTTCAGGGTCGAGGGGTCCTTGTTGCCCAGAATGAACTCGATCAGGCGGTAGCCATAGCTTTGGAACCCGGAGGAACTGCCAAGTGCCTGCCGAAAGGTCATGTAGTCGGCGGGCGTCATGGTCAGCAGAGTTTCCCATGCCGCGATCAGCTGATGTTGGATGGCTTTGATGCGGTCGAGGTTTTTCATCGCGGGACCAAACGCGTCCTGTTGCAGGAAGCGGCGCACCTCGACCAGTTGATGGTGCATCAGTTTCAGCCACAGCTCGCTGACCTGATGGATGATGATGAACAACATCTCATCGGGCTGGGCGGGGTCCTGAAACGTCTTCTGCAGGTTCAGCAGGGTCTTGAGTTGCAGAAAATCGCCATAGCTTTTGCGATGGGTTTCGGTGAAATCGGTGACCAGAGAGTCTTCGATCCCGCGTTCCAGATACCTGTCAGTGTCGCTCATTTGCTCCTCCAAACGCCTGAGGTTCCCCGATGTGTAAGGGGTCTACCCGCGCAGCGCCAGAGGGTCAGGTCCAGTCGAGAACCACCTTGCCGGATTGGCCGGATTTCATGGCGGCAAACCCTTCGGCAAAATCGTCGACCTTCATCTGATGGGTGATCACGCGGCTGACATCGAGACCGTTTTGCAGCATGGCGATCATCTTGTACCAGGTCTCGAACATCTCACGCCCGTAGACGCCCTTGATGGTGATGGCCTTGAACACGATGCGGGACCAATCGACCGGGGATTTGCCCGGCGGAATACCCAGCAGAGCGATCTTTCCGCCCATCACCAGCGCCTCGACCATTTGGTCCAGCGCGATTTGCGAGCCGGACATTTCCAGCCCCACATCGAAACCTTCCTTCAATCCTAGCTCGGCGATGACATCCTGCAGGTCCTCATTGGAGACGTCGACTGTGCGGACCGTTGGCACCACGTGTTCGGCCAGTTTCAGGCGGTCAGGGTTGATGTCGGTGATGACCACGTTGCGAGCGCCTGCGTGGCGGGCGACTGCGGCGGCCATGATGCCAATCGGTCCAGCGCCTGTGATCAGCACATCCTCCCCCAGCAGATCAAAGCTGAGCGCGGTGTGAACGGCGTTTCCAAGGGGGTCGAGAATGGCTCCGATTTCGTCTGGCACGTCGTCGGGCAGGGGGACGACGTTGAAGGCTGGTAGTTTAAGATATTGCGCAAAAGCGCCTTGTTCGTTGACGCCTATCCCGCGCGTTCCGGGGTCGAGGTGGAACTTGCCCGCGCGGCTCTGACGGCTTTCTGTTCCGATCAGGTGCCCCTCGCCCGAGCAGCGCTGCCCGATCTCAAGCCCGGTTACGTTTCGGCCGACCTCAACGATCTCACCCGCGAACTCATGGCCGGTGATCATCGGAACGGGCACGGTTGCCGCCGCCCAGTCGTCCCAGTTCCAGATATGAATGTCGGTCCCGCAGATGCCGGTCTTGTTGATCCGGATCAGCACCTCATCCGGGCCGATCTCGGGGACCGGTGCCTGGATCATCCTCAGGCCTTCCTTGGGTTCGGATTTTTCCAGTGCTTTCATTGTGTTGGGACGCATTTCACTACTCCCATAAATCGGTGGACAGGTATTTCAGGCCACTGTCGCAAATGACGATCGCGACGCAGCCGCCACGCTCCGGGCCGCGCAGCAGCTCGATCGCACCAGCAAGGTTCGCGCCGGCTGAGTATCCGGCAAAGATCCCTTCGCTGCGTGCGAGCAGCCGGGCGCAATCTCGGGCCGCGCTGCCTGACACCGAAAGGTGCCCAGCGAGGGGGACGCCGTTCATATGGGTCAGGTCAGCCATGGCATAGCCGCCGCCCTGTATCGGATGGTCGGGCGTGTCGACGACTTCACCGGCCAAGGCCCGTGCGCCTTCGGGTTCGATGGCGTAACACCGCACGCCATGCGGCGCGAAGAATGCCGCTGCTCCGGCCAAGGTGCCGCCTGAACCGGCGAAATCACAGAAGGCCGTGACAGCGCCGCCCGATTGGTCCCAGATTTCCGGCCCGGTGCCGGTTGCATGCGCTTTGGGGTTGCCAGAATGACCAAACTGATCCGCGCGAAACGCGCCGCGTTCTGCTGTGACTTTCTGCGCCGCCTCATCTACCAGCGCCAGATCAGCGCCCGAAACCTCACCCGGTTTGCTGCCAGGGGCCTGAGGCACGATGATCACCTCAGCCCCCAGCGCCCGCATCATGCGCGCGCGCTCGACCGAGTTTCCGGCGCTCATCACTGCGACAAAGGGATGGCCCATGATCCCGCAGACAATCGCCAGACCGGTTCCCATATTGCCCGAGGTCAGCTCGACCACAGTTTGGCCCTGTGTAAGCGTTCCGTCGGTGCGGGCCATTTCGATGATGGATTTGGCCGCGCGGTCTTTTTTCGAGAAGCCAGGCAACAGATAATCCAGCTTGGCCAGAATGCGACCGTCCAGCTGAACCTGCTGGCAGATGCGCGACAAGTCCACCAAAGGGGTATCGCTGATGGCGTCGATGACAGAGGCAAAGGTCATTTGATGACTCCAAGCTCTTTGCCGACTTTCTCAAAAGCGGCAAGCGCCTGGTCAAGCTCCTGCCGTGTCAGTGCGGCGTTCATCTGGGTTCTGATCCGGGCCTGCCCGCGCGGAACTACAGGGAAGAAAAAGCCCGATACATAGACACCTTCATCAAACAATCGAGCCGCCATGCCCTGCGCTAATGTCGCATCGCCCAGCATGACGGGAATGATCGGGTGTTCACCGGGCAAAAGGTCAAAACCCAGCTTCTCCAACCCCGCCCGCCAGTATTTGGCATTGCCGAACAACTGCGCGCGCAGCATGTCGCCTTGTTGGACCAGACGGATGGCCTCAATCCCGGCGGCGACGATGGATGGCGGCAGCGAGTTCGAGAACAGATAGGGCCGCGCCCGCTGCCGCAGCAGGTCGATCACTGGCTGCGGCCCGGCGACATAACCGCCGATTGCCCCCCCAAGTGCTTTTCCCAAGGTTCCCGTCAGGATGTCGACATCGACACCGAAATGATCCGGCGTGCCCGCGCCGTTCGGTCCCATAAACCCGGTAGCGTGGCAATCATCGACCATGACGATGGCGTCGTATTTATCGGCCAGCTCACGGATTTTCGGCAGGTTGGCGAGGTAACCATCCATTGAAAACACGCCATCAGTCGCGATCATGATATGCCGCGCCCCGTCCTCGCGCGCTTGCTTGAGCCAGGCCTCAAGATCGTTCATATCGTTGTTCAGATAGCGATAGCGCTTGGCCTTGCACAACCGAACCCCGTCGATGATCGAGGCGTGGTTCAGACTGTCCGAGATAATGGCGTCCTCGGGGCCGAGAAGGGGTTCGAACAGCCCCCCGTTCGCGTCGAAACAGGCGGCGAACAGGATCGAGTCATCCTTGTTCAGGAACTCGGCCAGCTTCTGTTCCAACTCGCGGTGAATGTCTTGCGTGCCGCAGATAAACCGGACCGAGGCCATGCCGAACCCTTTGGGGCCCATCGCTGTTGTGGCTGCGTCGATCAGCGCGGGATGATCGGCAAGACCAAGGTAGTTGTTGGCGCACAGATTGATGACCTGTTTGTCGCCCACCGTGATTTCGCCGCCCTGAGGCGATGTAATCATGCGCTCGCGTTTATACAGACCTTCGGATTCGATCTGCGCGAGGGTGTCCGTGATATGGGACAGGAATGCATCTGCCATGGCGACCTCCGTTCATCTGAGTCGGATGTCTAACATAGCGGATACAATTCCCAAATAGGAGAATTACACTATACGGGAAAAATTTCCGTGAAGGCGGAATTTAGGCGTTTTTGACGATCAGAAAGACCCGCGCGGGGCCTTTCGAAGCAATGGAATGGGTCACATCAGCTGCATATCGGGCGGTATCGCCCTGTTGCATCTCAGACATCGCAGTGCCCGAGGTGACGCGCACCGCACCTTCCAAAACCGTCAACTGTTCGCGTGTGCCGCGGGCATGCGGCTGACTGTTCAGTGTGCCGTCGTGGTCAAAGCGGATGTCGTAGACCTCGTGTCCTCCGGCCTCTTCCGGGGGCGACAGGATACGGATGCGGCAGTTCTGTCCCATATTGTCGATGCTGGGCACCTCGGCCTGGCGCAGAACCTCGATCTGGTCCGAGGTTTTGGTCTCTTCCAGCAGCCCTGCGAAATCCACCTGTAAGGCCCGCGTCAGGTTCCACAGGGTCGAGATGGTCGGGCTGCTTTCGCCCCGTTCTATCTGACTGACCATGGAACGAGATACGCCGCTAAGATTGGCAACAGCTTCCAGCGACAGGCCCTTGGCGCGACGCGCCTCTTTCAGGCGGGCGGGCAAAAGGGTCAGGATATCGTCTGTGTTTTCCGTCATGACGGAATCTAGTGCTCTTTTCACGGTGGGTTGTCAATTCTGCTTGTGACGGTACGTCGTATAGGACAACGCGCCAACTGGGCGTAATAGTGCCGCCAAATCCAAGAGGAGTAGAGACATGAAAGATATCGTCATTCTGGATGGGGCCCGTACGGCTGTTGGAACGTTTGGGGGTGCCCTGGCCTCGACCGCACCGATTGATCTGGCGACCGTTGTAACCGAAGCCGCGATGGAGAAGTCGGGCGTCGAAGGCGGCCAGATTGGCAATGTTGTGTTTGGCCATGTGATCAACACCGAACCGCGCGACATGTATCTGTCGCGTGCGGCGGCCAAACAGGCAGGTATCCCGGTCGAAACCCCCGCGATGAACGTGAACCGTCTGTGTGGATCGGGGGCGCAGGCGATTGTGTCGGCGGTACAGTCGCTGATGCTGGGCGATGCCGACTTTGCTGTGGCTGGTGGGGCCGAGAGCATGTCGCGCAGCCCCTACATCCTGCAGCAGGCGCGCTGGGGTGCCAAGATGGGCGATATCAAATCGCTGGACATGATGTTGGGTGCGCTGAACTGCCCCTTTGGCACCGGCCATATGGGTGTGACAGCTGAGAACGTCGCTGATGAACATCAGGTCACACGCGAGCAGATGGATGAGTTCGCTCTTACCAGCCAGACCCGCGCCGCTGCTGCCATTGAGGCCGGATATTTCCAAAGCCAGATCACGCCGGTACAGGTCAAGGTTAAGCGCGACATGGTTGATTTCGTGGTCGATGAACATCCTAAGGCGACCTCGATTGAGGCGCTGGCGGGTCTGCGTCCGGCGTTTAAGAAGGATGGCCGGGTAACGGCGGGCAACGCCTCGGGCATCAATGACGGTGCGGCGGCGATGGTTCTTGCCACGGCAGACGCGGCCGAGAAGGCTGGCCTGAAGCCGAAAGCGCGTATTCTGGGCTACGGCCACGCCGGTGTACGCCCCGAAGTGATGGGCATTGGTCCGGTGCCTGCTGTGCAGAACCTGCTGGCCAAGACCGGCCTGACGGTGGAAGACTTCGACGTGATCGAAAGCAACGAAGCCTTTGCTTCGCAGGCTCTGGCCGTGAACAAAGAGTTGGGTCTGGATGCCGGCAAGGTGAACCCGAACGGTGGTGCGATTGCATTGGGTCACCCGGTGGGTGCGACTGGTGCGATCATCACGCTGAAGGCGTTGTATGAGTTGGAGCGGACTGGAGGCTCCAAAGGTCTGATCACCATGTGTATCGGCGGTGGTCAGGGTATTGCGATTGCCATAGAGCGGCTCTGACCTCGAGTTGGGCAGGGGGGCTGTCTGCCCCCCATCGCGCCTTAAGCGCAATTCCCCCGAGGATATTTTCAGCCAGATGGAGCAGGCGGCTGGCGCCTAGCTGAGCGCTGTTAGCAACAGGACCAAAGCAGCGCCTGCCACGGCTCCGAGCGTGGCGGGAAGGGCTTTGGACCACAGGCGGGAGTTGGACTGATCGTCTTTCTGGGTTTGTGCGATCAGAGCGTCTTCCACCAGCGCAGGCAGACGTGGGCCGAACCGTGCCAGAACCAGGGCGGTTTTGCCAAAGTCGCGGAGCGCTGCGCGGGGGCCGATGGATTTCTTGATGTAATCCTCGACCACGGGGCGGGCGACTTCCCAGATATTGATATGCGGGTCCAGTGATCGCGCAACGCCTTCGACCACAACCATGGTGCGCTGTAGCAGGATCAGCTCGGTTCGGGTTTCCATGCCGAAGCGTTCGGTGACTTCGAAGAGGTAGTTCAGCAGGCGGCCCATCGAGATATGGGTGGCGTCCATGCCGAAGATGGGCTCGCCCACGGCGCGCAGGGCGCGGGCGAATTCGTCGACATCTTGATTGGCGGGGACGTATCCGGCCTCGAAATGCACCTCGGCCACGCGTTTGTAGTCGCGGCGGATGAAGCCAAACAGAATCTCGGCATAGACCCGGCGGGTGTATTCGTCGATATGGCCCATGATGCCGTAGTCATAGGCGATGATATCGCTGTTGGCGGCGACCTTCAGGTTGCCCTGGTGCATGTCAGCGTGGAAGTAGCCATCGCGCAGCGCGTGTAGCAGGAACAAGCGCAGGACACGCTCGCCCAGATCGCGGCGGTTATGGCCCGCGGCGTCCAGGGCGTCGTTGTCGCCAAGTGGGATGCCATCCGCCCAGCTGAGCGTCATCACCCGGCGCGCGGACAGGGACCACACGACCGGAGGCAACCAGAACCCGGCATCATCCTTGGTGTTGGCGGCATATTCCGAGGCTGCCGAGCTTTCCAGACGCAAGTCCAGCTCACCCCGAACCACGCCATCGAAATGTTCGATTACTTCCATAGGACGGAGGCGGCGCGCGCCCGGGGCGCAGAGTTGTACCATGCGGGCGGCGAAATAGAACGCGTCGACATCCTTGCGGAAGGCGCGCTCGATTCCCGGACGCAGGACTTTGACGGCGACGTCCTCGCCTGTGCTGGTCAGCTTGGCCTTGTGAACCTGAGCGATCGAGGCCGCAGCGATCGGTTCGCTGAACTCGCTGAACATTTCTGAGATCGGCTGGCCCAGCTCTTTCTCGACCTCGGCCATGGCTTCGGTCTTCGGGAAAGGGGGCAGCTTGTCCTGCAATACGCGCAGTTGTTCGGCCAGCTCGTTGCCGACCACGTCTGGGCGGGTCGAAAGGACCTGTCCGAATTTGATATACGCCGGACCCAGCGCCGTCAGGGCGCGTGTGGCAGGGGGCATCTCGGGGTCGCCCTTGTACCCAAGCCATTGAAACGGTTTGCCGAGCGCGTGGGCGACAAAGCGGACCGCGCGGGGGGCTTCGAACGCGTCCAGCACGACATTCATCGCGCCCGTGCGCTCTAGCGTGGCGCCTGTGCGGATCAGGCGTATGATGTTGTGAGGGCCGCGCATTTAGATCTTCCAGCCGGAATGCAGCGCGGCGATTCCCATGCTCAGGTTACGGTACTTGGCGTTCTCAAAACCGGCAGCGCGGACCATACCCAGGAATGTATCCTGATCGGGGAACTTGCGGATCGATTCCACGAGGTACTGGTAGCTGTCGTAGTCATTGGCGATCAGCTTGCCCATGCGCGGGATGACGTTGAAACTGTAGAGATCATAGAGCTTTTGCAGCCCATCGTTGGGCAACTGGCTGAACTCCAACACCATCAGGCGGCCGCCGGGTTTCAGCACGCGGTAGGCTTCGTTCAACGCCTCTTGCGGGCGGGTGACGTTCCGAATGCCGAAGGAGATTGTGTAGACGTCGAAGGTGTTGTCCTCGAACGGCAGGGACATTGCATCGCCAACGACCCAGTTCAGGCTGTCCGACATTTGGTCGGCCTCAGCCCGTTGGCGGCCCTCGACCAGCATTGGCTCCGTCAGGTCCAGCACAGTGGCGTGGCCATAGCCTGCGCGTTTGAGAAAGCGGAACGAGATGTCTCCGGTGCCGCCGGCGACGTCCAGCAGGCGCTGACCGGGGCGCGGGGCAAGCCAGTCCATCATCGCGTCTTTCCAGACCCGGTGGATGCCCATCGACATGACATCATTCATCACGTCGTATTTGGAGGCCACCGAGTTGAAAACGCCCTGTACGCGCCCGGCCTTGTCGGCCTCGCGCACGGTTTCGAACCCGAAATGAGTCGTCTTGTCGCTGTTGTCGGACATTTGCCTTGCCGTTTGTCGAATTTCGCCTCTGTTATAGGGCCATCAGAGGCGGGCACAATGCGGCCCTTTGGAATAGGAGCCATCTAATGCCCGAATTGCCTGAGGTCGAGACAGTAAGACGCGGCCTGACCCCTGCGATGGAGGGGGTGGTAATCGAGCGTGCAGATGTGAACCGTCCCGATCTGCGCTGGCCCTTTCCGGAGCGTATGGCCGAGCGGTTGACGGGTCAGGCGGTTCAGCGCCTGCGGCGGCGCTCAAAATACATTCTGGCGGATCTCAGCAGTGGCGAGACGTTGTTGATTCATTTGGGTATGTCGGGGCGCATGACGGTATCAGGTGACCCGCTGGGACATTTCATCAATGACCATCCATTGCCCGAAAAGCATGACCATGTCGTGTTCCACATGGCCAATGGTGCCCGCGTGACATTCAATGATCCACGCCGGTTCGGAGCCATGGATTTACTGCCAACCGTAACCGCAGAAGACCACAAACTGCTGTCCGTTCTGGGGCCAGAGCCATTGGGCAATGATTTTCACGAACAGCACCTGATTGACGCGTTCAAGGGTAAGAACACGCCGGTCAAATCGGCACTTCTGGATCAGGGAATCGTTGCCGGGTTGGGGAATATTTACGTTTGCGAAGCGCTTTATCGCGGCAAGGTGTCGCCACGTCGCAAGGCCGGAAAGATTTCTGCGGCACGTGTCGCGGCCCTTGTGCCGATTATCCGGCAGGTGTTGCAGGACGCGATCGAGGCAGGGGGATCGTCACTGAAAGATTTCCGTCAAGCCGATGGAGAACTTGGATATTTTCAGCACAGCTTTGATGTCTATGGCCGCGAAGGCGAACCCTGCCGAACCCAGGGATGCTGTGCCGAAATCAAGAGAATCACCCAGTCCGGTCGCTCATCCTTCTATTGTGCGCAATGCCAAAGATAGCTTGATCCAGCGAAATCGCGTGTTAAGGAATCGTACTTGAACGGAACAACCGGAAGCTTATACCTCATGGCTTTTGAGACGATCATCGTCGAAATCGAAGACCACGTCGCCCTTATCAAACTCGACAGACCAGATGCGATGAATGCGCTGAACACCCAATTGGTGGGTGAGCTTTGCGATGCGCTGGAAGAGGCGGATCAGAACGACAAGGTGCGCTGTATCGTGCTGACCGGCTCGGAGAAGGCGTTTGCCGCGGGTGCGGACATCAAGGAAATGTCCGAGATGAGCTTTGTCGACGTTTTCAGCACCGACCTGTTTGCCTCGGTCAACGAGCGTGTCTCGGCCATTCGCAAACCCATAATCGCGGCGGTTGCGGGCTACGCGCTGGGCGGCGGCTGCGAATTGGCCATGATATGCGATTTCATCATCGCCGCAGACACCGCCAAGTTCGGCCAGCCCGAGATCAATCTGGGCGTTATCGCGGGAATCGGCGGCACCCAGCGCCTGACGCGCTTTGTTGGGAAGTCCAAGGCGATGGATATGAACCTGACGGGGCGCTTCATGGACGCCGAAGAAGCCGAGCGCGCGGGTCTTGTCAGCCGCGTGGTTCCGGCGAAGAAGCTGATCGAAGAAGCCGTGGGTGCAGCCCATAAGATCGCTGAGAAATCTCTGCTGACGGCTGCAGCCGCCAAGGAAGCAGTGAATCGCAGCTATGAGCTATCGCTTAGCGAAGGTCTTCTGTTCGAGCGTCGCGTCTTTCATTCGATGTTCGCGACCGAAGATCAGAAAGAGGGCATGGCGGCGTTTCTGGAAAAACGCGCCGCGCAATTCCGCGATAAGTAAAGTCGCGACAAAGAATTCCGGAAGGGCAGGCTGTGGCCTGCCTTTTTTTGTTGGACATATGAGGCAAGAATCGGCTTGGCAAACCTGTAAAACTTGGGTAGAGACCGCCGTCATACATGCGCGTGCGGCCCGCTTGGCCCGACTCACACTCGTGATTTCTGATCCGGTGCGGATACTTCCGTTGCGCGCAACCCTAGATAACCGTACCGAACAAAGGTCAGAGACACATGGCAAATTCGCCCCAGGCAAAGAAACGCGCCCGTCAGAACGAAAAGCGTTTCGCCGTAAACAAAGCACGCCGTTCGCGCATCCGCACCTACCTGCGCAAAGTTGAAGAAGCGATCGCATCCGGCGACAAAGACGCTGCTACTGCAGCTCTGCGCGCAGCTCAGCCTGAACTGATGCGCGGCGTCACCAAAGGCGTTTTCCACAAGAACACCGCATCGCGTAAAATGTCGCGCCTGTCGGCACGCGTTAAAGCGCTGGGTTGATTCCCGCTAGGACGCGTCAAGCGTTTTCCTACGTAAAGGCGTCGCGCATTGCGGCGCCTTTCGTGTTTGTTGCCAGAAAGCCGCGACCTCACGAAGTCGAGAGATTCTTTCGCCCTGAACCCCGAGTCAATATCAGAGTTTCGTTGCTGCGACAGGCAACATCTTGCTACCACTGAGTCAGCGATTCACTCGCTTGGGGGGACAGGCTGTTCCAGACGTCTGACTGACGGGCATCAGTTAGACAGCAGGAACCAGCGTTCGAAAATCGGCCTTGGCCGGTGAAACGATCTGCTCTGGGTCTCGGGTTTTCCGATGATCTCAGCCCTGTCAAACAATTGGGTTACGACGCGTGCCCCGGTTTTCCGGGATCCTGCTGCGGGATACGATTAGTGCATGCTGAGTGTTCACTTACCCGCCGGATGGGACAGTCCGGCGCAGGGTACCCTTGTGCGTGAACGTCAATGACCGGGAAACCGGCGACGATTGATAAGACCGACAGGTCAAAAAAAATGGGATGCGTGAGGCGCTTGATGACACAAGAGAAATGGGGACAACTGCGTAGCAAACTACTGAAGGCCGTTGGTAAGAACAACTTCACCACCTGGATTGAGCCTCTGGAATTTCAGGAGCTGCAGGATGGTGTAGCCGTGTTCTCGGTGCCAACCAACTTCATGGGGAATTACGTCAGCCAGAATTTCGCAGATTTGATTCTGTATGAACTGAATACCGCGGGTGAGGCCGTCCAACGTCTTGCGTTCAAGGCGGCAGCCAATTCGACCACCCGACCGGCAGTTGTCACGGATGAACCCAAGTTGACCGCAGCTGCTGCACCAGTTGCGGAATCTGCCAATGCGGCGCTCGAGGATTTACAGGCCGCACCCTTGGATACGCGTTTTACCTTCGACAGCTTTGTTGTCGGCAAACCCAACGAACTGGCCCATGCCGCCGCGCGCCGTGTGGCCGAAGGTGGCCCGGTCACGTTCAATCCGCTGGTTCTCTATGGTGGTGTTGGGCTGGGTAAAACCCACCTGATGCACGCCATCGCATGGGAGCTGAAAACCAAAAGCCCAGAGCTAAACGTGCTCTATCTGTCGGCGGAACAGTTCATGTACCGCTTTGTTCAGGCTCTGCGCGAACGCCGGATGATGGATTTCAAACATCTGTTCCGCTCGGTCGATGTACTGATGGTGGACGATGTGCAGTTCATTGCGGGCAAGGACTCGACTCAAGAAGAGTTCTTTCACACCTTCAATGCGCTGGTGGACCAGAACAAACAGATCATCATCTCGGCTGACCGCGCACCGGGTGAGATCAAGGATCTGGAAGATCGCGTGAAATCGCGCCTGCAATGCGGTCTGGTCGTTGATCTGCATCCCACCGACTACGAACTGCGTCTGGGCATTCTGCAGAATAAGGTCCAGCAGCATATCGCCACCTATCCCGATCTGGTCATCGCCGATGGCGTGCTGGAGTTTCTGGCGCATCGTATTTCGACCAATGTACGCGTTCTTGAAGGCGCTCTGACCCGTCTGTTCGCCTTTGCCTCGCTCGTGGGGCGTGAGATAGACATGGAGCTGACACAGGACTGTCTGGCAGACGTGCTGCGCGCGTCCGAGCGCAAGATCACCGTTGAGGAAATCCAGCGCAAAGTGTCGGACTACTACAACATTCGCCTTTCGGACATTATCGGCCCTAAGCGCCTGCGGTCTTATGCCCGTCCGCGTCAGGTGGCCATGTATCTGTGCAAGCAACTGACCAGCCGCTCTCTGCCTGAGATCGGTCGCCGTTTCGGAGGGCGCGACCACACAACCGTCATGCACGGGGTCAAGCGCATCGAAGAGCTGAAGACAACTGATGGTCAGATCGCAGAAGACGTGGAAATGCTGCGCCGCTCGCTAGAGGCCTGAACCGCACCCATTGTCGGCAAATGCCCCGCGCCAGTGCGTCCGGGGCATTTACTTGTGCGCTAATCTCCACGGTTGCGGAGGAATGGACGCGTTTCGCGCGCGTGCCTCTTGACCACCGGGGTATTCCCACCCAGAAATCGGTAAAAAATCCTTGTGCCTCAGGGCTGAGACGCTAACGTGCCAGTCCCGCCCATGTCGGCACGCAAGTCAGAGGAACAAAGGGTATGAAGATCAGCATCGAACGCGGCACCCTTCTCAAGGCCGTTTCCCAGGCCCAATCCGTTGTGGAACGTCGCAACACGATCCCGATCCTTGCCAATGTGCTGATCGAGGCCGAAGGCGACCAAGCCCTGTTCCGAGCCACCGATCTGGATATCGAGGTTGTCGACAAAGCGCCTGCGCAGGTCGAAAAGGCCGGTGCGACGACCGTGGCCGCCACGACCCTGCATGAAATTGTGCGCAAACTACCGGATGGCGCGCTGGTCACCCTGACAGCCGACAGCGCCGCTGGCCGTCTGACGGTTGAGGCGGGACGTTCGAACTTTTCTTTGGCGACCTTGCCGAAAGAGGATTTCCCGGTCATGGCGTCCTCGGAATATCAGTCGAATTTCACCGCGTCGGCGGCGTTGTTACGTCGCTTGTTCGACAAATCGAAATTCGCCATCTCGACCGAAGAGACGCGGTACTATCTGAACGGTGTCTACATGCATGTCGCGGACGGGTCCGAAGGCGGCAAGGTTCTGCGCTGCGTGGCCACCGATGGTCACCGTCTGGCGCGGATTGATGCGGACCTGCCGGCTGGTGCTGCGGACATGCCCGGTGTGATCGTGCCGCGTAAAACAGTGGGTGAGCTGCGCAAGCTGCTGGACGATGACGAGATGGATATCGCAGTTTCTGTCAGCGAAACCAAGGTGCGCTTTGCCACGCCGGATATCACGCTGACCTCAAAAGTCATTGACGGTACTTTCCCCGACTACACGCGCGTTATTCCGCAGGGCAATACGCGCCAACTGGAAGTGGATGCGGCCGAGTTCGCGCAAGCCGTGGACCGGGTTGCGACGGTTTCGTCAGAGCGTTCGCGCGCCGTGAAGCTGCAACTGGATGCGGATAAGCTGGTGCTGTCGGTCAACGCGCCGGATAGTGGTGCCGCTGAGGAAGAGTTGGCCGTTGCTTATGGCGATGAACGTCTCGAGATTGGGTTCAACGCGAAATACCTGCTCGAGATTGCATCGCAGGTGGATCGTGAGAACGCGGTATTCCTGTTTAACTCGGCCGGTGACCCGACTTTGATGCGCGAAGGCAATGATCTGAGCGCGGTTTACGTCGTAATGCCGATGCGCGTCTGATCGCGCTGGCGCGCGATGCCTCCGGCGGAGGTATTTTTGAACAGAAGAAGGGAGGGGTCATGGGATTGGCCCTGACCGAACTTACGGTCTCGCATTTTCGGTCTCATAAGCTGGCGCGTTTGTCTTTGGATGGGCGTCCGGTTGCCATCCATGGGCCGAACGGAGCCGGGAAGACCAATATTCTGGAAGCGGTGTCTCTGTTCTCGCCGGGGCGTGGGATGCGGCGGGCCAGTGCGGCGGAGATGACCCGGCGGCCCGAAGCCCTGGGCTGGAAACTGTCCGGTCTGCTGAGCGCGCAGGGCGGGCGGTATGAGATCGAGACGTGGTCCGAAGGTGGCGCGGCGCGTCAGGTTCGGATTGATGGCAAGGCCGCCAGTCAGATTGATCTGGGCAAGCTCGCGCGCGTGGTGTGGTTGATCCCGTCGATGGATCGGCTGTGGATCGAAGGGGCTGAGGGGCGGCGGCGGTTTCTGGACCGCATCGCGCTGAGCTTTGATCCCGCGCATGCTGAGGCGTCGCTGACCTACGAAAAGGCTATGCGTGAGCGGAACCGGCTTTTGAAAGATCAGGTCCGGGACGCCCATTGGTACACAGCCTTGGAATGTCAGATGGCTGAGACTGGGTATCGGATCCATGCGGCGCGTCTTGCAGCATTGGATCATTTGCGTGCCGCGCAGGATCAGGCCGAAACGGCGTTTCCTTCAGCAGACTTGGAGTTGATTCAAACGGAAGGTGCGATGCCCGAGACGGCCGATGATCTGCGCGAGGCGCTGAGCGAAAGCCGTTTCCGCGATCTTGCAGCAGGGCGGACTCTGGTAGGGCCGCATCGCTCGGACCTTTACGGCGTTTTCGCCGCCAAAGGGGTTCCGGCCAAGGATTGTTCTACGGGTGAGCAGAAGGCGCTGCTGGTGTCCCTGATCCTGTCGAACGCACGGGCGCTGGCGGGAATGGTTGGCGCGCCACCGATTGTGTTGCTGGATGAGGTGGCTGCGCATCTGGATGCCGGGCGACGCGCGGCGCTCTATGATGAGATCTGTGCGCTGGGCGCTCAGGCCTGGATGACGGGCACCGGGCCTGAGCTGTTTTCGGAATTGGGCGACCGAGCCCAAACGCTGGTTGTTACTGAAGGCGATGAGGGCTCGGTCGTGTCGGCTTAGGCCGGTTCGTTGACTTTGCGTTCCCACAAGAAGCCGCGCATGACCTGATCGACCGGAGTTTTAGCCATGTGGTTGACGTAGTTCGACATGGTTTTCTGCGCCAGACCCAGAACAACATCCAGAACTGCGCGGTGCGAGTAACCGGCGTCAAAGAACGCCTGCAGCTGTTCTTCGGTCGGGTTGCCGCGGGTTTCCATGACTTGCAGGGTGAAAGTGCGCAGGGCCTCCAGCTTGGCTGTCGGCAGCGGGGTTTCGTTGCGCAGAGCCTCGGTGATTTCGTCCGAGACCTTCATCATTTTGGCGATGCCGGTATGGGCGGGGACACAGTAGTGGCATTCGTTTTCAACGTTGATGGTCTGCCAGACGACGGTTTTCTCATCATTGTCGAAATCGGTTTGCAGGAAGAGGCCGTGAAGAACCTGATAGGCCTCAAGATGCTGCGGGCTTTCCGCCATCACCTTGTGCAGACCGGGCAGGCGGCCAAAGGCGGCTTGCGATTTCTCCAGCAGCGGTTTGGACCCCTCAGGGGCGGATTCGAGGTCGTGGGACGGGAAGTTAGCCATGTCAAAACTCCTGATTTCTGGCGCGATGAGTCGTATTTAGGGTTTCTTGAGCGATCACTCAAGTATATATTTGAGCAAGCACTCAAGAATTGGTGATCCAATGCCCCGCAAACCCGCATATGACCGAGACGCGCTGATCGCGCAGGCGCGTGATATCTTCTGGCGTCACGGCTGGGCGGGGACGTCGCTGAAGGACCTTGAGCGTGAACTGAAACTGAAGCCGGGCAGTTTCTATGCGGCGTTTGGCTCGAAAGATGCTCTCTATGCGCTGGCGCTGGAGCGCTACGCCCAAGAAGGGGTTGCCAGTATGCTGGCCTTGGCTGAGGAGCTGGGGCCGCTCGGGGCGCTCAAGGCGCAGCCCTATCGCGTGATTGCTGCCTCTGACCTGCCGACCAAAGCTTGTATGCTGGCCAAGACCTATGCCGAGTTGCAGGCAAAGGATCACGATCTGGCCGGTCAGGCAGGCGCGCATATGATCGCAATGAAATCCTGTTTCGCAGACCTGTTTCGCCGCGCCCAAAAGGCCGGAGAGATAAGCCCTGATCAAGATCCCGAACGCCTTGCTGCGCGCTATCAGTCGGACCTTCTGGGCCTGCGATTGACGGCCGAACGGGACGACGTCAACGCCGCCGAAATTGCAGCTGATATCGCGGCAGACCTCGATCGGCTTTGATCCGCAGATAAATCGGATCTCAACCACAAAATCTTGGGGGAGCGCGTGACATTCCCCACCAGAAAACGTATAAGTTACCAAAATAATATAGGTACTAACGGCATGTCCGAAGACGCACAGGCACCCCAGGAATACGGCGCAGATTCCATCAAAGTTCTCAAAGGCTTAGAGGCGGTTCGCAAACGTCCCGGTATGTATATCGGGGATACGGATGATGGCTCGGGTCTGCACCATATGGTGTATGAGGTCGTGGACAACGGAATTGATGAGGCTCTGGCCGGTCATGCCGACCATGTGACCGTGAAAATTCACGCGGATTCCAGCGTCTCGGTCAGTGACAACGGCCGTGGTATCCCGGTGGATATTCACCCCGAAGAGGGCGTCTCGGCGGCCGAGGTTATTATGACCCAGCTGCACGCGGGCGGCAAGTTTGACAGCAACTCGTACAAGGTGTCGGGTGGTCTGCACGGCGTGGGCGTTTCGGTTGTGAATGCTCTATCCGAATGGCTGGAACTGCGCATCTGGCGCGCGGGCAAAGAGCACGTAGCGCGTTTTGAGCGTGGCGAGACCGCTGAGCATCTGAAAGTCGTCGGCGAATGCGGCGATCGCACCGGGACCGAGGTGCGCTTTCTGGCCTCGACAGATACATTCTCGAACCTCGAATACTCATTTGAGACGCTGGAGAAGCGCCTGCGTGAGCTGGCCTTCCTGAACTCGGGCGTGCGGATCATCTTGATCGACGAACGTCCTGCCGAACGGCTGGAGACCGAGCTGTTCTACGAGGGCGGCGTCAAGGAATTCGTCAAATACCTCGACCGATCCAAATCGCCTGCGATGCCCGAACCGATCTATATTAAGGGCGAACGGGACGATATCGGTGTCGAAATCGCCATGTGGTGGAATGACAGCTACCACGAGACGGTTCTGCCCTTTACCAACAACATCCCACAGCGGGACGGTGGCACGCACGTGGCCGGTTTCCGCGGCGCTCTGACCCGGACTATAAACAACTATGCGCAGTCCAGCGGGATCGCGAAGAAGGAAAAGGTCAGCTTCACCGGCGACGATGCGCGCGAAGGTCTGACCTGCGTGTTGTCGGTGAAAGTGCCGGACCCGAAATTCTCGTCACAGACCAAAGACAAGCTGGTGTCGTCCGAAGTACGACCTGCGGTTGAGGGCTTGATGAACGAAAAGCTGGCTGAGTGGTTCGAAGAAAACCCCAATGAAGCCAAAGGGATCGTCGGAAAGATCATCGAGGCCGCATTGGCCCGTGAGGCCGCGCGTAAGGCGCGTGAACTGACTCGCCGCAAAACGGCGATGGATGTGAACTATCTGGCCGGGAAGCTGAAAGATTGTTCCGAGAAAGACCCGTCCAAAACCGAAGTCTTCCTCGTTGAGGGTGACTCAGCCGGCGGTTCTGCGCAGACCGGTCGCGACCGTCTGACTCAGGCCGTTCTGCCCCTGCGCGGGAAAATCCTGAACGTCGAACGTGCGCGGTTTGACCGGATGCTGTCGTCGCAGGAGATCGGGAACCTCGTCATGGCGCTGGGCACTGGCATTGGCCGCGATGAGTTCAATATCGAAAAGCTGCGCTACCATAAGATCGTCATCATGACCGATGCGGATGTCGATGGCGCGCACATCCGTACACTTTTGTTGACCTTCTTCTACCGTCAGATGCCGGAATTGATTGAAGGTGGATACCTCTACATCGCACAGCCTCCGCTCTATAAGGTTTCGCGTGGCAAATCAGAGGTTTACCTGAAGGATCAGGCCGCGCTGGACGACTATCTGATCAATCAGGGGGTAGAGGGTGCTGTTCTGAAGCTAGGCTCTGGCGAGGAAATCGTCGGCCAGGACCTGACCCGCGTCGTCGACGAAGCGCGCCAGTTGAAACGCGTTCTGGACGCCTTCCCAACTCACTACCCGCGTCACATTCTGGAACAGGCCGCCGTGGCCGGTGCCTTTGTCCCCGGTGCCGTCGATGCCGACCTGCAAGGCGTTGCCGACAAGGTTGCCGCCCGTCTCGACCTGATCGCGCTGGAATATGAACGCGGCTGGCAGGGCCGTATCACGCAGGATCACGGCATCCGCCTAGCCCGTATCCTGCGCGGCGTTGAAGAGGTCCGCACGCTGGACGGCCCCATGCTGCGCTCGGGTGAGGCGCGCAAGACCGGCAGCTTCACGCAAAACCTGCAAGAGGTTTATAACACCCCGGCTACCTTGATCCGCCGAGACCGGATGCAGGCGATACACGGCCCGCTAGACCTTTTGCGCGCCATTCTGGAAGAAGGCGAAAAGGGTCTGTCGCTTCAGCGCTACAAGGGCTTGGGCGAGATGAACCCCGATCAACTCTGGGAAACTACGCTGGACCCGGACGCTCGCACCTTGTTGCAGGTGCGTGTGGATGACATGGTCGAGGCCGACGATCTGTTCACCAAACTGATGGGAGACGTGGTCGAACCCCGCCGCGAGTTCATTCAGCAGAATGCTCTGAGCGTCGAGAATCTCGATTTCTGATGTTTTGTAGGGAGCCTACAAATGAAAAAGGGTATGCATCAACAAGATCCTTCATCAGGTTTCTTGGGACTCACGTTCTGGTATCAGTTGGTCGTCCTTGTGTTTTTGACCATAGCGTCGTTAGTCCTCGCTTCGTCTGTGCTGGTTCCCCTGTCTTTTGCGGCTCTCCTGTTCGTTCTTCTCACCGCGACTGCGGATCGCATTGGCAGATTCAAGATATTTGGCAGTACCGTCCCGAAGTGGCTTGCCCATTTGGCCGCAATTTCAATTGTGTTGATAGGACTCTCGCTTGTGCTGTCGATACTATCCAGTCAAGCCGGCGAGGTTTCGGAAGCGTTTCCGCGCTATGAGGAACGGTTTTCCAGCATAGTCGCAAGGCTGGTGTCACTGGTTGGGCAAGACAATTATGCAGCCGCGATCAAAGCCTTGGAGCAGATCAACCTGGCTGGGCTCGCGACAGGAGTGATCGGCTCTGCTGGCGCCTTCCTGAGCGCTTTTTTCCTGGTGCTGCTCTATGTGCCGTTCATGTTGGTCGAACGTGTTCCAATGCGCGCCAAAATCAAGCTCGCAATCAAAGACAGGGAAGCCGCTGAAAAAGTTCGTCGCGTTCTTGAGAGCACGTCGGACAGCATTCAAAGATATGTTGGCATCAAAACACTGGTGAGTGCACTAACTGGCTTGGGCAGTTATGCCGTAATGGCATCGGTCGGCTTAGACTTCTCTGAAACCTGGGCGGTTCTTGCGTTTTTGTTGAATTTTATCCCGACAGTCGGCTCTATCGTCGGCGTCGCGCTTCCTTCCATTGTCGCACTGGTACAGTTTGAAGAAGTCGTGCCCTTTCTTGTTGTTCTAATTGGTTGTGGCGCAGTTCAATTCTCTATCGGCAATATCCTGGAGCCAATGCTACTTGGGAAAAGCCTGAATTTGTCGCCATTCATGGTCATTTTGGCGCTCACGTTTTGGACTGCGATCTGGGGCATTGCCGGAGCGTTGATGAGCGTCCCTATCACCGTGTGCATAATGATTGTACTATCGAATATCCCATCTACCCGGCCAATCGCGATACTGATGTCCGGTGATGGGAAAATAAACAACACTGACGCCGTGAACAGCTAAGCGAGAGACGTTCGCCGACTGGATGGCGGCTTTTTAACTAACTATATCATCGAATGTATTAAGCAGCCCCGCACATATTTCGAAACAGCGTGCGAAGTTTGAGTTTAAAGAGAAACCCGAGCTAGTTACCGCTTGGGAAAACGAAGTTCAGCGCATTTGGTTTAATTGAAACCTCAAAGCGTTGATCGATCAACGGCTCGCCGTCCAAATTCATATGAAACGGTTGGGAGGTTTCCAAAACCATAGATCTCAGACGAGAGCGCTGTACAACGCCATCCTTGGGATCCGAGATATCCGGCAATCTGCCAAAGGGCAGATTTTCTGGCATTAAACGCTCTGCGGAAAGCACGCTTAAATCGAGCAACCCGTCGGACACTTCCGCTTCAGGCGCCACGTCAAAACCGCCACCTGCATAGCGGCTGTTCGCAATCGCGATAGCGGAAATGGAAACGTCGTACGGGTCTTCATCATCAATTGAGATTTTTGCGGGAACGGATTTTGCATCAGATAAACGAGCAAGCCCAAACAGCGTGTACGCGAGTCCCCCCAGTCTTTTCTTCATTTCTTTGGGTGTCTTTGCGGTGATCATCGCTCCAAAACCGCCGCTGGCAACATTCACAAACGGACTGCCGTTTATGTATCCGACATCGATGGGCCGCGCGTCTTCCGATGCGGCAACTCGAACTGATGTTGCCAAGTCCAACCCCTTATCACCATACGACCGAGCGAAATCGTTCGCTGTTCCCAAGGGAACAAGACCTAGCGAGACAGGCGACTTTGTCTTCAATTTCAAAACAGCATTCGCGACCGAGTTCAAAGTGCCGTCACCACCGCCCGCGATCACCCTGGTTACCCCATCGCTTACGGCTTCTCGAAGGGTCTTCCTCAAGTCTTTTCCTGACCAAGGAATACACACCCTAATGCCAAGATCTTTTTCCAATGGGCGGACAGCAGAACGCAGATCGGGTCTTGCTGCGGACTTCCTATTGAGAATTAGCAGGGTACGTTTGGCCATGGTTCCAGCATAAAGCTCTCGCACGTTGGAGCAACTGCTTTAAATTTTCTAATGGCAGAGGCGCTCAAGCAATTGAAACCTTATTTGTGCTAGCCAACCCCTAAGTGACTATAGTCAGCTTTCTCCGCATCTAGGAGGATGCAAAGCTAAGTAGTGAAGGTCTTCATCGGGCTGCGAGCGGCCCACTGGGCCAAAGATGCGGATGGCCGCAAAGTCCGCAAAGGGGATATACATCGCGATTTTGCGAACGTCTGCCTCGAGCCCAAATAGGACAAAGTTCGGTGCTCAGTTGTTTGCTCTGACCTAAGCTCTTGAAAAATTATCGGTCGATAGGCCAATCTCAACTGTAAGGCCAATCCCGCGCGCCAACTACGGAACCCTGAATGCGGCTGATCAGAATATGTTTGATTTCGGTGGCGCTGATGGCAGTGGCCATAGTCGGGTTAAGGTGGACATTTCCACTTCCTGAAGAAAACTTTTCTGAGCCAACGTTTAAGCAAAAAGCCGATTGGGACGGGCCACTAGGTGCAACAATAAAAAATGCACTTGAACGTATCCCCGGGCTCGACGGTGTAAGGCCGTTGGGAAATGGACGCGCAGCTTTTGCAGCCCGGGCGATCCTCGCGAGAGAAGCGACATCCTCAATCGATGCTCAGTACTACATCTGGCAAGATGACGTTACCGGCCTGATGCTTCTGGAAGAGCTTAGGGCAGCAGCAGAGCGCGGCGTGCGCGTCAGATTGCTGGTCGACGATAACGGTATCTCCGGATTGGATGATTTGCTTGCCGAACTGGACGCCTTGCCACATGCAAATGTACGCATCTTCAATCCGTTCACTTTGAGGAACCCAAAACTTCTGTCCTATGCATTTGACTTTGGTCGCCTGAACCGGCGGATGCACAACAAGTCAATGACTGTGGACGGGGTCGCCACGATAGTTGGGGGACGTAACATTGGTAACATCTATTTCGACTACGGTGCGGGAACGCACTACCTGGATGTAGACGCGATAGCTATCGGCCCGATTGTGGATGAAGTGTCGCAATCGTTCGACGCATATTGGAACAGTGCCTCCGCGTACGACGCTGGGCTCTTTTTGGAACCTCCGTCGGAAAAAAGTCTGAAAGCAAAGGCAGACGCCGCGCGCCAGACTGCGGTTGGCGCAGGCTATCAAAGGGCAATTCAGGATAACGAACTGGCCGACCGGATAGCTGCACATGATCTGAAGTTCGAGTGGAGCGAAGTCACACTTTTTGTCGACGACCCGTCAAAAGGGTTGGGCGAGGTCGAAAGTGAAGACCTGATTGTCGAACAACTGATCGAGTTCGCCAAAACCTCTCAATCCTCATTGGACTTGGTCTCTGCGTATTTCATTCCGGGGGAACGAGGGGCGGAGGTTCTTGAAGGGTTGGCAAAGTCCGGAGTGAAGGTCCGCGTCTTAACCAACTCACTGGATGCCACGGATGTGATGCCCGTGCACGCGGCCTATATGCGATACAGGGAAGGTTTGCTGAACAGCGGTGTAGAGTTGCTAGAGCTTCGAGCTTTGCGGCGTGAACATCGCGAGCGTAGCCTTCCCGAGATGCTGGCTGGATCGGCTTCTGGCCTACACGCAAAAGTCTTTGGATCGGATGGAGAACGGATCTTTATAGGCTCTTACAACCTCGACCCCAGATCCGCGCGGCTTAATACAGAAATGGGCCTTATGATCGAAAGCCCAACGATTGCTGCGTCGCTTGCGGAGCAATTGAACAGGCCTGAGTTTTCTTACCGCGTCGAACTTAACGACAGCGGCGAGATGATCTGGCTGCAAGAAGAGCAGGATGGGACAGTCACCACTCATACCGCGGACCCGGAAACCACCGGTTTACAGCGTGCCCTGACGGCCGTTGTCAGGTGGCTGCCGGTCGAATGGATGCTCTAGTCACCAAACGACCAACAATCCATTGGCCTGCGGCCAGAGACGCCAGTGCGTGATCTGACCTACAGTGAAGTCACAATGGCCCTGGCGTAAGCTTCCATGTCGATACTGGCACCTCCGGTTGCGTACCAAACGACGACTGCGTCTTTTCCTGGTGAGACATGAATTCCTTGGCCATTCATCCCGCTTTTGTAGAAATCGCCATCGGCAAAAACGGCATCCCATTGGTACGCGTTTGCCATCGGCTGTTCACGGAATGCTTCAGAAAGGTGCGGCCCAAGCGTTCCCTTCATGTAGTTTTCAGCGACACCCGCTGTTTGGATCGTGCCGATCATCTTTTCAGATACAATGCGGTCTGACGCTGTCTTGTCCCAGCTCGGCGTGTAGAGAAGACCAATCTTTGCCATGTCGATCAATCGGCTGCTGATCAGACCGTGTATGATGCCGTTTCCTTGAGGTGACAGCGCAAGGGTGGCGTCGCCAGTCATTCCCGCTTTGCTCCAGACCCGCTCCGTGATCGCTTCACCAAGTCGCTGGTTCGTAACGGCTTCGATGACGAGGCCAAGCATTTGTGTGTTTGCAGAGGAGTATTCGAAGGCCTTAGCCGGTTCCCGCAGCTTGGGTATTGCAAACATGGCTTCGTTATGCGTTTGCAGGAGGCCTGCTTCGTTCGGAACACCAACCTCAGCCCTGACAAAACGCCCATATGGAGTATCGCCTTTGCGCGACAGGGGGTTCTCTTCCAGATCCAACCCAGACTGCATGTTCAGGACGTCGATGACTTTTATGTTCTCCCAAGCTGTTCCCTTGGTGCCCTCGACATAGTCGCCAACCGTTTTCTGGACGTCGATCTTACCCTCATCTTCCAATTGACCGATCAGCAAGCTCGACAGGATCTTTGCATTGGACATCCAGACGTGGTTGTCCGTCCGGCGCATTCCTGGGTAGGCCTCGTAAGCTATTTCGCCGTTGTGAAGAACCATAACGCCCTGCACTGTGGAAACGTCGGCATTAATCATCTCGTCGAGCGAGACAGCATTGCCATCAGCGCCTGAAACACTCGTAGCGCCTATGGCATTGTTAAGGTTTGTCGCAAGCATCGCGACGGCCCCGTCGCGGCGAATAACCGAACTCGGCAGGAACTCGGCGAGGTTCATGTATGAAAACGCCCCGGCTTCGGTGATGTCGAGAAACTTCTGCAAATTCCATTCAGAACTCAGGTCGTAGGTTTGCTCGGCCGTGTAACCATTCCGTAGGTCACGGATGGAAAATTCTTCTCGCGGCGTCGCGTATGGGTCGTCTTCAGCATGTGCAGGAGATGTTCCAAGGCTTTGCATAGTCAAACCTCCAATAAGCGCAAAAACTGGAAAATTGGACTTGGAAAGTAATGAAGTGTTTGGCATGGCAGTATCGCTCCAAATGAGTTGCAACTGAAGTACGGCCGCAGACGGCTTATCAAAATCTGATTTTCAAAGAACTGAACACCGTAGTTTTGCCCGGCAAAGCATAGTCCGTTTTATAGGGAATTCGAGAATTACTGCCGCTCTCACTTACCTGGTGAAATATCCACTTTGTTCGCATTGCAGTCATTCTGTGAATTTCGGCGAATGTCTGCCACGAGACCACAGCGGGCCGCGAAAGTGGCTTTCAAATTTATGTCGCTCAGTCGGTGTTTTGAGACTGACGGCTTAGGTTGACACATCGCAGACCAACCTGCTCTGATCGAAGCAATTTATTAATGTCCGCAATCTTATTCGGAGGCATCAATGAGTTTCTCTAAGTCTCTAACCATACTCGCTTTCGCACTCATGCCGCTTCACGGCGTTGCGCAGTCTCCTTCTTTGCAAGACGCCTTCGACCGTTTTCCTGAGTTTCCCGGCACGACTGTCTACGTCGGTGGAGAAGTTCTTACCATGAATCCGGACGCCCCGTTGGCTGAGGCCGTGGCAGTTAGAAACGGTCGAATTGTCGACGTCGGAACCCTAGAGGGTATCGAGGGTCGGCTGCCCGAAGGTAGCTATGCAATTGACCGCAGTTTTGAAGACAAAGTCATTGTGCCTGGGTTCATTGAACAGCATTTACACCCGCTTCTGGGCGCACTTGCCATGATGTCGGATGCCATAATTTCCATCGAGGACTGGCAATCGCCGGCCGGATTTGCGCCTCTTGCCAATAGCGAGGAGGAGTTTCGCCAACGCCTGTCCGAGGTCATCAATACATATGATCCTAGCAGCGGGCGGCCGTTGATGGTCTGGGGGTATCACGCGTTGTGGCACGGGGACATGAGCCGTGCGATTTTGGACGAACTGGCCCCCGACATTCCGCTGGCTGTATGGCAGCGCTCTACCCACGAGATGTACTTCAACTCGGCGGCCATCAAACAACTGGATATCACCGAAGAATACATTGCGAGCTGGTCGAGCGAGTTGGCCCGGTCTCAAGCCAATCTTGAAAAAGGCCTCTTCCTTGAAGCTGCATTCTGGGAGCATGTGTTCTTTGAGAAGTTTGCTCCGGTCTATGCGTCTATCGACAGGGTCATGGAAGCGCTGGAGTTCACAGAGGACTATTACCACCGCAGCGGGATCACGACACTTGCAGAGCCAGCTGGCCCTGTGGATCAGAACGCCCAAGCGCTCGTAGCAGAAGCGTTCGGACCAGACGACACACCTTTCAACTTTTACTTTATTCCGGACGGTCGAACGCTTGGTGGTTTGTTTCTGAACACAGAGGGCCCCGAAAAAGTACTGTCCGAAACCGAAGCAATGCTGGCGTGGAGCGAAGGTCGAACCCAGTTCCTACCGAAGCAGGTCAAGCTGCTTTTGGATGGAGCGATCTTCAGTGAATTAATGATCATGCGCGATGGCTACCTGGACGGGCATGAAGGTGAATGGATTATGACGCCCGATTTCTTCAAGCAGGTGTTCGACCTTTATTGGGACGCAGGCTTTCAGGTCCATGTTCACAATCTGGGAGACGGCGGTCTGGACATTCTTCTGGATGCCCTCGAAGCTGCCATGCAGCGCAATCCGAGATATGACCATCGCACCGTCGTCGTACACTTTGGCTACGCTCAACCTGATCAGATCGCACGCATTAAACGTCTTGGCGCGATTGTCAGCGGCAATTCCGTTTATACGCCGACGCTCGCAGATCGCTATGCCGCAGGCAGCGTCGGTAGCGAGCGCACAGAGCGCATGGTGCCTTTAGGCGATGCCGTCCGAGCAGGTATCCCCTTCTCGATGCACTCGGACATGCCGATGGCTCCTGCGGAGCCGTTGAAATACATGTGGGCTGCTGTCAATCGGATAGCCACGAGCGGTCGCGTCGTTGGTCCGGACCAGCGCATCAGTGCCGAAGACGCTTTGGAAGGTATCACCATCGGCGCAGCCTATTCTCTGCAATTGGAGGATGAGATCGGTTCCATCGAGCCTGGCAAACTGGCCAACTTCACAATTCTCGAAGAAAATCCGCTAACGGTGGATCCTTTGACGCTGGCCGATATCAACGTGTGGGGCACTGTGCTTGAAGGCCGTCTACAGCCCGCTCCTCCTGCAGCGGGAGAAGACAATGACGAAGCCGATGCAAGCCAGTTCATCAATAATCCGGAACGTGTACTGATGGCGTCACTACGCCACGCGCGAAGTAAGGCCCACTACCACGATCACTCGCAAACGACGCAGTCTAACTTCTATGATCCACTCGGAATTTCCGCCTATGGTTCTCGTTGACTGTCGCTAGAACAAGTTGTTTACTCCATTCAGGTGGAACTCAACAGGCTGAGTTGTGATGCAGGAGAACCCGATGGAAAGCTTGGGAATAAGACAAGAGGCGCATTGTTGGAGTTGACAAAACAGTTTAGCTCCATGGAAACGTTCTCGACAACCTTCTCGATTGATACTTTAAGCGCGTTGCGAGAGCTTCCCAGCTTTGTTTGTTCAGGAATTGTGCGCGGAGCAGAAAACCCGAAAATTCTAAACGGCGCATGGCGTTTGGTCGAGCATTGCCCTGAAAACAGTCCATACCCCAACATGGTCATCGTGAATTCGTTGAAACTACGGAACACATCTGAGGCCAACTTTTCCGCTAGCCGCGTACGGACGGGTGGGTGGGTCCGTGAATTGAGAGGCGGGATTATCGGCTACGATTTAAGATTATCCACTCCAGACATTCATGGCATTGACTACTACTACCACTTAAAACCGACCCAAAACCCGTTTGAGTTTCATGCGACATCTCGGGACAAATGTCATGTTGTCGTATCAAGAGGCTGAATTTCCGCTAATATTTTTCTTTGGTTAGTTTTAGGAAGATTTGCGTCAAAACTATGCAAAGTCCGCTTTCTGTGCATCACGGACCTTCGCGAGAATCCAAGCAAAAAGACCGCATTTAATCCAAGAGGCTTGGGAGGCCCTTTGCATTGCTCAATCCCGCAAAGGGTCTAGCGCGTCTGCGCTGGGTCATCCATAGCCACATGAGCAAAAGCCCAGTTTGCCGCCATCTTCGAATTCGGCGCGCGCGCAGAGAAAGGATGGTAAAACCCTGCGCGATCCGCACAGGTGTATGAACGGCTCGGTGAATACTGCTGAGGTGCCGAATTGTAAGCACCGCAACTGCGTGGATTTTCTGCGTCAGCAATAGACGCACATCATTGTCGTTTTAATCGGCCGTTTGTCAAAACTTGCTAAGTGTTTCCAGTATCAAATTCCGTGTAGCGTTGTCGTTGTTGAATATCCTGTAAGCGAGAAACTCAGACGGAAACTCGGGCCACGTTTTGCGCATTTCTGCAATGAGCCGTTGTGCGTCTTCCGTGTTTCCCAACTCATCTTGCGCAACAGCTTGGAATAAGAGCGAAGGAGCACTGACTGGCGCTCCGGCAGCTGGCGCCCCATGAAAGGCTTCGACAACACTCTCGTAATTCCCGAGCATAAGTTGCGACACGCCCCAGATGTTTCTCGCACCAAACCTACCCGATCCAGACCTGGTTCTTTCCGGGTTGCTGACTTCGGCAGCAAGTTCCGGGGCATTGGCAACTATGGCAGTGATACCAACAAGATCGAGAATATGGCCGTCCTTCGGCCCCAATTCGACGGACATTCGGGCGTATTTTAAAGCTTCGTTTGGCTGGTTATAGACAGCCAACACCCAACCATTTGCGCCATTTGCCCACGCATCAGCAGGGGACAATTCAAGGGCCTTTTCAGATAGTTCCGAAGCTTGACCTAAGAGATCTTCTCTTTGCGATTCATCCGGGGACAGCATGGCCAGAGTCGCCAAAACCTGTGCCGATCCCGCATAGCCATCGGAGAGTGCTGGGTCGAGCTCGGCTGCATGCTGGAACATTCCCAGTGCGATTTGCTGGCGCTTGACGTCAAAAACGGGAAAAAACATGCCTCGGGCTTGATCTGCAAGGTTGGCCGCCTGAAGTCTTGTCAAAGATTGCTCACCAAGTGCTGCACGTTCAGCTTGTTCAATGGATTGAGCCGTTGGCGGTTCTTCTGTGTTTATTTGGCTCGTCCAGATGCCAAGCACAACGACTACTGCGAGGACCCCCAATCCAACTGGCAGCAGTCGCAGCGAACGCCGACGCCCGCCGGGCTCATCGCCGTTCCATGCATTTGATACGCCGTCTTCAATTGTAGGCTCGTATGAAAACCGCGGCTTGTATCCGCCAGGATCAACAAAAATGCGAACCCCTTCGCCGTCCCATTGATCTTCGTAAAATTCGCGCAATAGCCGACGCAGCCGCCTGGCTTCGACGCGAACGAGGTTTTGGCCGCCACTGCCATCAATGCGTCGTCCATAGACCTCTACGGCAATAGCTTTGCCTCGGATCTGGGGACCACGACCCGCGATAGCTTCCTCGACTACGTATGTAAGAAATTGTTGGAGGCGGGGTGAAGCTTGGAACTCGTCGCTCGATACAACGCGCTCGAGCGCTTCCCGGACAAGATCCGGCGACGGCTGCTCAACATGTTGATCTATCGGCAATTCATTAGCTTTGTTCAAGGCAAACTCACCCCCAACTCACGGTGACTCACTTGGCCTGCACGGTCAACCACACTCATCTCGATGTGAGAATAGATAGTGGGAGCCGGGATTTATCCAGTGGCAGTGGACCTGAAAGAAGAGATTCCAGAACTGTCCGATGCGCTGTCAGCGCGTATCGAAACGGATGCGTTGCTCAAGGAGGTCGTCGAAGACCTGAAGAAAGCTTCCGAGTTGCTGGATGATGTATCGATCACAGCCTCAGAGCGCGCGGAATGGGCCCACATAAAATCTGAACTCGTGAACGAACTTCGCCGGATGGTGAAGCGCGATCCTCGCAACATTTCCAAATGAGGGCATGGCCATGACCAAGGAAGACAATGGAAAAGACCTGGAGAACAAACAGGTTCAGACAACAGACCAAATTGAAGATCCCTCGCGGCGGAATGTTCTCAAAGGTTTAGCCACCGGAGCAGCCGCGACGGGGGCGGCTGGGTTTGCGGCAGGAAGTGCCGAGGCCCACGAGGGAGACGGCCCGCTGGGAGAAACGCTCAAGAACCCATACGGTGGGCGACCCGCAGGTGGTATCTCTTTGCCAGAGTATTTCCGCCCGACGAAGTACATGACAGGCTCAAACGCGAACTATTTTCCACTTAGTGAGGAGTTGGGGCCAGATGAGATGCGCATCTCATTCTGTGGCTCGACACCATATCCGCCACGCGAAGATCAGGCGGGTACTTGTATCATGGTAGAGTTGGGAAATGGAAAACGGTTCTTCTTCGACTTTGGATCCGGTTGTGTCCGCAACATCATTGCCATGCAGGTGCCGGGGCAGCTGATCAACGACATCTTCATCTCTCACCTACATGTCGACCACTATGCCGACATCCCTTACATCTACCCATTCCGGGCTTGGTCAGGAGGGTACACTCCACTTCGTATTCACGGCCCGTCCGGTCGGACACCCGAGCTTGGAACAGCCGGGATGGTCAAAGGCATGCAGCAGATGCTCAAATGGCATCTTGAAGCATTCGACGTGTTCCCGATTGGGGACGGCTACGAAATCGAGGTCAACGAGTTCGATTTCAGCCAAGAAGGCGGCATCGTCTATGACCAAGACGGTGTGACTGTTCGGTCCTGGCCGCGCAGCCACGCCAAGGACGGTGCAGTTGGGTATCGGCTCGATTGGAATGGTCTGAGCTTTGTATGGACAGGCGACGGTCGACCAGACGAACTTTCACGGAAATACGGTGAAGGAGTTGATGTCTTTGTAACCGAAATGTCGGGACAGGATATTGGTCAGTTGATGACCTACAAATACGGTATCCCACAGGATCTTTTCAACTACACCATCGATACGCATCACACCTCTCACTATGCCGTAGGTAAGCTTTTTGCGGACACTCGCCCACGTCTGGGAATGGTGACGCACTACACCCAGGACGAGGATATCGACGCTGAAATGCTGGCTGGCATTCGCGCCCACTACGACGGTTTGTTCCAATGGGGTCTCGATGTAGCCGTTGTTAACGTGACCAAGGATGCGATTTGGTACAGGAAAGCTGCACTGCCCGGAAAATCCGGCACTGTTCCACCATTTCGCGAACTGGCTGCGGCGGCCGAGGCCGGGCGTATTGAGCTTCCTGATGAAATCACACTACCTAATCCGAGGCTCACTCGAGCAGATCAGCAAGATCAGAAGTACCGTGATATGGAGATCGATCCTCGCGAGTACTATCCAACTGACGTCTTCCGAGCACCCGGCGGGGACTGGCCGCAGGACTTTACAATAAAAGTTTCCGATATAATCGGCTCGCGTGATGACGATTGATGGGAGATCCAATAATGATTGAATTCGGTTCGACTTCCGCGATCCCCGTAACGATCCTTACCGGCTTTCTAGGAGCCGGTAAGACAACGCTTTTGAACCGCATCCTCACCGGCAATCACGGATTGCGAGTGGCAGTCCTGGTGAATGACTTTGGATCCATAAACGTCGACGCCGACTTGGTGGTCGGCCTCGAAGATGATGTGATGAGTCTAGCGAATGGCTGCGTGTGCTGCTCGATCCGAGACGACCTGATCGAAACGGTAGAGGCCGTTCTCGCCCGGCCTGAGAAACCGGAATACATCGTCCTTGAAGCAAGTGGAGTGTCGGACCCGTCATCAATTGCGATGACATTCACAGATCAGAAGTTTCGGGACATGATCCGCTTGGACAGTCTTATGTGTCTTGTCGATGCGGAACAGCTATTTTCTGCGCCGGAACAAATGGAACTGAAGCTCCGTCAAATCGCGTTCTCGGATATGGTTATTTTGAACAAGGTTGATCTTGTCGATAGGGCCACTATTCAGAAGGTGCACGATTGGCTCGGGTCTCGCTTTCGTCGTTATCGTTTGGTCGAAGCTGTCAATGCAAACGTCCCTCTGGACATACTTCTTTCAGTCGGCCGCTTTGCCTCAGAACAACTAGAAACAGAAGTACCTGACCATCATGAACATGGCCCCGGCTGCGGCTGTCACCACGCTAATCATTCAGACAGCTTTTCGACAACCATGATGAAAGCGGAACGCCCGATAAGCCTGTCCTCTCTCCGCAGCGCTATTCGGACGCTTCCCGGTGATGTCTATCGTCTCAAGGGTTTTGTCTTCAGTGAGGAGGATCCGGATCATCGTATTCTTGTCCAGGTCGTCGGTAAACGCATGGACATCGCGCGGGATGAAGTGTGGGGTGAGCGCAAACCCGAAACCAGGCTTGTTGCAATTGGTGCACCAGGAGCCCTTTCCGAGCACACTCTTTCAGATACGCTACTTGTGGCTGTATAGTGGCCCAATCGGCCGAACCTGGTCTTGTGCGTCTTTAGTAAGCTCAGATGCTTCGGTTCCTGGCCCAATGAATTCAGTGGAGTATCTGATATGCTAATCGTTCTGGCGCTGTATTTTGGCCTGGCATGGTTGGTGTTTTCAAAACTCCGCCTGCTGCCTTGGAACGCGGTTTCAAAGACCTTCATCTATGGCGGTGGTGTCGTGATTGCATTAGTGGTTATCGGCGCGCTGAACCACACGACACCAAGCGGTACGGTTTCGGTACAAGGCGCGGTGATCAGCATTGCCCCAAATGTTGCAGGACCAGTGACAGAAGTCGCGGCAGAGCCCAATGAGCTGGTATCAAAGGGGGATGTTCTTTTCCGGATAGATGATACGGAATTCGCAGCCGAGGTCGCTCGACTTGAAGCGTCGCTGGCCTCAGCGCAATCTGAGGCGGATCAACTGGGTCACGACCTTGAGGCGGCTGAGGCTGACATTGCCTCACTGTCCGCGCAACTGGATTTTGGCGTGGCGCGTCGCGATGACATTATCCGTCTCACCGAACGGGGAGCGTCCACTGAGTTCCAGCTTCAGGAAGCCGTTTCAACGATAGAGCAACTTGAGGCGGGCTTGCGCGCCGCAAACGCGCGGAAGGCGGGTCTTGAAAGGCGTATTGCCGCCCAAGTGGATGGGGTCGATGTTGGCGTTGCCGAGGTAGAGAATTTGCTGATCCAAGCGCGTTGGGCATTGGAACAAACAGTCGTGCGCGCACCTGCAGATGGCATGGTGACAGGCCTGACCCTGCGCCCTGGAAACCGGGTATCGACTCTACAAGGGGCAATCAATTTTGTTATACCGGGCGACAGGGTTCTGGTTGCGACACTTCCTTTGAGTAGTCTGCAAAACATATCCATTGGCGACACTATTCGTGTTGCCCTGCGCAGTATGCCTGGAGCGGAGTTTGATACCACGATTTCGGACATACCACCCGCTACCAGCGAAGGTGCGTTGGACGCCAGAAGTGGGCTTCCGTCGCTGCGTGAGTTGATTGGCGCGGCGGACTTCATCGTTGTTGCAGAAATCCCTGAAGATCAGGGTGCAAGGGTGACCAAACTGGGTGCATCAGGTACGGGCTTGGTTATCACCGAGGAAGCAGGCGCGATTTCGGTGTTGGCAGAAATTCTTTTCTGGGTGACCAAGAAGCTGAATTACCTTTGATTTAAATGAATTGCGCAAGGAACGACCTATGTCGTTACCTGCAAATCGTACTTGTGCTTTGAGCTTCCCTAGGCTCAGGACTCGTAGCCAATAGATGAGTAAAGCTGCGACCAATCTGCCAAACATGATCTCAATCCGAGTGCGGCTTTGGTAGAGGCGCTTGTCGTGCCGGATGGCTGACTTACGCTGTCTGCGGCCTGGAATGCACGCGCGTATACCTTTGTCTTTCAACGCTTCTCTGAACCAATCGGCGTCATAGCCCCAGTCACCCAATAGCGAATCTGCCTATGGCAGGCTGCCGACCAAAGCGCGTGCGCAGATGTATTCGCTAACTTGCCCTGCGGTTACAAACAGATTGAAAGAATGTCCCTGGCTGTCGCAAACCGCATGCAACTTTGTGTTCATGCCGCCATTGGTACGCCCGATCAGACATCCAAGTCCCCCTTTTTTCACCGTTAGGCTGGATGCCGTGCGAGGGCTTTGAGGTATGTGGCGTCGATCATCGCAGTCTTCTCTTCGCCGTGATCAGCGGCCAGACCGACAAGCATCTGGGCAAAATACTTTTGTCACTCCATAGATTCCAACATTTATAGAGCGTCTTGTGTGGTCCTTATTCCCTAGGTGCGTCGTGCCACCGTAACCCGTTGCGGTTGATGAAGATAACCCCCTAAAGACACGCCTGCCATTGACGCGAAGTTTGCCGCGGGACTTTGGTAAGAAGGGTGCCAGACGCGCCATTTTCTCGTCGCTTAACAAGAAAAGATCAGACATGTTCTCCGCCTAGTTTTCGAAACGTGAATCACGCAGCCAAACGGAAATCAATGGTTGCCGAGCCTTGCGGCCAAGTTGCGCCAGCCAGAAGAGGCTGCTCAGTCACGGATGCTGTCCAGAAAGAAACTCTGTGACTTCTATCGTATGCCCTCTAAACTCTGGTCTTGTGTGTTTCATTAGTTTGCGTAGGGGCACGAACGCAGGTGGGTGGAAAGAAGGCATCAAGAGAGACTGCTGATTCAGCGTCGTCATCTTCGCAACGCTCTGGGCTCAGCGCGGATGATCAGCAGGCTCGGTTTGAAGCCACCGCGCGGGTTATGCAAGCGATCTCCGAGACCAAGGACGACATCCAACCAGTATGCGACCTGATTGTAACGCTGGCAAAAGATCTGTGTGATGCCTTTTTTGCCGGTCTGGTGCTCGGGCAAGAAGGGGATGCTCGTCAGCAACTGGTTGCAAGCGTCAATTTACACCCGGATATTCAGCAGCTCTGGCTCGATGGCAAATACACGATGGAGCCAGGCAACTCCATTGTGACTGACACTATTCTCAGCGGTAAGACAAAACGTGTTGTCGATATGGGCGACACCGATTTTCACAAATCGGGCGATGAGCGCTTTAAGCTCATTGTCGACACGCATGGGTGCCGGAGCAATCTTTTTGTTCCGTTGAAAGTGGGTGGCAGTGCAATCGGGTGCCTGATGTTGGCACGGGATGAGGTGCGACCTTATTCCGACGATCAGGTCCAGCTGGTTGAAACTTTCGCCGCACAAGCGGTCATTGCAATTGAAAATGTTCGTCAGTTTAGCGAGTTGCAGGTGCGTCTGGCGCGTGAAGGTGCCACGCGTGATGTTCTGGAGACGATCAGTCGGTCTCGGGATGATGAAGCGCCGGTATTTCAGACGATCTTGGAAAACACGGCCCGGCTTTGCGAAACAGATGTAGCAACGTTGAGCCTGCTAAATGAGGCGGGAACTCATTTGGAATACGCGGCCCATTTTGGTGATCAATTGGCTACATACAAGGTCGGCGTGGATCGCTGGTCTCTGGACTCAAATTTACAAATTGCCGAGTCCGTGCGGGAAGCGCGCGTCATTCACAACGTCGATTTGCGCGAGAAAGACCACTACATCAACGGTGATCCCTGGCGTCGGCAATTGGTTGATGAGGAAGGTGTCCGTTCGTTTCTGACGGTTCCTTTGATGTCAGCAAATGGTGACCCTGTAGGTGTCATCGGGATCTACCGGCGCGAAGTGCGACCCTTTTCCGATGACGAGATTTCTTTGGTCGAGAGCTTTGCCGCGCAAGCCGTCATTGCCCTCGATAACACTCGTCAAATGAACGAGCTGCACATTCAGTTGGAGCGACAAACCGCGACGCAAGAAGTTCTGAGCGTCATCAGCAAAAGCCGCGACAATGATGCACGTGTCTTCGAAGCGGTGCTTCAGCAGGCCACAGAGGTTTGTGGGGCAGATCAGTCCGCGCTTCTGTTGGTCAACGCCGTTGGAACCCATATTCGATTGGCAGCAGCATGGGGCCATGACAGAACCGAAGTTGAATTGGGCGAAGAATGGTCTCTTGATAGCTCAATCACGGCAGCTGCGGCGATCCGAACTGGCAAAGTTGTTCGCGTCGAGGATATGGCTGACACCGATTTCTACCGCTCAGGCGATGCCACCGCACATCAAATTGTCGACGTCGAAGGTATCAGGTCGCGCGTTGTCGTCCCGTTGATGCAAGGTGAGCAGGCGATAGGTGCTATTGCGGTTAGCCGCCGCGAAGTGCGCCCGTTCTCTGATCCCGACGTACAATTCATCGAAGAGTTCGCCAATCACGCGGTCATAGCGATAGAAAACACGCGACAGTTTCGAGAGGTTCAGGAACGACTTGAGCGCGAAAAAGCATCGCGAGAAATCCTCGAAGTTATCAGCCGTAGCCGCGACGACGAAAGACCTGTGTTCCAAAGCATTCTCGAAAACTCCAGCCGTTTGTGCAAAGCCCCGCTGGCGTTTTTATGTGTCGCTGATAACGAGCGTGGGCTCGCAACGATCCCGGCCAATATCGGCGCAAGAACCGACTTTGACGAAGCGCTCAAAAACTTTGTCGAGCCGCTGACACGCACGGAATTAATTGCGATCAAACCAATGATCGACGGCGAGGTCATTCGCCAGGACGATATCGCGGACGACCCCCTGTACTTCAGGGATCGTGACCCGAAACGGGTTCAGATGGTTGAGATTGAAGGAGCCCGCTCGGTTCTGGCAGTTCCGTTGATGAAGGATGGCACCGGTCTAGGGGTGATCGTGCTCTACCGTCGTGAAGTTGCACCTTTCTCAGACGACGATGTCGCTTTGGTTCAAACCTTCGCGGCTCAAGCCGTGATCGCAATGGAGAACGTCCGCCAGTTCCGCGAAGTCCAGGATCGCACGGCGGAAGTGACGCAGGCTTTGGAATACCAGACCTCTACATCCGAAGTGCTGCGGGTGATTTCGGCATCACCAAATGAGTTAGCACCTGTTCTCGACGCTATCCTCAAAGAGGCGTCTCGCATCTGCGAATTGCAGGATGCTTATGTTGCTATGCTGAACCCCGACGATCAGCTTTTTCATGTTCATGCGATACTCACGCAGGACACGACCTTTGCGGAATATGTCAAAGCGCATCCTATTTCGCCTGATGAAAGCGGTGTCAACGGGCGTGCCATTCTGTCGAAACGCACTGTTTATATCGAAGATATTGAAACCGAGACCTCTTATACCTGGATAGAAGACAGCGGCGTCGGGGAATATCGGTCCGTGCTCGGGGTCCCATTGGTCAAGAATGGCGAGGTCGTGGGTGTAATTTCGGTCGGGTCAACCGAGGTTTCGGGATTTTCCGCCAAACAGATTCAGTTGTTAGAAACCTTTGCCGACCAGGCCACTATCGCCATTACGAATGCCAACCTTTTCCGGGAAGTGGAGGAACGCACTGCCGAAGTCGTACAATCGTTAGAATATCAGACTGCCACGTCAGAAGTATTGGATGTCATCTCTCGCTCGCCCAACGATCTTCCACGAGTGCTGGATGCAATCCTGGAAGTTTCCTCGCGTATCTGCGACCCAGAATATGCATTCTTCGCAATGCGGGATGCTGACGATGGGTTGTACCGTGTGGCCATGTCCCACAACGTGAGCGATGCGTTTCTTAACTATTTGTCAGACAACCCTATTGCCCCAGAGGAAGGCTCGTGCATCGGTCGCACGGCTCTTTATGGCAAGACTGTTTACATAAAAGATACGAGTAAGGATCCAACTTACACATGGAAGGTGGCGGCGGAGATCGGCGACTACCTCACCACTCTTGGCGTCCCTTTGGTCAGCGACGGCGTGACCGTTGGTGTTATCGTCATGGCGCACCGGAAGCCCGGGGCGTTTAGCCAAAAACAGGTCAACCTGTTGGAGACATTCGCATCCCAGGCTGTGATAGCCATAAACAACACACGGTTGTTCAGAGAAGTGCAGGCACGCACCGCGGAAGTTGAAGAAGCGCTTGACTATCAAACGGCCACGTCTGAAGTGCTGGGAGTGATTTCACGCTCGCCAAATGAACTTGATCCAGTTCTCAAAGCTATTTTGCAGGTGGCGGTTCGCATCTGCAAACCCGAAGCGTCCTACGTCGCACTTCTAAACGAAGAAACCGGAATTTATGACGTTGCTGCGACCCACAATTCCGCCGCAGCTCACCACGACATCATAAACCGTCAGGTGTTCGTTCCAGACAAGGGCACAACCACGGGACGCGTCGCGTTAACAGGCAAAACGGTGTACATTGAAGATTTTGAGCACGACCCGGACTATGCCTGGAAAGAAGAAGCACTGGGTGCCGGATTTCGTTCAGCTTTAGGGGTTCCGCTGGTCAAGGATGGGGTCACGCTCGGCGTGATTTCACTTGCTCATTCGAAAATTGGGGCGTTCTCGGACAAGCAGATAGCCTTAGTTGAAACATTCGCCTCGCAAGCGGTAATTGCACTTGGAAATGCGCACCTATTCGACGAGGTGACAGCCCGAACGGCGGAAGTTGAGGAATCGTTAGAGTATCAAAAAGCCACAAACGAAGTACTCGAAGTTATTTCTCGGTCTCCCGACGCATTGGAGCCTGTACTGGAAGCATTGCTGGCCGTTTCATCCCGCATTTGCCGCCTACAGGATGCCTTTGTGGCACTTAAGACACCCGAAGACGGGAAGTACCATTATTTTGCCGGACACAATGTATCAGCCAAATTCGCGGATTTTTTAAAGGCACATCCTTTTGAACCCGGGGAAACATCAGCCACATCGCGTGCGCTTCTGCATGGTAGGGCTGACTATGTTGAGGACACTCAAGCCGACACCAATTATGATCCGCTGCTCAAGTTTAATCTCGAAGGCTATCGATCTGTTCTTTCCGTGCCACTGATCCGTGATGGTGACACAATTGGTGTTATCAGCATGGGGAGCCGAACAGCGGCCGCTTTTGACGAAAAACAAATCAAGCAAATGGAGACCTTCGCGTCCCAGGCAATAATCGCAATTCAGAACTCGCAACTCTTCAACGAAACGCAGACCGCACTCGCGCGCCAAACCGCAAGCGCGGACGTCTTAAGAGTAATCTCTGAATCCCCAACAGATACCAAGCCGGTTTTTGAAAAGATTGTCGGACTGGCGACGACCCTCATAGATTGCGACCTGTCGATTGCCATTCAGGCGAACAAGACTGAACTTTGGCAAATCGCCGCCGCGACACCCGATGGCGTCGAAGAAATCACTTGGACCGAGCGCCTGCCAATTGATCCCGAAGACAATTTGCCCTCTAAGGCAATCAAGAACGGCAAGACCTTGCATTTGCCCGAATGGCGGTACGATGAGCTACCCCCACGCGATCAAGAAATCATCCGCCGGAAAGGGTTCAAGTCTTCGCTGACAGTGCCTCTGATGCGCGGGACGGAATGTTTCGGTGCCTTGGTGTTCATCCGAAAAACGGCCAAAGTTTTCAGCGAAGATGAGGTCGCCATTGCCGAGTCCTTCGCCGATCAGGCCATCATCGCGCTGGAAAACGTTCGCCTGTTTAATGAAACGCAAGCTTCCCTGGCACGTCAGACTGCGAGTGCGGACGTTCTACGGGTGATCAGCCAGTCTCCTGACGACATCAAGCCAGTCTTCGAAGCAATCGCAGAAGCAGGTGTGCGGTTGGTTTCCTCTGATATGGTTGCGGCCATGACCGCTCAAGGTAACACATTCGAGGTGCTTGCGCGGGTGAGTGCAGACGGTGTTGCCACCCTTGAAGGAAACCAAAGTTTCCCTATCGACCCTGATCCAATGTCCAGCTTTCCCGCTCAGGTTCTTCATGAGAAGAAGATGCTCCACCTTCCGGATTGGGATACGCTCGAACTCTCACCGTTTGAACAGATTACGTATGACCGGCATGGCGTTCGCGCGGCTCTGTTGCTGCCACTAATAAAAGGCAAGGCGTGTCTGGGTGTATTGGTGTTCGCTCGGAAAACAGCTGGCGCCTTTACCAAAGATGAGATCGACCTCGCCTACTCGTTTGCAGACCAGGCGGTAATTGCCATCGAGAATGTGCGTCTTTTCCGCGAGGCCGAAGAGGCGCGAAAAGTTGCTGAGGAAGCAAACGAAGCAAAAAGCGCTTTCCTGGCGACGATGTCCCACGAAATTCGAACCCCCATGAATGCCGTAATCGGGATGAGCGGGCTGTTGATGGACACAGAGTTGGACGCAGAACAAAGCGACTACGCCAATACGATCCGCGATAGCGGCGATGCGCTTTTGGGTATCATAAACGAGATCCTCGACTTCTCGAAAATTGAGGCCGGGCAGATGGATATCGAAAACCATCCGTTCGACCTGCGCGAGTGCGTAGAAAGCGCGCTTGATTTAATCAGCGGCAAGGCTGCCGAGAAACAACTCGATCTGGCCTATGAGTTCGATGACGCGCTACCGCTGGCTATTAGCGCCGATCTAACAAGGTTAAGGCAAATTCTGCTTAACCTTCTTTCCAACGCAGTGAAGTTTACCGAAAGCGGCGAAGTAGTTCTGTCTGTTGAGCAATCTGCCAAGGTACAGGGAATGCTTGAACTGACGTTTAAAGTCCGAGACACCGGAATCGGCCTGTCCAAAAAAGGCATGAGTCGACTATTTCAGTCTTTCAGTCAGGCAGATAGTTCAACGACCAGGAAATATGGCGGCACTGGTCTGGGTCTTGCGATCTCGAAACGCCTCGCCGAACTTATGGGTGGGACCATGTGGGCTGAAAGCGATGGCGAGGGGAGCGGTTCCACTTTTATTTTCAAGGTCCAGGCAAAGCCCGCAAAGCCAGTTAAGTCGTCTTCTCGCAATCTTATCGGCGTTCAGCCTGAACTCGAAGGAAAGCGAATTTTGATGGTAGACGACAATGCCACTAATCGTAAAATCCTGTCTCTTCAAACCGAGAAATGGGGCACACAGACCACGACCTGTGCGTCTCCGTTCGAGGCGCTGAGCATAATAGAAGAAGGCGTCGAGTTCGATTTGGCTATTCTCGACATGCATATGCCCGAAATGGATGGAGAAGAGCTTGCCAAAAAGGTTCGCGCCAAGAAGCCGGGTTTGCCACTCATCCTTTTCAGTTCACTTGGTCCGCGAGACATAGACCTGGAAGATGGGCTCTTCGCCGCCAACCTCGCCAAACCTTTGCGCCAATCCCACTTGTTCGACACCCTGGTCACACTGTTCGCGACTGAAAAGGTGCGAGTAAAGCCGTCCAAACCACAGGACAAACCTCAAACAGATCCGGATATGGCGACGCGACATCCGCTGCGCATTTTGCTGGCTGAGGATAATTTGGTGAACCAGAAACTTGCACTCCGACTGCTCGAGCAGATGGGTTACCGCGCGGATTTGGCCAGCAATGGTGCTGAGGCGGTCGAAAGCGTAAACCGGCAAACATACGATGTCGTTTTCATGGATGTGCAAATGCCCGAGATGGATGGTCTTGAAGCGTCTCGCCGCATCAACAAAGCGCATTCGGATGGAAGTCGTCCTCACATTATCGCGATGACCGCGAACGCAATGCAGGGGGACCGTGAGATGTGCCTGGATGCAGGGATGGACGACTATATCACCAAACCGATCCGCGTACCTGTCCTTGTCGAAGCCCTGTTAAATTCCCCAAGAATAAGAAGGTGATCCATGACAGACAGCCCAATTGATCATGAAATCTTCATGGAGCTTAAAGACGCCACAGGCGAAGACTTTGCAGCGGAGCTTGTGAACACCTTTCTCGATGAAGCGCCCAGAATGATAGTCGAATTGAAAGCGGCTGCGGCTGCGGCCGATGTCGACCGTTACCGGCGTGCTGCGCATTCTATCAAGTCAAACGCCAACACATTTGGTGCGACGGCTCTTGCCGAACTGGCCAGGAAAGTCGAACTCGGAGAATTGCCCGAGGCTGGAGTCCTAAAAGATGCGACGGCGCTGGAGATAGCCCTCACCACTGCGGCCGCGGCTTTACGGAGTCTGATTGATGACTGACGCCCCCGGCCACTTGCTCATTGTCGACGACAACAAGGTGAACCGCTTGCTTTTGTCGCGCAGCGTAGAGCTATTGGGTCACCAAGCATCTGTTGCGGAAAACGGCCGGGTTGCGATGGAGATGTTGTCTAACCAGCCGTTTGACTTGCTTTTACTGGATATCGAAATGCCGGAAATGGACGGTTTCCAGGTCCTGGAGGCCGTCAAATCGGACACCGACCTACGCGATCTGCCGGTAATTGTGACGTCATCTGTTGAGGGTCTGGACAATGTCGTGCGGTGCATTGAATTGGGCGCTGAAGACTACCTGCCAAAACCAGTCAATAAGACACTCCTCAGTGCACGCGTCTCCAGCAGCCTTGAAAAGAAAAGGCTCAGGGACGAACAAAAAAGACTGCTAGAGCGCTTTGCAACAACGGAGGTTGCACAAGACCTGCAAGAATCCGGTTTTGCGATAGGAGGTAAACGTGCCAACGCTTCGGTCCTTTTCTGTGACATTCGCGGCTTCACGACCCTATCGGAAGATCTCGCTCCCGAGGAAACAATCGACCTGCTCAACACTTTCTACACGCTGATGTTCGAGGCTGTTACCAGCAATGGCGGGATTGTCAGCCTGATGTTGGGAGACGGGTTGATGGCTCTTTTCGGAGTTCCGCAGCCGCTGTCCAACTCCGCGCAAAGTGCAGTGGCGGCAGGGCATGAAATGCACAACATGATTGAGATATTAAATCTCGAACGGCGCTCAGAAGGGAAAAGTGACCTCAAGATCGGTATCGGAATAGCGACTGGAGAAGTCGTCGCTGGTTACGCCGGTACAGACAACAGGGCGACGTATACTTGTATCGGATCGACCGTAAACCTTGCTGCTCGCCTGGAAGCAGAAACGCAGAAAACTGGAAGTCGAATTCTGGTTGATCAAGAAACCTGCGATCTGTTGGAAATGGTTAATGTACTGGAGACATTTGTCGGCACTAGGATCAAAGGTTTCTCCGATCCGTTCGACATCCATGCGCTATGACCATTCGTGCAACGCTTTGGGCAAATCGTGCAAAGTTATGCGCAAATACCACGCAGAATTGTGGGTGCACATCCAAGGTTTTCTTTAATCGAATCAATGTAGGAAACGCAGCGTTGTGCGCACCCAGTAAGCTTGCGTAGTTTGTCCATAATTTTGCGTTACAAAATTGTCTGCCTTAGCGATGAATTCAATCATTTTCTGGCTTCGTCGTTGCGGCTATGGCCCCTTGCGGTGCTCAATCCCGCAAAGGGACTCCTCAATTCGCGAGCGTAGGACATAACCCCCCGAGAGCCGGGGTTGCATTCTTGATGTGATCAAAGAAGGCACAGAACGGGCGCGAGAGCGCACCGAGGCGACAAGGCGGGATGTGGTGAATGCCCTGGGTCTGTTCCAGTTATAGGTGACAAAAGGCGGTCGAGCCGGATGAAGATCCGTCTCGTCCGCGCTCCCGACCCACGCCCTTTATCAGTTCATGCTACTGCGACGAATGGTGGTTTTGGCGGGTCTCACTGCAGAAGAGTGGTTCTTTGGCCAATGAACATATTGGGCCGATGGCTCATGTTAGCTGGTAGGCCGAACTAAAAACGTTCAATCCGCCAAAGATCGCAAGTCTTAAAGGGCCTAGGTTTTGCGTACGTTTTTAAGATCGTCATTCTGTTTCTGAGGACCGCGCCCACAAATTGATATCTTCCTCAGAACTGATTTCATCGATCTTTTTTAGCTCGTCAGCACTGAAGTCGAGATTATCAACGGCGCCTGCGCAATCTACGATCTGTTCCGGCCGGGACGCACCAATCAGAGCGGTCGTCACCCGTCCACCTCTGAGCACCCAGGCCAACGCCATTTGCGCCAGAGTCTGCCCGCGTGCTTCGGCCATGTCGTTCAGAGCACGTACACTTGCCAGAGATCGCTCGTTAATCATGCCATCGAGCAGCGACTTTCCTTGTGTAGCACGGCTGCCATCCGGAATATGACGTAGGTATTTTGAAGTCAGAATGCCTTGTGCCAGCGGCGTGAATGCAATCGATCCTACCCCAAGATCATCCAGAGTATCGAGCAAACCATCCCGCTCCACCCACCGATTGAGCAGATTGTAAGAAGGCTGGTGAATCAGACAAGGTGTCCCAAGTTCGTTGAGAATTTTCACCGCCTCGCGCGTGCGTTGAGAGTTGTAGCTCGAGATACCTACGTAAAGCGCGCGGCCCGATCGTACGATATGATCCAACGCGCCCATTGTTTCTTCGAGCGGGGTATCGGGGTCAAAGCGGTGGGAATAAAAGATGTCGACATAATCAAGTCCCATGCGCGCGAGTGATTGGTCACAGGACGCAATCATGTACTTGCGTGACCCCCATTCTCCATAGGGTCCCGGCCACATGTCGTAGCCTGCTTTGGAGGAAATGATCAGCTCATCCCTGTAACCCGCGAAATCCGTTTTGAGGATCTCGCCAAATGCCTCTTCGGCCGATCCGGGTGGTGGACCGTAGTTATTCGCCAGATCAAAGTGAGTGATCCCATGGTCGAACGCAGCCCGACACATTGCTCGCTTGTTTTCGTGCGTCGAGTCCGCTCCAAAATTGTGCCACAGCCCTAGGCTGACAACAGGAAGCTTCACTCCGGATCGCCCACATCGACGATACACCATCCGCTCATAGCGGTCCGGCTCCGGGGTGTAAGGAATTGGTTTTGGCTTTGGCGGTCTTTGAGCTTTGGTCATGCGCACATAATCAATGGATTGTTGGGCCTGTCAAACGGATCACCTTTAGCAAGATCGACGCGAGCTCATATTCGTTCTCGTGGTTAGCCTTGCTCCACGTGTGAAAGACTTCACTATCCGATCATTCGGATTCAATGCCAACTCTCAAAGGCAGCGGATGTCTCCTATGGTGAACCACACCGCAGCGATGGGCAAAACAAACGGGAAGGTTTTGAGGCGTAAACCGGAATTGCGGGTCTGTCGTTTAGACACCGGCGGCTTGCACCGCGATGGTCATCTGACTTTTCGAACTGCTAACGGGCATGGTTTGCGGACTATTTGCCTTCAAAAGCGATCGGTTTCTCAACAAGAGCGAACTACTGAAACCGTCCTCCACACGTGAATTCTAGTTTGAACTGTGACGTCAACGCTCAGCTATGAAGGACAGCCCAGACACGAGTTGTTTCAACCCAATCGCCGCACCGGCGAATATGGCAGCGAATGTTACAGGCGCGCTGTAGGCCAAAAGTGAGAAGGCAGATATACCTTGTCCGACGCTGCAACCGACCGCGATGATCGCGCCTGGCCCCATGATCGCCGCGCCGAGCATCTGACGCTTGAGTTCACGTGGATCCTCGCATGCTTCCCATCTGAAGTGACCTTTGGACCAGGACCCCAAGAATGCGCCAATGAGAACGCCGGAGACTGATCCGACCGCAAAGGACAAAGTGTTTCCGGAGGCTGTCATTAGGTAGAATATTGTGTCGCCAAGGGGCGCAGCGAAGGTATGGGTTTGAACTGGCTCACCGTCGAAACCGTGCGTCGCCACCCAATTCGTACCGAGCCACCCAGATACGATCGCCAGTCCAACTACAGATCCCCAGAACACCTGTGCGGGAGTTCGGCGGAAACGCTGGTTTGCCAAGGCGAAAATCACCAATGCAACGCCAATAACGGAGCCAATGAGCCAAGCTGGGATAGAGGTAAGTTGTTCGGCAAGGAAGCTGATGCTTTGGGGGCCACTAAGACCCATCTCCTCGGGAAAGACCCAAACGCGCAAATAGGCCAGGGGCCCGGACATGACAACGTAAGCAGATAAACCCATGATCAATACTATGACGAATGATCGAAGGTCGCCGCCCCCAAGCCTTGCCAGCGCGCCATAGCCGCAATTCCCGCTGATGGCCATTCCGTAACCGAACATGAGGCCACCTACGATCGACCCAAGTGGGTTCCAAGTCTGCGCAAGATACCTTGTTCCAACAGGGTCCAGCCACCCGAAAGCCATAGCCAAGTGGCTGCCGACAATTGCTACGCCGATCGCAATTGCCCACATGCGCAGCCGCCGGTCATCATCTGCGTAGAGGTAGTCTTCAATTGCACCCAGCGTGCAAAAACGGCCAATGCGTGCGGCCAAGCCCAACACAATGCCACCGATCAAACCGATCAGGGCGACGGTGTTGGCGTCTCCCAATGTTTCAAACATTGCCAGTCTCCTCCCAAAGCTGGCGGGTATTTTTGGCGGCTTCTACTTTTCCCTGCAGAATAGATCGTAAACGACTTCCAGAATCTGTGTCGATCGATCATCCGCCAATCTGTAGTAGATCGTTTTCCCCTCTCGTCGCGTTTTGACCAAGCCCTCGAAGCGTAGGCGAGATAGTTGCTGAGACACGGCGGCTTGGCGCGCCGAGAGCATTTCTTCCATCTGCGTGACAGATTTTTCACCCGACGACAGATAGCACAAGATCATCAGGCGCCCTTCATGGCTAATTGCCTTGAGGAAATTTGACGCCGTCTGAGCATTTTCCATCATTCTGTCCAGGTCTTCGGCGCACATGTCCTTGGAGAACACAGGCAGTTTCGAAGATTTGTCCAACAAGATCGCCTCGCTTTCATAGCTTCACGCATTCGAAACAGTTTATTTTATTGGCCACGTTTTATCCAGAGGTCTCAATCGGCACCCCAGCGTCACGCAGCAAAACGCCCAGCAACCCCCAGAAAAAATCTTCGCCGGGATAGCCTTCGATCCGGCCAACCTCTTGGCCATTGTCCAGCAGAACAAAGGTTGGCGTGTAATATAGAGGCCGCTCCAATGCGATGCCTTCAGGCATAGCTGCGTGAATATCGACGCGCTGAAGTGGCGCGGCATGTCCTTCGGGCGTCTTGGGATAGATCTCCGAGATTTCAGTGTCCCAACGTGCACACCACATACATCCATCTTCTTCGGCCATCAGGAGCGTCATTTCTGCCCGTGAAATCACCGGAGAAACAAGCAACGTGATTGCAAGTAAAAGCAGAATTAGTTGGCGCATCTTAAGCTCCGATTGACCGCAGCGACATATCTTTATTATTTTGAATATGTGAATGATAGCGTGCCAGAACAGGTTTGACCATGCTCGACATTACATTTGCAGGAGCTTTGGTCGCAGGACTGTTGTCTTTCCTGTCGCCCTGCATCCTACCTATCGTGCCGTTTTATCTTAGCTATCTGGCAGGCGTCGGGATTGATCAGATATCTGCGGGCTCAACACTTTCCGCCGGCGTTCGTCGCAGGGCAACGCTTTCTGCGATAGCATTTGCAGCTGGGATCATAACGATCTTCATGGCGCTGGGGGCGACAGCTTCGATCTTCGGGCAGCTGGTACGAGAGTATTTCGACATCCTGCGCTGGATTGCAGCGGCGATCATCATTGCGATGGGGCTGCATTTCCTGGGGGTCATTCGCATCGGGTTCCTGTATCGCCAATTTCGTGCGGACGTCGGTGAAACATCAAGCATAAGCCTTGTTGGTGCATATGTTCTGGGCTTGGCATTTGCTTTTGGCTGGACACCTTGCGTCGGGCCAGTGCTCGCTGCGATCCTGTTTACAGCGGCCGGAACCGAGACGGCTTGGCGTGGAGCGGTACTTCTATTCGTCTACGGGGTTGGAATGACCGCACCGTTTGTTCTGGCGGCCTTTCTGGTCCGCCCCTTCATGCTATGGATGGCGCGGTTCAGAAAGCACTTGCCCTTCATCGAAAAGGCGATGGGTGGCTTTCTGGTGATCTTCGGAATCCTCATCGCAACCAATTCCATCAACTACATCGCACAATGGATGCTCGACCATATGCCTTGGCTCGCAGCCATTGGATAATCCGGGAGGAAGACATGAAACGAGTTTTGTCAGTATTGATCGCGTGTCTGATCGGTGGGGCAGTTTCCGCCGCTGAGCTGGGCGACGACGGTTTGCATAAAACGCCGTGGATGCGCGACACGTTCAAAGACCTCCGGGAGGATCTTGAAGAGGCCTCAAGCGAGGACAAGCGGTTGGTTTTATTTATTGAGCAACAAGGCTGTATCTACTGCAAAAAAATGCATGAAGAGGTGTTCCCCCAGCCTGACCTTGCAGCGTTCATCGAAGAGAATTTCTTTGTCGTCCAACTGGATTTGCATGGCAGCACCACCGCTACCGACTTTGACGGGGAAGAAAATGAGCAAAGAGCGCTGATGCGAAAATGGGGGATTCTGTTTACCCCGACGCTTGTTTTTCTGCCGGAAGAGGTGCCGGAGGGCGCGACAGCCATCGATGCTGCGGTCGCTGTTATGCCCGGAGCGTTCTCAAAGGGAACAACCTTAGACCTTTTCACCTGGGTCGATGAAAAGCGATATGAGCTTGATAACGGTGAAGATTTCCAACGGTATCATGCGCGGCGCATTCAAGAGCGAAACAATATTTCTCAAGATTGAGCGCCGTCGTTATAAATAAAAAAATTCATTATTATGAATTTAATGTTGCGATAAGCAGTCCTCGTCGACTACGGTACACAAAGGCTTTGGGTCGCAAGGCGCCGTCGGCGCGATAGCAAATGGGAGGGATCATGAAGCTGAGACTCTTAACATTGGTCTGCGCAATGACGGGCGTTGCTGCATATGCGGCAGATACAGATCCGCAGGACGTAACCTATGACGACTATGGTGCCATTGAGGCTTCGTTGACCGGTGCTGCTGGCGACGCGGCTAATGGCGCGCTCATCGTTGGTGACAAGTCAAAAGGCAACTGCGTCGCGTGCCACGCGGTCACGGTTTTGGCAGACATCCCGTTCCACGGTGAAGTCGGCCCGATGCTGGATGGTGCCGGTGATCGTTGGACCGAAGCAGAGCTTCGCGGGTTGGTCGCAAACGCAAAGATGACATTCGAAGGCACGGTGATGCCAGCTTTCTACAAGGATGACGGCTATATCCGCCCGGGCGACGCCTATACCGGAAAAGCGCCAACCGCGCCTTTGACGTCGATCCTGACAGCGCAGGAAATCGAGGACGTGGTCGCGTTTCTTGCGACCCTGAAAGAGGAATAGTCGCGCTCTGATGCGTGAATTTTCGAAGTTTCAAAGGAGATTGAAAATGGAACTCTCTCGCCGCGAGACACTGGCCCTTGGGCTGGGCGCCGCGTTCCTGACAATTATGCCGCTTCGGGCAAATGCAGCTGCTGAAGATGCCATCGCGGCATTTACAGGCGGTGCAGATGTGGCTGACGGCGGTGTTACATTGACCGCACCGGAAATCGCAGAAAACGGCAATACCGTACCAATCGAAGTCAGTGCTCCGGGCGCAACTGCAATTCTTATCGTGGCTGCAGGTAACCCCGAACCGGGCGTTGCAACTTTCAATTTCGGTCCGTTGGCTGCTGAACAAGCCGCATCAACCCGTATTCGTCTTGCCGGAACGCAGGATGTCATTGCCGTGGCGAAGATGGCAAATGGCAGCTTTGCCAAAGCGTCCGCGACCGTAAAAGTGACAATCGGCGGCTGCGGCGGCTGATCGCCACGCGCCCTGAAGAACAGGAGACTAACCAATGGCATCCGGTGTTAAACCCCGCGTCAAGGTTCCAAAGACAGCCGCTGCTGGAGAAACCGTTACGATCAAGACATTGATCAGCCACAAGATGGAAAGCGGCCAGCGCAAGGACAAAGAAGGCAACGTCATCCCGCGTTCGATCATCAACCGTTTCACCTGCGAGTTTAACGGAGAAATGGTGGTTGATGTGACGATGGAGCCGGCGATTTCGACCAACCCGTACTTCCAGTTCGAAGCGACTGTGCCCGATTCCGGTGAGTTTGTCTTCACCTGGTACGATGATGACGGCTCTGTCTACGATGAGAAGAAAACGATCGAGATCGCCTGACGGCTCGACGACTAAGGCAGATCAGCGCGGGTCCGAGGAATTGGCGCTGATCCACCAAGGGAGGAACGCAATGAATATCAAGGCAATTAAGGCGATCGCGGCAATTCTGGTTTTCCCGGCTGCAGCGATGGCTGGACCGGACGAAGACAATCTCACGATCAATGATGAGCTGGACATGACCTCGGTCACTGAAGCTCCGGCACATCTGGAAAATTTGGACACGATCTATTCGGGTTGGCATTTCCGCACGGATGAAACGCAAGCGCTTCAAATTGATGACTTCGACAATCCTGCAATGATCTTCGTCGATCAAGCCGCCGATCTTTTTGAGACCGTTGATGGCGCCGCAGGCGAGAGCTGTGCTTCATGCCACGATGGGGTGGAAAGCTTCAAAGGATTGCAGGCGTCCATGCCGAAGGTGGATGCCGAAACCGGCAAGCTGGTCGTCATGGAAGATCTGATCAACAAGTGTCGTACGGACCGCATGGAAGCGGATGCCTGGAAATGGTCCGGGGGCGATATGCAAGGTATGGTCGCTTTGATCGGTCTGCAATCACGAGGGTTGCCTATGAACGTAGCGATTGATGGCGATGCCGCCCCGTACTGGGAGCAGGGCAAAGAGATGTATTATACCCGCTATGGTCAGTTGGAGTTGAGCTGCGCCAATTGTCATGAAGACAACTGGGGCAACATGATCCGCGCCGACCACCTGAGCCAAGGTATGATCAATGGATTCCCGACTTATCGTCTGAAACAGGCCAAGCTGATCTCGCGTCACAATCGTTTCCGCGGCTGTATTCGCGATACGCGGGCGGAAACTTTTGCCGAAGGATCGGACGAGTTTCGTGCGCTTGAGCTCTATGTGGCCTCACGTGGCAACGGGCTTTCAGTCGAAACTCCTGCAGTACGCCAATAAGGAACGAGCCGCGCGGGCATTGTCCTGCGCGGGTTTTTCATGCATATAACATTCACACATTTATATGTGTTACAAGAAAGCTGATAGATGATTTCTCGACGTGACTTCTTGCAGGTTTCAATGGCAGCCTCGGCTCTCTACGGGGTATCCGGGTTTGGCAAATGGGCCAAGCTTGCCGCTCAGCAAAGCCTAACGCAGGATCAATTGCTGGAGTTCGAGACCTTCGGCAATATCAGCTTGATCCATGTCACCGACATCCACGCGCAACTTAAGCCGATCTATTTCCGCGAACCTGAGATAAACCTTGGTATTGGCGATGCGCGAGGTCAGATGCCGCATGTCACAGGGGCGGCTTTCCGCAAGGCCTACGGGATCGAAGATGGAAGCCCGTCGGCCTATGCGCTGACCTACAATGATTTCTCTGCGCTGGCCAAGACCTACGGTCGGGTCGGTGGATTGGACCGCGTCTCAACTGTCATCAACGCCATTCGTGCTGACCGTCCTGATGCCCTTCTATTGGACGGAGGCGATACCTGGCACGGTTCCTACACCTGCTATCAGACGGCCGGTCAGGACATGGTCAATGTCATGAACGCGCTGAAACCCGATGCCATGACCTTCCATTGGGAGTTCACGTTGGGCAGCGACAGGGTAAACGAACTCGTCGAAGGTTTGCCCTTTGCAGCCTTGGGTCAGAACATCTTTGATGCCGAGTGGGACGAACCTGCAGAATTGTTCCAACCCTATAAGTTCTTTGATCGGGGCGGCGCAAAGGTCGCCGTGATCGGGCAAGCGTTTCCTTACATGCCAATCGCGAACCCAGGTTGGATGTTCCCCGAGTACTCATTCGGTATCCGGGATGAAAACATGCAGGCCATGGTCGACGAGGTTCGCGGTGCCGGTGCCGATGTCGTTGTCGTCCTCAGCCATAACGGCTTTGACGTGGACAAGAAGATGGCGGGCCGCGTGCAAGGGATCGACGTGATCCTCAGCGGTCACACCCATGACGCACTTCCCGAGCCGGTTCTGGTCGGACAAACGCATATCATCGCGTCTGGCTCGAACGGAAAATTCGTCAGCCGAGTCGATCTCGACGTGAGGGACCGGCAGATGATGGGGCTGAAGCACAAGCTGATCCCGATCTTCTCTGACGTCATTGTTCCTGATCCTGCGATCACCGCTCTGATAAATGATCAGCGCGCGCCGTACGAGGCTGCGCTGAGCGAGGTGATTGGCAAAACGGATTCGTTGCTCTACCGCCGCGGCAATTTTAACGGCACGTGGGATGACCTGATTTGCGATGCCCTGATCAATGAGCGTGAGGCAGACATCGCGATGTCGCCTGGCGTCCGTTGGGGACCCTCGATCCTGCCGGGGCAAGATATCACGCGCGAGGACATCTGGAACGTCACATCAATGTCGTATCCAAATGCCTATCGCACGGAAATGACTGGCGAATTCATCCATGTAATCCTCGAGGATGTCGGTGACAACCTGTTCAATCCCGACCCTTACTACCAGCAGGGCGGCGATATGGTCCGCGTCGGTGGTCTTGGCTACCGCATCGATGTGACCAAACCACAAGGGCAGCGGATCAGCGAAATGACCCTCCTCAAAACGGGTGAAGCGATTGATCCATCGAAAACCTACGTCGTGGCTGGTTGGGCCAGTGTCAACGAAGGCACTGAGGGTCCTCCAATCTGGGATGTCGTCGAAAACCATATTCGCAACCTTGGCACCGTCACGGTGCAAGAGAACACCAGTGTCGATGTTGTCGGCGCTTAAGAAAAAGATGGAGACCTAAGAGATATGGATGACGCGTTCAAACCGTCCCGCCGGGCCTTCCTGAAAGGCAGTGCTGCGGTCGCCGCAGGATCAGTTGCGGGTGCGGCAGCGGCAGACACGCCCGACCCACTTATAACAGAGCTTCAGGATTGGGCTTCTTACACGGGCGCCGGTGTCGATGAGTCACCTTATGGCATGCCGATCAGCTTCGAATCTCATGTCGTTCGGCGCAACGTGGAATGGCTGACCGCCTCTCCGATTTCGTCGATCAATTTCACGCCGATCCACGCGCTTGATGGCACGATCACTCCGCAAGGATGCGCTTTTGAGCGTCATCATTCGGGCGCGATTGAGCTGCGCAAAGAGGACTATCGCCTGATGATCAACGGGCTGGTCGATCGCCCGCTTGTTTTTACTTACGACGACATTGAGCGGTTCCCGCGCGAAAACCATGTGTATTTCTGTGAATGTGCGGCGAATACCGGTATGGAGTGGGCGGGTGCGCAACTCAACGGTGTCCAATTCACCCATGGTATGATTCACAACATGGAATACACCGGTGTTCCGCTGCGTACGCTGTTGCAGGAAGCAGGCGCCGATTTCTCACCGGACAAATGGGTCTATGTTGAGGGCGCAGACGCGTCATCCAATGGCCGCTCCATCCCGATGGAAAAAGCGCTGGATGACGTACTGGTGGCTTTCAAGGCAAATGGTGAAGCACTGCGCATGGAACATGGTTACCCCGTGCGACTGGTTGTTCCTGGCTGGGAAGGCAACATGTGGGTCAAGTGGCTGCGCCGCATTGAGGTCGTCGATATGGCGGTCGAAAGCCGCGAAGAAACATCAAAATACACTGATGTCTACGCCGATGGCACGGCCCAGAAATGGACGTGGGTGATGGATGCAAAATCCGTCATCACCTCACCCAGCCCGCAAATGCCGATCAAACACGGACCGGGACCTTTGGTAATTTCCGGACTTGCCTGGTCAGGCCACGGGCAAATTACGCGGGTCGATGTGTCCAAGGATGGTGGGATTACCTGGGAGACGGCGCGCCTTGGCAAGCAGGGCGACAGCAAGGCTTTGACGCGGTTCTATCTCGATACAAACTGGGACGGAGCACCAATGCTTTTGCAGGCCCGGGCGATAGATGAGACCGGCTATGTGCAGCCGACCAAAGACCAACTGCGCGAAAAGCGCGGAGAAAACTCGGTCTACCACAACAACTGTATCCAGACTTGGTACGTGAGCGCAGAAGGGATCGCCGAGAATGTCGAAGTCTCTTAGTCATGTTTTCCTGCCTGTATTCGGCGGCACGGCGTTGGTGCTTGCGGCGGCACTGGCTATTGCGAACCGGAACTACGGCCAATCGCAGATCGAAACCTTGGAAACCCGGATCAGTCAGGTTGAGGCGCACGCAGCCACAGCCCAGGAAACCGCGCAAGCAGAGGCCAACCGGGCAGCCGAACTGGCGGCCAAGGTCGAAGAAATCCAGACAGCGGCGGCCGAACGGATCGCAAACGGGATGAACCTGACCGCGCCTGCGCCCAGCAGCGAGGGCACATACGGGGTTGGGCGCCCCGCGATGGAGCAAGAAATCGCGGCCTGGGACGTTGACGTCTTGCCCGATGGGCGCGGTTTGCCGGTTGGATCAGGCGATGTTTGGACCGGAGAAGAAGTGTTTGTCGATCGCTGTGCGTCCTGTCACGGAGAGTTTGCCGAAGGCGCCGACAATTGGCCTGTTCTGGCCGGCGGTTTCGACACACTTGCCGACGAAGATCCTGTGAAAACCGTTGGGTCCTATTGGCCGCATTTGTCGACTGCTTGGGATTACATTTCCCGCTCAATGCCGTTTGGTGAAGCGGGCACGCTGACAGCGGATGAGACCTACGCAATCGTCGCCTACATCCTTTATTCCAATGATCTGGTGGATGACGACTTCGTTCTCAGCAACGAAAACTTTGCCGATTTCGAGATGTACAATATGGACGGTTTTGTCGTCGATGTTCGACCCGAGACGGAATACGCGGAATGGCGAGAAGAGCCTTGCATGGAGAACTGCAAGACAGAGGCCGCGGTTACTATGCGTTCTGTCTTTCTGGTTGAGACACCACCAGAAGGCGGTTCGAATTCGGTCATGAATGAAGCCAGCGCAGACGGGTTACCGACGTTCACGGCGGAAGGGCCCTCGTTCATTCCAGCCGCAGTGCCAAAGCCTGAGGAAGAAGCCGCCGCAACACCAGATGTTCAGGAAATCGACGAGGCTGACCAGACTACGGAACTGTTCGCAGCTGGTGAGAAGGTCTTCAAGAAGTGCAAATCCTGCCATCAGGTTGGTGACGGCGCAAAGGACAGTACGGGTCCGGCGCTGAACGGCGTTATCGGGGCCAACGCAGGGTCGGTTGAAGGGTTCAAATACTCCAAAGCTATGAAAACAGCTGCCGAGGCTGGTCTTGTTTGGACCGAAGAAGAAATGGCGGCCTTCCTGGCAAAACCCAAGGACTACATGAAGGGAACACGCATGTCCTTTGCTGGGCTTAAGAAACCAGACGATATTGAAGCCGTGATCGTTTACCTCAAGTCGTTCGGAAGCTGATCATGCGGTGGTTGAACATTTTGACCTGCGCGGCGGTTATGGTTGCTGTTGCCCCATCGACCCACGCAACAGAAGGCCTCGGCGACGCCGAAGCCGGGAAAGAAGTGTTCGCCAAATGCAAAGGCTGCCATCAGGTGGGCGAAGAAGCCAAAAACAAAATAGGGCCGCATTTGAATGGTGTCTTTGGGCGCAAGGCTGCTGGTCTGGATGGTTTCAATTACTCAAAGAGCCTAGAGCGTGCGGGCAACTCGGGTCTGGAATGGCACGCTGACACTCTGTCCGCCTACATCGAAAACCCACGCGCATTTGCGTCAGGCACGCGGATGAGTTTTCCCGGTTTGAAAGACCCGGAAGACCGCGCCAACGTGATCGCCTATTTGCGGGCGTTTTCTGACAATCCTCAGGACATCCCGGAAGCGGACCCAACCGCGAAAGGCACGGATCATTCGATCGATCCCGCGATCCTGGCGATACAAGGAGATCCTGAGTACGGCGCATACCTCAGCAGCGAATGTACGACATGCCACCAGATCGAAGGGGGCGATGAGGGCATTCCTTCGATTGTGTATTGGCCTGACGAAGACTTCGTGGTCGCCATGCACGCTTACAAGGACAAACAGCGGCCACATCCGGTCATGCAAATGATTGCCGGACGGCTGAGCAATGACGAGATCGCGGCATTGGCCGCCTACTTCAATAATCCAGAATGAAAGTGCCTAAGGGGAGGAAACGCGATGACACTCAATAGACGAGTATTTCTTGGAGCCGCCGGGGTAGTGGCCGCCGGGCTATCCGCTCCGATGGTGCTGGCTCAAGGCAAGCCCCGTGTAGTGGTTGTTGGTGGCGGTGCAGGCGGTGCAACTGCCGCGCGGTACATTGCAAAGGACAGCAAAGGTGAGATTGACGTGACGCTGATCGAGCCGTCTCGGACCTACTACACCTGTTTCTTCTCAAACCTTTATTTGGGAGGTTTTCAGGAGCTATCGGACATCGCCCACAGCTACGGCACGCTTGCCGCGAACTACGGTATCAACGTCGTGCATGATTGGGCCACTGGGGTCGACCGCGACGCAAAGACGGTTTCCCTGGCAGGTGGCGGGTCAGTTCCTTATGACAAACTGATCCTCAGCCCGGGTATCGACTTTGTTGATGGCGCGGTCGAGGGCTGGGACCTCTCGGCCCAAAACAAGATGCCACATGCGTACAAGGCTGGATCTCAGACTGAGCTTTTGAAGGCGCAGATCATGGCGATGCCCGAAGGTGGTACCTTCGCGATGGTCGCTCCTCCTAACCCGTACCGTTGCCCGCCCGGGCCGTATGAAAGGGTTTCGATGGTGGCGCACGTGCTGAAGGCAAACAACCCAACAGCAAAGATCATTGTAGCTGATCCGAAGCCGAAATTCTCGAAAATGGCTTTGTTCCAAGAAGGCTGGGGAAACAACTACGAAGGAATGGTCGACTGGATCGGCGAAGATTTCGGCGGCGGCAATGTATCCGTGAATCCGGAAGCAATGACGGTGACTATCGACGGCGAAGAGACGAAGGTTGATGTCTGCAATGTGATACCGGCGATGAAAGCCGGTCGCATTGCGGAAATGGCGGGAGTGACCGATGGCAACTGGGCACCAGTAAACGCTGCGGACATGTCTTCCAAAGCCGATCCGGATATCTACGTTCTTGGTGATGCCAGCCAGCAGGGCGACATGCCGAAATCCGGTTTTTCGGCAAACAGCCAGGCAAAGGTCTGTGCGAACGCAGTAAGAGGTGTGTTGACCGGGTCAAAAGTATTCCCGGCCAAGTTCTCGAACACATGCTGGTCGCTCATTGACACGGATGATGGTGTCAAGGTGGGCGCAACATACGAGGCGACGCCTGAAAAGATCGCGAAAGTCGACGGCTTTATCAGCCAGACCGGAGAGGATGCCGACCTGAGGAAAGCAACATACGAAGAGTCTCTTGGTTGGTACGCCGGTATCACGTCGGACATGTTTGGTTGAGGCAATCGGGGCTTTGACCGGTGTCAAAGACCCCGATGATCAATCTGAGAAAATGCGGTTCAGGAGGAGGACTAAAACCATGAAACACTTTATCGCCGCAGCCGCGTTTTCCACTGTTCTGGCGAGCCAAGGGCTTGCAGAAGAGATCATCACTATCCCCTTCGACGGCAGTTTTGATGATGCAACGTTCGCCGTCGAGTCCGCGATTGTGGGACAGGGGCTGGTCATCGACTATGTGAGCCATGTTGGGGAAATGCTGAATCGAACAGGCGCAGATGTTGGCAGCGACAAGCAGATATTTGCGGCCGCAGATATCTTCATTTTCTGCTCGGCAAAAATTTCGCGTGAGGTCATGGAAGCTGACCCAATGAATATTGGCTTTTGCCCTTACGGGATATTTGTGGCTGAAGACGACAGTGGCGTGATGGTTGGGTACCGAAGCTACCCTGACGGGCCAATGCAAAAGGTCCAGTCTCTGTTGTCAGGAATCGTCGAAGAAGCCGTTGGGAACTGAAATGAACTATCAGCAGTTTTTCCGTGGTCAACTCGACCAGCTTCAGGAGGAAGGGAACTACCGGGTCTTTGCGGATCTCGAACGACAGCGCGGCGCGTTCCCGACAGCACGTAGCTACGCGGAAAATGGCCCCGAGAAAGTCACTGTGTGGTGCTCAAATGATTATCTGGGGATGGGTCAGCACCCCAGTGTTATTGCGGCAATGCACAAGGTGATCGATGAGGTCGGTGCCGGGGCGGGAGGAACGCGGAATATCTCTGGAACCACCCACCAGCATGTTTTGCTGGAGCAAGAGCTTGCTGATTTGCATGGCAAGGACGCTGCGCTCCTGTTTACCTCCGGGTACGTCTCGAACTGGGCCGCGCTGGGAACCTTGGCGTCTCGCATTCCTGGCATCACAGTCTTGTCTGACGAGTTGAACCATGCCTCGATGATCGAGGGCATTCGCCACAGTCGGTGTCAGAAGCGTATCTGGAAACACAACGACGTGGCGGACCTTGAAAGGCACCTTGCTGAACTGCCTGCCAATGCCCCAAAGCTCATTGCGTTTGAGAGCGTCTATTCCATGGATGGCGACATTGCACCAATTGCCGAGATCTGTGATCTGGCCGATCGCTACGGCGCGATGACCTATTTGGATGAGGTTCACGCCGTAGGACTTTATGGACCGCGCGGCGGCGGCATAGCTGAGCGCGAAGGCCTGATGGATCGGCTAACAGTCATCGAGGGGACATTGGGCAAAGCGTTTGGCGTGGTTGGTGGATACATCGCCGCGTCGACAGAGCTTGTCGACTTTGTCCGATCCTTTGCTAGTGGGTTTATCTTCACCACTGCACTACCTCCCGCCGTGGCCGCAGGAGCTGCTGCGTCGGTTCGGCACCTGAAGCAAAGCAATTCGGAACGACATCTACACCAGCAGCGCGTGCGCGAGGTGCGAGACAGGCTGGACGATCTGGGTATTCCGCATACACCGAACCCAAGTCACATCATTCCTGTCATGGTCGGCGATCCGGTCAAGTGTCGCTTCATCTCTGACGTGCTGATGCGTGACTATGGGATTTACATCCAGCCGATCAACTATCCTACCGTCCCCAAGGGAACGGAACGTCTGCGGATTACACCTTCGCCAGTGCATTCCACCGAAGACGTGGATCGACTGGTATCTGCCTTGGGTGAGTTATGGACTCAATGCCAATTGGCGCGCAGGCCAATGGCTGCGCAGTGACAATGACAATTTGACCGAAAACGAGGACGCGCAAGCAACGAAGTGAGAGTTTCTCTTGATGGAAAGGCTCATCGATTTGTTGGGAGACCCTGGCGCTTTGGCATTTGCCGGTGCGCTTGTCGGTATCTTGTTCGGCGTGACGGCCCAGAAGTCTCACTTTTGCTTGCGAGCGTCGACCATCGAAGTCGCCGAAGGCGAGCTTGGTCCGCGCCTTGCGGTTTGGCTGATCGCCTTCACCGCCGCGCTCACCTTAGTACAGGCCTTTGTCGCGTTTGAGTGGTTAAACCTTTCTGAGACACGCGCGATCGCGTCGAGGGGCAGCCTTAGCGGCGCAATAATTGGCGGGGCGATGTTCGGCGTTGGCATGGTTCTTGCGCGTGGGTGTGCATCTCGCCTATTGGTATTGGCCTCCTGCGGTAATTTGCGCGCGCTGATTACAGGATTGGTTTTAACCTTGGTGGCTCAGGCTGCTTACACGGGCGTTCTTAGTCCCGCCCGCGAATTGCTTTCCGGGATCTGGACTGTCTCAGGAGGCGCCTCGAGGGATCTTTCGGAAATACTTGGATATTCGCCAGTGGCTTATACAGCCGTTGCAGCGTTGGGATTGGTGTCGGCAATTGCATTCGCATTCCACCGGAGAGTCGTGCCTGTCAGAATCATAACAGCGGCAGGCGTTGGCGTGGCTGTGGCGCTTGGCTGGATGATGACCTTTGCGATCGCGCAAGCATCTTTTGACGTCGTGCCCGTGTCGTCAATCACATTTACCGGACCGGCCACGGATACACTAATGGCGTTGGTTGCCGAGAGGAACGTCGTGTTGTCCTTCGGTATCGGCCTCGTTCCAGGCGTAGCAATTGGTGCCGCAGGCGCGGCCTTAACTGCAGGGGAGTGGAAGATCGAACGGTTTGGCCCGGATACTCCGATGGAGCGCTACCTTGCTGGAGCTGTCCTCATGGGGTTTGGAGCGATGCTGGCCGGAGGTTGCGCCGTGGGAGCAGGGCTTTCCGGAGGGTCCGCCCTGTCATTGACGGCATGGCTTGCCGTTTTCTTCATGTGGGTTGGAGCGATCGGCACGCATAAGTTATTGCGCCGAATTCCTGTCCCTCAAACGTCCTGAGTTATTCGAATTCCATCTGCTCAAAAACGCGCCCGGCATTTTTTGTCGCCAGTTCCTCAAACGTGTCCAAATGGGCATATGGTGACTGATCGACGTAGTAAGCCTCTGCCAGATCGCCGCCGGCATCCATGTGCTCTTGGATCTTGTCGCGCAGATAGATCAGGTAGTCGCGTGTAAAACGGCGCACCTGATCCATGTTTGTCGGATGACCGTGGCCGGGGATGACATATGTGGCTCCCAAGGCTTCGAACTCGTTGTCCCAAGTCTCAAGCCAATCCGCCGTATAGGTTTCCTGAAATATAGGCAGCATGCGCTCGTGAAACGCCATGTCACCCGCGATGACTAGGCTTTGGTTCGGCAGCCAAATCGAGATATCGCCGGGACTATGGGCCGGTCCGAGATATTTTGCCTCAATCCGGAAATCACCCATTTCAACTACGTATTCATCCTCGAATGTCTCGGTTGGGCCAGCCAGAAACGTTCTTTCCGCCTTGTCCTGATTGTAACGTTGCATTCCTTCAAGGATCTGAGGGCCGTATTCCTCGAATTCAGCCGCAGCATCCGAATGGGCGATAATTGGAACGCCGAGCTCTGACCAGTAGGCGTTGCCAAGCATCGCGTGCCCCTGGCCATTCTCGTTGAAGACAAGCTTAACCGGCTGATCCGTGATCGACTGAATTTCCTGGTGAAGCGCTTCAGCAAGCACATAGGCCGCGCCGCCGTTTATGACGATCACGCCCTCCCCGGTTACGATAAAACTGAGATTGTTGTTATGACCAGAGTTCTCGTAGGTCGGCGGGGCGGTTGCGCCAATGGCAGAGTAGACGCCGGGGATGTATTCGACCGGTTTGGAATACAGCACACTTTGCGGGTATTGGTCTGCAATATCCTCGCTTGCCCAAGCTGGTGTGGCCAGGGTCAAGACAATCGCCAGCGATCGCATCATTATGGTTCTCCAATGAACTTATAAGCAGAGCCAGTCTTCTCGACCCGGCCGATCCCACCATTCGGCAGGTGGAACCCAATTATTTTCATTTGCTCGTGGGAAATCTGATCCAGCAGCGAGTTCCGAGTTGCTGCGGCCGCCTGTTGATCCTGATCCGTGCCGCTGGACCAGTCGGGGCGTTCAAAAGCTACGTGTGGATTTCCCAATGCGTCGCCCACAACCATCACGGATTCACTGCCGCTGCGAATTTCAAACGCCATGTGACCGGGTGTGTGTCCAAAGCTTGCGCGTGCGGCAATACCGGGAAGGATCTCTTGTCCGTCGTCAAAGAATGCGACCTGATCCTCAATTGCCTCCATACGCCGCTTCGCGCCTACGGCGAACGCAGCGCGATCTTCTCCTATGGTATCTACTGTCGAGGGGTTCCACCAATAGTCCCACTCATTGCGGCCAAAGTGATGCGTAGCGTTTGGGAAAAGAAGGTCATCGAAGTCATCCAAAACGCCCCAGATGTGATCCGGGTGCGCATGGGTGAAGATCACGTGCGAGATGTCTTCGGGCGACAGGTCGATAGTTTCAAGAGATTCCAGAAGCTTGCCAGATGTTGGCATGAAATCGGGTCCAGCTCCCACATCGAACAGCACCGTGTTTTGATCATCTCGATAAAGTGCCACATTGCACTCTGGCTCGTACTTGTTCGCGTCCACCTTGTAGCGGTCCAGAAGCTGCCTGAGTTCTTCCTTCGGCATGGCGCCGAAGACCATTTCCGGCGGCAATGACAGGTACCCGTCTGACATAGTTGCAATCCGAGCCGAAGAACCCAGTTGTAGCTCTGCCCAAGCGGTTTTGGATTGAACGCCAAGTGCCGCGAGACACGCGGCGTTGTGTAAGAAAGTACGTCGAGAAAATGAATTTTTACCCATACACAATCAATAAAATGAATGTTTTAATTTGTAAATGACGAAAGATGGAGAAGGATGGAGTTTCGCCAAGCTATCCCTAAACGGCAGGGCCTTGTAGCAACGCTGTTGGTTTCAACCCAAAGACGTCGATTCAAGGTTCGCGACCTCAGGCGTTTCCTGCATCAGTGAATCCATACTACTCTGGTGCCGAGACAGCTGATGAGATGATGAAGGAGCTCTTTGAGAAAAAGCCGGGACTCGAACAGAGGTCGCGTCGTCGGCTGCTCTGGCGGCACCCTCTTTTCAAGCTTCAGATGCGCCTCGAGCGCCTCTTCCAGAAGTTCTCCCAAACAGATCCATTCTTCCATGCCTCGCTTGAAACGCGTGTTCCGTCTAAGCAGGACACTAATTGGTGCTACATGTGCGCATGGAAACTGAGGGTGCGTAGCTTTTGGGCTCGAGCGTTCAGACGCTCGGGATGACGGCACTGTATAGGCATTTGGGATACCGGAAGCTTCAAAAAATGTGCAAAATCATCTTTCTATGTTCAGGCTGTTCAGATAAAAAATTAGAGAAATGGGTTCGGTTGTGAATTTCGCCAAACGACTTTGTTTTTTTTCCTTGGGAGTTCAAGAGCGAGGTTGAATCGCAAATTGTTTTGGGCAATCGGCGTGAATCTCTTTGGACTGCTGAACACAAAATTTCTCAATGATTTTGAGAGGCGACGTGAGCGAGTTTGCGGTGTCCCACAGATGTGTAGGGTCGCGCAAAACACTTCGAGCACCACATAAAACTGCGAATTCTACCCATAGTTGGTCGCAGAGTGATGCATCACTCTCAACTCCTTGGTGAAAGGCAAGACCAAATAGAGTGAGCGCGCCGGTTTGGGCGCGCTCTTTTCGCGGGCAAGGCAATATCTACTATGGACGCGGGGATCTATCACAAGTCTGCGAATGGACACCTTCCCTCCGATTGCGGTGACTAAGAGACGCTTTTGAGTTTATCATCAGGGTCTCTTTGAGTTGGCGAATTCCATGTTTCAGCAGACACGATGTCCGAAAAAACGAGCTTCTTGAGCCGGCCTGATGGTTTTTGGCCTTACCTCCGGCGCAGAGTTGGTCCTTCGCATTTGCTGCTAATCAGGTAACGTCAGGTTGGGAGTACGATATGGAATTACCAGCACTGACGTACGAAATGATAGCCGTACTGAGTCTACTGGCTTTTACTGTTTTACTTTTTGTTACCGAGATTATACGGATCGATGTCGCAGCAATTCTCGTAATGGTGCTGCTTGGCGCGCTGAGCTATCTACCGGGGCTAGGTAATCTTGCCGATGTCTCCAGGCTCTTTGAAGGCTTTTCCTCGAACGCTGTGATGTCAATAATCGCAGTTATGATAATAGGGACTGGGCTTGATAAGACCGGACTTATGTCAAAGGTTGCGGCCTTGATCCTTAAGAATGGTGGCACGACAGAGGCCCGGATCATCCCAATTATATCAACAACGGTTGGTGTCATCAGCTCCTTCATGCAGAATGTCGGAGCTGCTGCGCTTTTTCTGCCTGTTGTGAGCCGCATCTCAGCACGCACGGAAATCCCGATGAGTAGGTTGCTGATGCCCATGGGGTTTTGCGCGATTCTGGGTGGTACGATCACATTGGTTGGGTCGTCGCCCCTTATCCTGCTGAATGACTTGATTGTTTCGGCAAACTCATCCCTTCCAGCTGACCAACAAATGGAGACATTTGGGTTGTTTTCAGTCACGCCTATCGGTGTGATGCTGGTGCTGACAGGGGTTCTTTACTTTGTGCTCTTTGGTCGTTGGGTCCTTCCAGCGCAGCGGGAGCGTGGAGAAGACGCAAGCTCGGCTCGGTCCATGCAGGCCTATGTCGAAAACACCTATGGGCTTAGGGCCGATATGTTTGAGATACGTGTCCCTGAAGGCTCGATCATCATTGGGCAAACGCTCGCGGATCTGATGGTCGCCCATAATATGTACATTCTGGGCACATCTTATCGCGGCCACAAGGTCATTGCGCCGATGGCTGATACTAAGATTGAAGCCCCGGCGCGGCTCGCAGTGCTTGGCCTGCGTCGGGTGGTTGAGCACCAGTTTGCTGAGCCTTACGGCTTGGAGATCCTGCCCCAACTAGATGTCTTTGCGGATGATTTCGCCGCGACGCAATCGGGAGTGGCCGAGGTTGTTATTCCTCCCGGTTCTTCAGTGATTGGCCAGACTCCGATCGATTTACGTCTCCGTCAAACGCATGGTTTGTCTTTGTTGGCCATTCAGCGTGGCGAAGAAACATTAAGCCACGTCGAAACCGAAGATCATTCAGCCACGCATATCGGGCAAGTTCCTTTGCAAGCCGGCGACACGTGTGTGGTGCATGTGCAGTGGGACCGTCTGACACGAGTGAAGTCAGACAGGGATTTCGTCGTTGTCACCTCGGACTTTCCCCAAGAAGAGTTGCGGCCACACAAGGTCGGATGGGCGCTCGCCTTCTTCCTAATAGCGTTGAGCTTAATTCTATTTTCTGACCTGCGCTTGTCGTTGTGCCTGCTAGTTGGCGCTGTTGGCATGGTTTTGAGCCGGGTGTTATCGATTGATGAGGCCTACGAGTCGATAAGTTGGAGCACAGTTTTTCTACTCGCTTCACTGATCCCGTTGGGGCAGGCGGTTCAAAACACCGGCACTGCGGATTGGATTGCAGCGCATGTGTTGGCCCTTTTGAAGGGGTGGCCGATCTGGTCGTTGCAAGCAGGAATCGCCGTTTTAGCGACGGCATTCACGCTGGTTATGTCCAACGTAGGTGCAACTGTTTTGCTGGTGCCGCTGGCAGTTTCTATTGCTGTATCGGCGGGTGGTAACCCGGCTGTATTTGCTCTCACCGTGGCAATTTCAACGTCCAACTCATTTTTGATCCCAACCCACCAGGTGAACGCGTTGATCATGGGCCCTGCAGGCTACCGGGTGGTCGATTTCGTTCGCTCGGGCGGAATCATGACTCTCCTTTTCTTGGTTGTTTCGATGACTGGACTTGCGATTTTCTTCTGAGCCGCCCCTTGGCGATCCGTACAGATGAACTCATAATATTAGGTTTTTGAGACCAATTTTTTTGCTGCAGATTCAAGACGTCTGCAAAAAGGGCCTCCTCCGCGAGGGACCGAAGCAATGCGTTCAACTCAACCAAACCTGAAGTCGGTATACACTGGAACTGGACCGTTTTAGTTTTATCGATCACTGTTGTTGGACCAATACTGTCGGCAATTTTGGAGAGTTCACGATGAAGTTCCTTCGTACACCGGACCACCGGTTTGACGGATTGCCAGATTTCGACTTTGGCCCGAACTATCTTGATGTGGATGATACCGAGGGCGGTCTTCTCCGACTGCACTATTTGGACCAGGGACCGGCGCAGGCACCGCCGGTATTGTTGATGCATGGAGAGCCAACCTGGTGCTTCCTGTATCGGCACATGATTCCGTTATTCAAAGATGCGGGCCATCGAGTTCTGGCTCCTGATTTGATTGGGTTTGGCCGGTCGGACAAGCCCACTGAGCGATCCGACTACACCTACCAACGCCATGTAGACTGGATGTCCGAGTGGTTGCGGAAAGTTGACCTGACGGGCATCACATTGGTTTGCCAAGACTGGGGCGGACTCATTGGCTTGCGGCTGGTTGCGAGTATGCCCGAGCGGTTCTCTCGTGTGGTTGTGGCGAACACGGCCCTACCTACCGGTGACGTGCCCTTGGGTGAGGCATTTCTTTCATGGCGGGAATACTCGCAATCCGTGCCGGAATTTAATTCGGGACGCATCGTATTCGGTGGCACAACATCCAAGATTTCAGATGAAGAGGTCGCAGCCTATAACGCACCGTTCCCGGATGCGCGCTATCTCGCAGGCGCTCGCGAGTTTCCAGTGTTGGTGCCCAACTCGCCTGACAATCCAGCTTCAGAAGCCAACCGAGCCGCATGGGAAACCCTCAAGACCCTGAACACTCCGTTTCTGACTGTTTTTGGAGAAGATGACAGGGTCATGGCGGGCGTAGACAAACTGTTCCAAAGGTCGATCCCTGGGGCAGTTGGTCAAAATCATATCGTTGTGCCAAAAGCCGGGCATTTCATTCAAGAAGATGCTGGTACAGAGCTGGTACACGCGACTTTGAAATTCATTGAGCAAACATAGCGGCTGCCAGATTAGTGATTTCCCCTACGGCTTTAACGCACACCAAATTTGCGACGCAAATGCTCGGCCAAGGCCGTTATGCGACGTGGTTGGGCTCGGCTCGGCGGAAACATCATTTGCAAAGGTTTCGGCGGTGGGAGGAAGTCGCGCAAGACAGAAACAAGTCTGCCAGATCGAACATCGTCGCCGACATCCAGCTCGGACTTCAATACGACCCCATGGCCTGCGATCGCCCAATCGCGGATCAGTGAACCATCATTGACTATTCGATTTCCCTTTACCGATACGCGCTGGGCATTTGGTCCTGACCCAAACTCCCAAACGTTGTCAATCATGTCCCCAAACCTCATGACCAAGCAGTTGTGGTTCAGTAGATCTTCTGGTTTTTCAGGCGTTCCGAATGAGGCCAGGTAACTTGGGGATGCACATACGAAACGTTGGTAGCTTCCTAGATTTCGCAACCTGAGCGAGCTGTCTGTGATGTTGCCGAAGCGAACGGCGAGGTCGAAACCCTGGCCGACAAGATCGACATAACCGTCTGAGAGGGAAAGTTCGATTGAGACTGCAGGGTTCTCTTCGGTGAATTCGGCGATAACCTCGGAAACAATGCTCCGTCCCAAGTCAATCGGTGCGCTTATGCGAATTGGACCAGACAGAGTTTCGGCGCCGTGCCGAACAAGTGTATCCAGGTCCGCAACCTCACTCAGGACGCTTCTTGCTCCGTCAGCTAGTGTCCGGCCTTCTTCGGTCAGGCTAATTGAACGGGTGGTGCGGTTGAACAAAACCACACCGTAATGTCCTTCCAGTGCTGCGAGCCGCTCGGACACTGTCGTGCTCGACAACCCTGTCTCGCGCGCCGCGGCCACAAGACTGCCTTTCTCGGCTATGGTCAGAAACAAGCGAAGATTGTCTAAAAGCATTAAACGGAATTTCCGGATTATATGTTCGAACCTGACCTGTTTATCCCGAAAGTACTGCGGCGTAAATCTTGCGCATCGCTCGAGAACACAAGGGACCTATTCCAATGGCCAAGCTGACAATCCTCGCCAACATCAAAGCCAACCCCGACAAGATCGACCTCGTAAAGGGTGAGCTGATCAAGCTCATCGACACAACCCGAGCCGAAGAGGGTTGTATTAACTACGACCTGCACCAGGACAACGATAACCCAGCTCATTTCGTGTTCTACGAAAATTGGGAAAGCCGAGAGCTTTGGCAAACCCACATGGGTGCTCAGCACCTTGCGGCTTACCTGGAAGCTACAGAGGGCGCTGTTGCAGAATTCACGTTGAATGAAATGACAGTCATCGGTTGATACAGAACCGGACAAAGGAGCACGTTATGAAGGCCGTGGGATACCGTGAGACAGGGTCGATAGATCGGACGGACGCCTTAATCGACTTCGAGGCCGACAAATCGACGCCCAAGGGGCGCGACTTGTTAGTGAAGGTGCAGGCCGTGTCAGTGAACCCGGTCGATACGAAAATTCGGCAAAAACGTGCTCCTGTAGGTCCAGCACCTGATATTCTGGGGTGGGACGCAGTAGGGATCGTCGAAGCCGTTGGTGAAGCGGTGGAGACTTTCAGTCCGGGAGACACAGTTTGGTATGCCGGGGCGATCAACCGACCGGGAACCAATGCCGAGTTTCATCTGGTGGATGAACGTATTGTCGGAGCCGCGCCAAAATCCATACCGGCGAAAGCGGCTGCGGCGATGCCGCTCACGACGCTTACTGCTTTTGAGATGCTGTTCGACCGCTTGCGAGTCCGGGATGCCGTTTCCGGCGGGACCAATACGTTGCTGGTTATTGGCGGTGCAGGTGGTGTCGGGTCAATCACGATTCAATTGGCGCGGGCTCTCACTGACTTGACAGTGATTGCCACTGCGTCCAGACCCGAGACACAAGACTGGGTTCGAGAGCTAGGCGCGCACCATGTCATCAACCACGCGGAACCTTTTGGCGCACAACTCGAGGCTCTCGGTATCGACAGCGTGGATTTCATCTATTCCACAAACCATTCCCAGCTTTATGCCTCTCAAGCCGGAGAGGTGATGACACCCCAAGGTCGCTTTGGGTTGATCGATGATCCTGAGACCTTCGACATCGCGCCGTTCAAACCTAAATCGATCTCATTGCATTGGGAGTTCATGTACACTCGGTCGCTTTTCGGGACTGGAGATATGAATCGTCAAAGCGAAATCCTGAATCAGGTCGCCGGGTTGATAGATGATGGAAAGATCAGATCCACAGCGACCGATACACTTGGTATAATCAATGCTGCAAACTTAATGAAAGCGCATGCTATCCTTGAAAGCGGTAAGGCCAAAGGAAAGCTCGTGCTTGAGGGGTTTTAGATGAGAATTGAGCGGTTGGATCATGTGAATATCGTGACGACTAGGCTGTCCGAGATGGTTACTTGGTACGAAGAGGTCCTGGGTTTGAAACTCGGGGCCCGCCCTGATTTTCCGTTTCCCGGAGCTTGGTTGTATGCGGGTGATTATGCCGTGGTTCACCTTGTGGGTCACGAAGGAACGCCAAATGTCGGTTCCGAAGTGAAGCTCAAACTCGAGCATTTTGCGCTCTCAGCCACGGGCTTGAGCGCATTCGAAGAAAAACTGAACTCGAGTCAGATCAAGTACCGCAAAACTGACGTCCCGGGCGCCCGAATGGTCCAAATCCATGTGGCTGATCCTGATGGAAATCATATTCATATTGACTTCGAAGACACCGAGTAAGGGCTAACCCTCGAAATTGCCGGAACGCAAAATCAAGCTCGAAACTCTTTGCCGATCAATGATCGAGATCCTTGCCGGGTTGCTTCCAAGAATTACTCGGACCAACATTTTTGGGCGGTACAAACGTCAATTTGGAGATCAGCATGCCGGACCTCGAAACAAACAAGAAAAACGTCATAGCTTTCTACGAAATGATGTTCAACGCGTGTCGACCCGCCGAGGCCATCGCAACCTTTGTTGGGGAAACCTATACGCAGCACAACCCACATGTTGGCAACGGCAAGCAAGCTTTTGTTGACTACTTTGAGCGCATGGCCGCCGAATACCCGGGAAAGCGCGTGGACATCAAACGTGCCTTTGCTGAAGACGATCACGTTATTCTGCATTGCCATCAAATCTGGCCCGATGGTCTCGAGTACGCAGGGATCGATATTTTTCGCCTGGATGCTGATGGCAAGGTTGTCGAACACTGGGACGTTCTTCAGGAAGTTCCAGCAAACAGCGAGAACGACAATGGCATGTTTTGACTTCGCCGTTCTAACTGCAGAGCATAGAACTTCGAAAGCTGCTGTCTGCTAAACCACGATAGTCAAAGGGTATAAGTCTGATCCAGGAAACCCGCCGAGGCGTATCTATCAAGAACCGTTTAATTAGGAGATAAATATGTTCTCGAAAAGTATTCTTACAGCCACCGTTGGACTATTTGCAGCCACGTCCCTTCAGGCTGGTGTACAAATTCACTTTATAGAAGGCGCACCTAAGGACCGTTTTGTTCTGACAAACGTCGGAGCTTGCGAAGTAGAAGCTTCGACAGTCAAAATTGACTTGTCGAAATCTGCGGGACGTCTGATTTTCGACGTTACCGACAAAGGCGCGGGTGTAGAGGTCTTCCAACCTCTCGAATTTGTTGAGGGTGCGGATGCTCTGCGTAAAATTCCAGCGGTCGTGGATGGGCAAGATACAATTGAACTTGAGATAGCCTCCCTCGCAGCCGGGGGCAGACTCGCCTTTACCATCGATGTCGATGACACAATCGGGCAACGCGAAATCACCGTAACGGGGTCGGAGATCGAAGGCGCCACGGTGTCATTTACCGATGCGGATGAGACCAGTACTGCGACCTTCTCTTCCGAAGCATTTGTGAACGTGGCGACACAGGACTGCTGAAAGCTATCCCAAAATGTCGAACTGGTTAATCCGCATAGCATTCCTTGCGCTCATGTTGGGAGGCGGCATCCTGATTGGGACACTGACCGCACCCGGCGAATGGTACGCGCAGCTTTCTAAGCCGGCTTTCAATCCACCAAATTGGATTTTTGGGCCAGTTTGGACAGTGCTATATGTCTTGATCGCTATGGTAGGTTGGCGTCAGTTCGAAGCAGACCGAAGCTCGACCGCCATGAAGCTGTGGTGGGCGCAGATGGTTCTGAACTTTTTGTGGTCCCCAGCCTTTTTCGTACTGCAACGGCCGTGGATTGCCTTTGTGGTCATTGTCGCGTTGTTGGCTGTGATCGTCATGTTCATCGTTCAGGTCAGGAATTCCGATCGGGTTTCTACGCTGGCCTTCCTGCCGTACTTTGCATGGGTCGCATTTGCCACGGCGCTGAACCTTTCCATTGCGATACTGAACTGAGAAGGAACAAAATGCTTGCCGACTTCATTGGGCTTGTTTCAGGTCTTGTTATCATTGGATGCATAATGGCTCAGGCTGATGAAAAACTGACTGAAGACTTTTCCAAGTCTCCGGAGACGCGTTGGGACTACGTAGCCGACACCGTCATGGGAGGAGCTTCTTCAGGCCAGGTGCAGTTTCCTTCGGAAGGTGATGTTACATTCGCGCGGTTGACCGGAATCGTCAGTACGGAAAACAACGGCGGTTTCATCCAATTCCGACGCAAGTTGTCTGATCGACCAGATGAGGGTGTATCAGGCGTCAGGTTATTGGTACGGGGGAACGGTGAGCAATATTTCGTTCACCTCAGAACACGTGGCACGGTGCTTCCGTGGCAATACTATCAGGCCGCGTTCGCGACTTCTGAAGACTGGACCGAAGTCTATTTGCCTCTATCAGGTTTCAAGGCTTCAGGTGCCATGTTGCGCGCTATTCCCGTTGCTGACGAAATCACCTCCGTCGGAGTTGTCGCCTTCGGGCGCGATCACGAGGCCCGCGTAGATGTTAGTGAGATTGGTTTCTATTGAAGATCTCCAAAGAGAGGGCTGTGATATTCAGATAGGTCTGCCTGAGACCGCTTGAGATCGAGTTGTGCCAATGCCTGGACGCGGATGTGCGGTTCCTTCATTTTGGATGCTGAACCTGTCTTTTCTGAGCGAACATTCAGAGCGTGCTGCGTTCCGAAGAGACGACTCTACAGACAGTCTTCAGTTAAAAAAACTTAATCAAAGCAAAATACATTAAGCAAAAGACAACTCCCACATGAAGCTCATGTAAAGGAGTGAGTATCATGAAGAGGATTGCAGCTTTGGGCCTTGTTGCCCTGACCCTATCATTTGTTGGCACCGGTGCGTTTGCGCAATGCTATTTTGGGAACGATGCGGTAACCGGGATGGAAACGATCATCTGTGAGACAGACGGTGGCTTTTCCAGTTGGGGCACATTGATCGCCGAAGCATAAGCGTTTCGGGGTTCGACACCAAATTGTCTGTGAATTTGGTTAAAGCAGATCGAATTCTGCAATTGGTAGCACCAAAGCCAAACAGCACTCGATGCCGAAAGTGGTGACGCGACAGACTCGTCTATAAGTACTGCGTGGTAGGGAACCTCCTGTCCCGCTGCGATGCAAGAAACTGCACCAGTTCATCGCCTTGGTTTGTGTCGATGGATATTTCAAACTCACGCAACCTTGGGCCGATTCTTGGCGTTCTCCGTTCCTCTGTTGAGGCAATGTGATGGCCTCTGTTGTTAGGAGACCAATCGTTCTTTGTATTGACCCGTCACGACAACGCCCCACCTTTTTAACTCAGTTAGGAGCATCCTGAGTGTTTGTGAGGACCACCGCCTTGTTGTTTTTTGCTGTGTCGACCCCGGCCACGGCATTGCAGCTTCGCGAAACAGGGCGGTATGAGCTCAATCAACCCGCAAGTCTTGACTACGATCCGACGTTTTGTGGGTTGTGGATTGCGAACGAGGGGCCCGATGCCATTCTCGTTACATTGCAAGGTGATGAGTTGCGCCGCATATCCAGCGATCTCTTCCGTATCAAAGCAATTGCTATTGAAGGGGATCACTTGTTGCTGGGCGATGGTCTCGGCAGTCTTCAACGTGTCACCAAAGATGGAGAGCCACTCGGAGCGCCTTTCAAACTGGACGGCGGATTCGCAGACACCGAGGGGATCGCGATCAACGCGAAGGGGCAGATCGTGACCGTAGAAGATGACCCCGAACGGTTGTCCTGGTTCACTTCAGAGGGTGCTTTGACGGCGAGGTTGGATACCATGAAGCTCTCTCCTCCCTTGAGCGAGGCGCAGGGCATCGCCATTGACCCACGCACAGGTCACATGTTGATTGTTGATGACTGGGAAGGGTCAAACAGCTTGTATGAGTTCACGGCAGATGGCCAATTGCTCGCCCAGAAAAGCCTTTTGGAATTCGGAACTGACCCTGAAGGCATCGCCATTAGGCCGGGATCTAACCAACTGTTTGTAGCATTCGACGGCGGCGCGAAGATTGTGACATTTGACTACACGCCCACCTTACCTGAAGGATCACCGCCGCTTCCCCCGGGCGGAGATTGTATGATGTTCTGAGAATTTGGCTTTGTATTCTGGCTAAAACCGGTTTTTGCCTAGTCCCGTTCGCTGTCCAAAGCTTCGCGTATGAGCGTTAGATTCGGCAGCGAATTGTGAAACGGACCTGACCCGAGTTCGGACAAAACTGGATCCAGGGATTCCGACATCCGCTCGGTACAAGCTTTCAAAAACTCCGCTCCTTGCGACGTGGACCGGGCTATTTTCGAACGCTTGTCATTGGGGTTGGTTTCAAGGGTAATCAGAGCATGATTTTCAAGGCTCGCGAGCATGTGCGTCATCGACGTCTTGGGCACTTGAAAAGCGTTCGATAGCTGTAGTGGCGTTTCCCCCTCGGGGCGCCGGACCAGGTGGCCCAATATGCCAAATTGGGTTGCGGTCATTCTGCCAGGTAAGAACTCCTCAAGCTTGGTCGAGATCAGCTGGTTGATGATCCCGACCTCGGTGAAGAACCGGTAAACTTCGTTGGTCTCTTCTTCAGGCTTCATTCAGAATTCGTGTCTCCAGTGGCCAGCGGGGTGTGGCAATTGGTTCAGGCCCATACCCCAAACGCAGCAACATTTGCACCGTGTGGCCCGGTGGCGCAAGAAGCTCATGCGCCAGAGCGTATTCATCGGCCATCTCAGGATATTCCTGAAGGGCCTGACTGACCGGATGCACGCCCAGACCCATTTCGGTTGTTTTCAGGTAGAAACGCATCAATTGACGTCCGGCTTCGAGTTGATCACTTCGCGTATTTGTAGCTGTCGTGAGGACTGCGTATTGCGGCGTCGCGTCTAGCATAGCGAAGTAGCCTCGCATGTGAGACTGAGTGCCTGGGTGGTCAACATTCATAAGGGTTTCATTGTCCAATAGGCCGGTAAGTCGCAGCGTTTCCAGCATGGGATCGCGCAATTCAATCCCGTCCGGATTGGCGTTGATTTCTGCTTTCCCGATCCGCATGAGGTCTACGGATTCTTTCAGGGTCTGCGGTGTTCGCATTTCGATTTCGAAAGCGCGTTTCGTGAGGTCTCGAACACTCGCCACCAGATCTTCATCGGTAATCATGGTTGCATAGTTGCCAAGCGTAGACACTTGGTCGGCTGAGAGGCGCTGTTCAGTGTACGGTTCTTTGTTGGAATGTCGGTTGAGGATTTGATCTGAGAGTGGATCGGGCGCTCCGCCGGGAACAAACACTGCTTCTGCGATAGGTCCGTCATCTCCATTTGGCAGTAGTTTGACCTTGGTATCAAATCCCTGTGCTCCTGCCGCCAGGATCATAGTCTCAACAAATGCGCCGAGGCCAATAAAGAGCTGGCGGTGGTAAGGATCGGTTTCCGGAAGCTCGCGATCAGGATCACGGTGGATGCGCACCGTGTCTTGCCCAACCAACTCGACCAGCCAAGGTTGCAAGTTGTGCGGATTGGGGGCGAGAATTGCGTAGGACAACGCGGCTTTGCGTGGGTCGTCATAAGGTATTGGCGTCCACGGAGCCAACGCGTCATGCGGCGTGCGTGTCGCGAGGAACCCAACCGCGCCCGTTGCCGCCAGAATTGTGCCTCCGCCCAGAACCTTAAGAAAACGTCTTCGATTTGGCATCTTGAGTCTCCAATAGTACGATATCGAACTAAATAATACGAAATCGTACTAATTCAACCCCAAGCGATGCAGTGACTGGTTAAGTGATTTGAAAAAAGGAAAGCAGAACAGTCGGACGCAACCACGGACTGCCGCTATCGACAAGTACTCGGAGCGCCTTTTATGTCGCCAAAAAAGCAGTTATTTTAGTTGATTAACGACCGGATACGAGAAGATCAGAGGCTGTTGAGTCGATGCTTTTCGAGTATCCCGCAAAGCATAGCCTGTGCTTGCAGCCTGTGTTCTCGATGACGTTCACGGGCAACATCCGGTCGACCTTCACTAATCGCTTGAAAAACAACCCGGTGATCTTCGTTGGATTTGACGGGCAGGGGCCTGATGAACAACGTCGTTGCGCGTGCGCGGCGCACCTGGTCGCTCATCATGGCGACAATCGCTTCGACCCGTTTGTTGCCGCCCAACCGAACGAGCTCCTGATGAAACAACTCGTCAGCCTCGGCCCAGGCTTCAAGGTCTTCGGTTTCGATGGCTTGATCCATCTTTGCAATTGATCCAGCAAGGACCGACAGTTCATCTTCTGAATGACCCGCTTCGGCAGCGCGCTGTGCCGCGAGACTCTCTAGTTCTGTCAGTATGTCGTAAATTTCACGCATATCATCTGATGAAACAGGCAGTATACGCACGCCCTTTCGGGGCCGCATTTCTAGCAACCCCTTACTTTCCAACATCAGCGCAGCTTCCCGTATCGGGGTGCGGGACATGCCAAGGGTCTCGGCGAGTTCTGATTCCAGATGGTCAGTTCCGGCTGCAAGTTCGCCGGACAGGATCATCTGTCGCAAATCCCTAACTGCGCGTTGGGTGTTGGAAAGAGTTTTTGCGTCCTGATCCTTCACGGCGTCTCCAGGTTGATTTTTCGTCCCTCCGCAGTCGAGAGATAGATGCTCTCTTCGATGCGGATCACGTCCAAATAGTCTCGGGCCGTGTTTTCCAGCGGCGTGCCCTTTACAAGGCCTGAAACGACGTGACTTTGCAAGGCGTGTACGCAGTCTCCTCCAAACCCATCATGATCGCTCGGAGGTAAAATCTGCTGTCGCTCCTGTTTTCCAAAAGCGCGGAGGTCAACTGAACCGTCGCCGTTAAGAACAAGTGATCCTTCGGTTCCTTCGATGAGAGCCTCACCCATGGTTTGACGCAGGTTTTCTGCACAGTGGTCAAGGCACCTGTTGCCATCGAACAGGGCTTTCAAACCGTTGGGGTGATCAAACAGGATGAAACCTGCATCCTCGCCTGCGATAACTGGGTTAACTTGGCGCAAGTCCGCATAAACTGCGCTGGGCGCATCGAACAAAAATCGGAATGTGTCTACCCAGTGAACCGCTGTTTCATGAACGAGGAAACGCGGCATGTCCTGAAAATACGGTTGCCGGTCAAGGTAGGCTCGTGGTCCCTGTCCGTCGCCGGGCCGAAGCCGGAAAGTCGCTTGAAGAGGTGTGCCAATTCGACCCTCGGTCATCGCCACCTTGATCGCACGATACCAGGGCTGAAATCGAAAATTCTCGTGCACGACGATAGTTGCGCCTACTGCTTCAGCCTCGGAGACGATCTTCTCCGCTTCATCCAGAGACATGCAGAATGGCTTTTGACAGATCAGCCACTTGATACCAGAGTTCAGTACCGTTCGGATGGCTTCGGCCTGCGCTACAGGTGGAAGGATGATGTCCACGAGATCTGGTTTTTCCGCCTCCAGCATTTGTGACAGATCATCGTAAGCGGCAAGTCCTGTTTCTTTAGCCTTGTTGATATCACGGTTGCAGGACGCAATCGGAACCGCTCCGGGCATTCGGGACCAGCTTTCGTAGTGGAACCTGCTGAAATATCCCGCGCCCACACAAGCGACCCTGATGGTTTGTCGAGTATTCATGCCCGTATTGCTTCTAATACCGATGCGGCTGCATCCTGCGTTCCGGCGGTGCCACCTAGGTCACGCGTCAGGTTCTGTCCGTTCGCAGTCACTTTTTCCACGGCTTCACGCAATCGTTCGCCGTCGTTGGACAGGCCTGGGTGATCATGGGTCAGCCCCAACCATTCAAGCATCATTGCTGCGGACAGGATCATTGCAAAAGGGTTGGCGACACCCTGTCCCGCAATGTCCGGAGCGGAACCATGACAGGGTTGGAATACAGCGTGATTCAATCCGATATCCGCTGAGGGAGCCAGCCCAAGACCACCCATGAGACCGGCACCAAGGTCGGAGAGGATGTCTCCGAACATGTTCTCAGTGACCAAAACATCAAATTCCCAAGGTTTTTGAACCATCCACAGAGCGGTGGCATCAACATAAGCATGGTCTGCCTGTAATTCGGGATGGAGGGCGGCTTCTGCATCAAAAATTGATCTAAAGAACGCAAAGGCGCGAAATACATTGGCCTTGTCGACACATGTAACTCGCCCTCGGCCGCGCCCGGTTCTTTTGCGGTTCTGGGCCAGATCAAACGCGAAACGGAACAGTTTTTCGGACACCTCACGCGTGATCAGCAGAGTTTCACGCGCTTCGTCTTCGGAAACTTCGCCAGCGCCTTGGGTGAAGAACAGCCCTTCTGTGCTTTCGCGTATCAACACAAAGTCGATCTCTTTTCCCGGAGGCAGCGCCAAGGGAGTCCTTTGTCCGCTGCTTACCTTCACTGGCCGTACACCGGCGAAAAGTCCCAGTTGCTTTCGCAAATCAATCTGCGGTGAAATCTCGGTTCCGTCCGGGTATCGAACATCCGGCAAACCCATTGCCGAAAGCAGAATCGCGTCAGCATTTCGTGCAGTCTCGAGTGATCCTGCCGGAAACGATTCTCTCGTTTTGGCGTAGTGGCCTGCGCCAGCCGGAGCGTCTGTAAACACCAGTTCATAGGTGGGATTGCTGAGCGAGAGCTGGCGCAGGATTTCAAGCGTGGGGCCCATAATTTCTGGGCCAATCCCGTCCCCGTGGAACACTGCAATATCGTAAGTCTTTTTCATTTTGCCCCGCTTCCTTCCTGTTTCGCATTCATAGCGCGATCGCAGCTTTCACTACAGTCCGTTGACAACGCATTCTTTAATGTATACGCAAATAAATGCAATAATAAACGCGAAGTTGTTTGGGAGGACTTGGAAATGAAACTAATGCTAGGGCGGTTGGCGGCCGCAACTGTGATGGCGACCAGTATTGCAGGCGCAGCTGCTGCGCAGGATTACCCCTATCGTGATATCACCACAGCTGTGGTCTGGGGGGCCGGTGGCGGTACGGACACGATCAACCGTATGATCATGGCCGAGATGGAAAAACACCTTCCGGTCTCGATCAATGTGATCAATCAAACAGGTGGTGTCGCAGGCTCCAACGGTATGGTCTACGTTATGAACCAACCAGACGATGGCTACACACTGGTTGGTCTGTCTGAATCGAATGTCACCGCTGCTGTGCAGGGTGGTTGGGATAAGAAATTTGACTTTTGGTATCCATTCATTGTTGGCGGATCACCTGATCTGATCTCGGTTCCGGCGGACAGCCCTTACAATACACTGGAAGAACTGGTCGACGCCGCGAAAGCTGCTCCGGGCTCTATTCCAGCCGCGGCTTCCGGCGCAGGTTCGATCCACCACTTGAACCTTCTGGCCATCGAAAAAGGGTCCGGTGCAGAATTCAAGTTTGTGCCATACAAAGGCTCCGCGCCTGGGCAGGAGGCAGCGATAGCGGGTGAAGTTGCGTTGGTTGTGACGTCACTGGCTGAACAGGCGCCGTTGATCGAAGGCGGTCAACTTAAACCGCTTGCTATGTTGACGCCCGAGGACGCGCAGATCGCAGGGGCAACCGTGCCGTCTGCCTTTGGCATCTATGACGGTCTTGATCAATATCTGCCGCTCAAACAGGCCATCGGGTTTGCGGTTCACAGCTCGGCCGGGGATGACGTTAAGGCTGCCTTAGGCGATGCGTTCGAGCAGGCTATTGCGTCTGACACTGTCGCTGAATGGGCTGCGGCAAACAATTACGACGTCGGTGGTCAGCACGGCGAAGAGGCTCAAGAGCTGTTTGCGAACCTCGAGGCTACTTTTGCCTATACCTTGCAGGACCTTGGCGCTGCCACGGTCGATCCGGCCTCGCTGGGTATCGAGAAGCCCTAATCCGATCAATTTTGAAAGGGCGCGCTTGATCGCGCCTTTTCCCTAAGGAGGCAGGCAATGGACAAACCTGACGAAACACTGGTCATGCGGACGCGCGACTTTTGGGCAGCAATTGTTCTGGTAACAATGTCCGTCTTCTTTCTTTGGAAGACGTTGGACATCCCCCTTTGGGGTGAAAACCGCGCAGGCGTAAGTGGGTCGGATTGGTATAACTCGGCTGCAATTGTACCGTTGTTCATCTTCGGTGGGTTGCTTGCGTTGTCCTTCGTTTTGCTGGCTATTTCGATCCGCTCTGGTGGGGCCGAAAACGCGCTAAGTGCTTTGGGGATCGGGTGGGACAAGTCGGAAACCTATCGAGCTTCAACAATAGGCCTGATCCTTCTTGCATATGTCGTCGGGTTGGTTCCAAGGGTCGACTTCATTCTGTGTTCTGGCTTGCTGATTACAGCTTTGACTTACGGCTACTACGGCGGCCACGCTCGACGCGCTTTGGTGGCCAGTATCGCTGTTTTCTCTGCTGGACTGTTTGCGTTCGCCGCGTTTCCTGCTCAGGCGGATTGGAATGCACACGGAGATGATTGGTTCACACTGGCCATTTGGATCGCGTTAATACTCGTGGTGTTGACCAAAGTGGCCTCTGAGCCCGTTTTGCGGTACGTTCCTTTGGTGGCAATACTTGCCCCGCTCATCCTTGTTTGCGCGATGGCCTTTGTTTTCAGGCAGAACGTGCCCGCGCGCGGCGGGCTGATCTTCAAGCAAATCGAATACCACTACTACGTGACGCTTCGTCCGCTATGGAAAGATTGACCGGATGGACTTTATCCTTTCGCAACTGGCTGGATTTGGGGCCGCCTTCGTGGGCCTGGCAGTGGACCCGCTGACCTATCTGTATTTGATCGCATCCGTATTCCTGGGCATCACGTTCGGTGCATTGCCCGGCCTTACGGCAACCCTGGCGGTGACGATCCTGACAGGTTTCTTCGGCAACAAAATCCCGCTGGACTATTCGCTCATCGCGTTGCTCGGCGCCTATGTTGGCGCGATTTACGGCGGCTCTTACCCCTCAATTCTATTGAATATACCGGGCACGGCAGCCAGCGCGGCCACGGCCATGGATGGCTACCCTCTAGCCAGAGCAGGTCGAGGGGGCGAAGCACTCGGGCTGACCACGACAGCTAGTTTCATTGGCACAGTTATCGGGACCATCACGCTTTTGATTTTTGTCTGGGCGCTGCTTTTGGTTTCAAAGAACATCGCAAGCCCGGAGAAAGCACTATTGGCCCTTTTCGGCATTCTGCTTTCTGGCACTTTGATGAGCGAAGACCTGGTGATCAAGGGATGGATCGCCGGTCTGATCGGGCTCGCGATGTCCATGGTGGGGCTCGACCCTCTGTTGTCTGAGCCACGCTATACCTTCGGCTGGTCATACTTGATGAGCGGGTTTCAAGTTGTGCCAGTTTTGATGGGGGCTTTTGCCATTCCCCAAATCATCGACGGTTTGAGGCACGTCGAGGCCGGGAAGGTTCTGGCCCTGAAAGGTCGTATCCTTCCAAACCTTCGATCTATTCGACGCTACCTACCCACCATTGGCCGGTCAGGAGTGATCGGGACAGGGGTCGGAGCACTTCCCGGAGTAGGCGAGGATGTAGCCGGTTGGGTCAGCTACGGTGTTGGCAAGACCGTATCCGCCGAGGGCGACAAGTACGGCAAAGGGTCTTTGGAAGGTCTGCTGTGTTCAGAAACTGCAAACAACGCCTGTATTGGCGGCGCGCTGATCCCGCTTTTGGTGTTGGGTATCCCCGGTTCACCACCCGCCGCCGCTTTGATGGGGGCCTTCAAGATTAACAATGTGATCCCCGGGCCGACGATTGATCCCGAGATCATTCTGCGCGTGGTTGCGATTTTGGTGCTCGCGTCGCTGACTATGTTTCTTATGGGGCTTTTCACGGCTCGCGTCTTTATCAAGATACTCGCCATCCCGCAGACCATCTTCTTACCAGTCGTGATGGTTCTGACAACGATTGGGTCTTTCAGCGTCGGCGGTGGCATCAATGATCTCTACCTGATGCTTGGTGTCGGTGCCGTTGCCTACTTCATGAACCTTATGAAGTACCCAATCGCGCCGTTGGTTATCGGCGTTATTCTGGGCAGTCTGTTTGACGAAACCTTCCGCCGGTCGCTGTTCTTGTCGGACGGGGATCTTTCGGTCTTCTTTTCACGTCCCGGTGCGGCCATTCTGCTGGTGCTCAACATTGGTCTGATCCTCAGCCAACTGCCCGTCGCAAGGCGCGCTTTCTCACGTCTGAAAGGACTTTCTGTCTGATGTTTGCGGTTACTGTCACCTTCACTCTCAAGCCCGGTACGAGAGACACTTTTTTGCCTCTGATGGTAGAAAACGCTTCAACTTCTTTGCGTGAAGAACCCGGATGCCAGCAGTTTGACGTTTGCCTCGGCGACGATCCCGAGAAAGTTTTCCTCTATGAACTTTATGATGACAGCGTGGCGTTTTCTGCCCACCTAGAAAGTGCGCATTTTCAGTCCTTCGATACGGCAGTGGCTGATATGATCGCCACCAAGGTGGTTCACCAGTATTCCGAGGTCATCCGATGAACGATTGGGAAATCCATGCGGTGAAATACGCGGATCGAAATGCCCGGACACGCGCTGATAGTTTCATCGTCGATGATAATCATGACGCGCCTCATGCGATGGATTATTTCGTTTGGGTGCTCAAACGTGGCAACAAAGTCATTCTGGTCGATACTGGCTACGACTCCGATGAGGCTGCCGCCCGTGGTCGTCCCATCGCGATGGACCCTCGCGAGGCTCTGCGTCCTCTAGGCATCGCGCCGGAAGCGGTGACTGAGGTCATCGTGACCCATCTTCACTATGACCACGCGGGGGGGCTGCATATGTTCCCTAACGCGAAATTGCACCTGCAGTCGGCGGAAATGGCCTTCGCCACGGGTCCTTGCATGTGCCATGACCACCTGCGTGCGCCTTTCACGGCTGGCCATGTCTGCGAGGTGGTAAAGCGTCTCTATTCAGGCAAGGTCGTGTTCTACGATGGAGAAGCTGAGATTGCAGATGGGGTCATGGTGCACTGCATCGGTGGACACTCGCGCGGATTGCAATGCGTTCGCGTAAGAACGGGAGCTGGGTGGATGGTACTCGCCTCTGATGCCTCGCATTACTACGAGAATTTCATGGCACGCAAAGCCTTTCCCATCGTCGTCGACCTGCAAGACATGATGGATGGTTTCGAGACGCTCGAGAGGTTGGCCTCGCACCCTCGACTTATCGTGCCCGGCCATGATCCACTTGTGCGTGAGATCTTTCCAGTCGGAGCGGCACCGCATATTCATAGGCTGGATCCTGGGCCAACCAGGGACATCAAATTATGAAGATCGGCGTCATAGCGGACGATTTTACCGGTGCGAGTGATATTGCGAACACCTTGGCAAAGGGTGTTGAGCCGGAAGGTAGATTACGAACGGCTCAGTTCCCGGGTATCCCGAATACGCCAGCCGACGAAGAGATTGAAGCGGGGGTGATCTCGCTCAAAAGCCGCACCGCATCTGTCGAAGAAGCTGTTGCGGACAGCGTGCGGGCCCTGCGCTGGCTTAAAGATCAAGGATGCCAGCAGTTCATCTTCAAGTATTGCTCGACCTTTGATTCGACGATGGAGGGAAACATCGGCCCCGTCGCGGAAGCGCTGGCCAACGAACTGGATGCGCAAAAGGTGGTTTTCTGTCCGGCCTTTCCGACAACGGGGCGCACGGTCTATCACGGTCATCTTTTTGTGCTCGGCAAGCTGTTGCACGAGTCCGGGATGGAAAACCACCCACTTACTCCGATGACGGATGCCAACATCAGGAGATGGTTGCAGCATCAGACCGAAGAAGCGGTTGGGTTAGTGTCGATCGACGCCGTGAAGCAAGGATCAGAGGCGATTGCTACTGCTTTGCTGCGTACCAAAGAAAGATTTGTGATCGGTGATGCGATTTCGGATGAAGATTTGTTGGCCTGGGGCGAAGCTCTAAAGGATGCGGAGCTCATTACTGGGGGATCGGGGATTGCACTAGGGCTACCCAAAAACTTCTTGAGAGGAACTTCATCTAAAAGTGCTGGCAGTGTGTTCACTGGTATCGCTGGACCTGCAGCGATCCTTGCCGGGTCGTGCTCGGGTGCAACACGTGGGCAGATTGATGTTCATTCGCAATCCCATCCGTCCTTCGCCATTGATGTGCCAAGTGTCATGTCCGGGGATGTGACCACGCAGACGCTTCTGGACTTCTTTGAAGCGTATTCGGGTCAGGCTCCGCTCGCGTACTCGTCGGGAAGTCCGGATGATGTGCGCGCTATCCAAAGTCAATTCGGTCAGGAAGCTGTAGCGGACAGACTGGACAATCTCTTTGCAGATACAGCACGACAACTTGCCGAGACGGGGTACAGGCGTCTTGTGGTGGCAGGAGGAGAGACGTCGGGAGCTGTTGCCCAGGCCGTATCTGAGGCACTGGGGTCACCGGCCATGTCAATTGGGCCAGAGATCGACCCGGGCGTGCCTGTCCTGAGCGTGGGAAAACCTGAACCCGTTGCGCTGGCACTAAAGTCTGGAAACTTTGGCGCTCCGGACTTTTTTGCGAAAGCCCTCAGAATGATGGAGGTCGGCAAATGAGATCTGAAGAATTGGCTTTACGACAGCAGATGTCGGAACTGTGCGCCTCGCTGTTTGCGCGTGGCTTTTCCGTTGGCACTGCTGGCAATGTCTCCGTGCGTTTACATGACGGGATTCTCATGACGCCAACCAACTCCACCTTGGGGAATATCGATCCCGAGCGCATCGCCAAGATTGATTTGGATGGGAACCATGTCTCCGGAGACAAGCCGACCAAGGAAGTTTTTCTACATCAAGCCTTCTATGAGACGAGGCCACAAGCTGGTGCAGTGGTACATCTACATTCGACCTGGGCCACTGCTCTGTCCTGCCTTGAAGACACCGATCCAGACGACTGTATTCCACCGCTGACACCATACGTGGTGATGCGCGTCGGCACGGTCAAACTGGTTCCATACGTTAAGCCGGGCGACCCGAAATCTGGTGATTTGATCCGCGAACTGGGCGGCGAATGTAGTGCTGTTCTGCTGGCTAATCATGGCCCGGTCGTGTCGGGAAAGGACCTCTTCTCTGCTGTCTGTGCAGCAGAAGAGCTAGAAGAAACGGCCAAGCTGCTCGTGGCTTTGCGCGGTCTGCCAACCCGCCTACTGGATGCTGAACAAGTCACAGAACTCAAAGAGACTTTCGGAAGGATGTAGTCGGACGCCGATAGGAGGAGTGTGCAAACAATTGGGAAAATCGTTAAAAGTTATTCGCAAGCACGCTTGAGTTTAATCAATGCAATCAATTGCAGGAACGCACCGTTATGAGCGCGCTTAGTTGATGCTTAGGTTTGCGGATAACACTACGCGCACCCCATAAGTTTGCGTAGTTTGCCTGTAGTCTTGCGCTGCGCGATTCTCTGCCTTAGCGACGAATTTAATCAGTTTTTGTCGTAGTCATTGCGGCCATGGTTCTTTGCGGCGCTCAACCCCACAAAGGGCCTCTCTAAGGTCCCTTGGGTTCCATGCGGCTTTTCTGCTTGGATTCTCGCGAAGGTCTGCAATGCGCTGAAAGCGAAGTTTGCATATTCTGGCGGGCGGATGAACCAAACGACCGGCTGTAAAAGAGCAACGGACGTTTCGAACCCAATCCAGCCGTTTTTGCAGGCCGGAGTTCTCTGGTAGCGTCGGGTATTTGCCAAAAACTTACAGCTGAGACCCAATTGGTAAAATACTTAATAATCCGGCAACAATGTGATCCCAGGCCGATCCTGTCGGCTCAGATTGGTACTCAAGAACGTTGCCATCATCGCCTCTTGTCGTCCAAATAAGCTGACCAGCTTTCTCGAGTGTTACGTTATATGTGTATGCGGGTAACGCGTCGTCCAAGGTGCCCATGGTCTGTGTCGCCAATGCTGGCGAGTCAATCAGGATTCCCATCTCGGTGTTGATGTTGACAGATCGCGGGTCCCAGTTGAAAGACCCTACAAACAAGTATCGGTCATCAACTGCAAATGCCTTGGAATGCAGGCCTGACCTCGATTGAGCCCAGTTAATACCGCGGCGTTGGACCTGATAGGCGTCCGGTCGTAGCTCATAGAGCTCTACTCCACCGCGTAGAAGTGCACGGCGTTTCTTGGCATAGTGCGCGTAGACGGGTGCGACGTCGTTAGAGGCAAGTGAATTGGTTACAACCTTTACGTCAACGCCGCGGCTTTCCAATTCGGTCAGCCATTTCACACCGTTGTTGCGCGGCACGAAATAGGCGGAGACGATGTTCACCTCACTGCTGGCATTTTCAAAGTATGGAAGCAACTGAGATGCCAGAACGGGACCTGAGTTCTCGAGACCGGCGGCTTTCGACGGAGGATCAGCATAGAGCTTCGCAGGCAGCCAATCCAGTGACAGGGCGCCATCTGCGAAGTTCTCTTGTGCCGACTTTCTGAGGGCCGCGCCATACTGCGTCTGCTTCGCCTCCTCGACCAGTTCATTCAACCTGACTCGCGCATCAACAAGGTCAAATTCCTGTGGTTCTCCAACGACTGCCCGCGCCGGAACGGCGAATTCGCTGTTCCAGTACGTGTCAAAGCTTTGTGACACCTCGCGTACAACGGGGCCTGCGGCCAGCACATCCAGATCAGCGTAGTTCATTTCTTCCCGCGCGAGAAAGTACTCGGCGCCGATGTTTCTCCCGCCCACAATCGTGAACACATTGTCTGCGGTCATGGATTTGTTGTGCATTCTGCGATTGATGCGTTTGAAATCAGTCAAACCTGCGATCAGAAGGCTTTGTTCCCGCCAGAATGGATTGAACAGCCGGATCTCAATGTTTTCGTGATTGTCCAATGCGGCGGTCATCGCATCATAGCTGGACGTATCCATGTCATCCAGCAACAATCGGACACGAACACCCCGATCGGCTGCCTGCAAAAGACTGGCGGCGAATAGGTGGCCCGTTGGGTCGTCGTGTAGAAGGTAGTATTGCGCATCTATCGTTTGCTCGGCCGCCGCAGCGAGCAACAGCCTTGAGACAAGAGCTTCTTCGCCGTCACTGATCAGCTTTACGCCCGACCGACCGTCTTTGGGATCGCCAAGCCGATTGGCCGCCCGACTGAGAGCTGTGCGCGAGTCTGCCGGCAGCGAAGCCGATACCGTCTTTTCATATGTGCGAGTTTTGGGGGCGCAAGCAACAAGGGTCAGCGTGCACAAGATACAGACCACCAACTTCCATTGTGTCATCAGTTTCCTCCATCCCCATATCCTAGGTGACTACGCCGAGACGGGTGATTGCAAGTCTGTTCTGTTAGGAATGAGATTGTTTCTCTGATCGTCGTTGTGTTTGAGAAGTTCTAGATTTATTCAATTAAATCAGTATTTTACGCGAAGTTTTTCGAGCGCTTCTATAGCTCTTGTAGGTATGTCACCTGACATACGAGCACGAAAACCCAACAAACCTTGTCAACGCTGCTTTCGTTTGACCGAAATAATGCAGCCAGAGTGTTTTGGATGCCGCGCTGGTACATCGCGTGCCATGGCGTCCACGTTTCCGAGATGCCGCAACGCCCCGCTGTTCAACAAAACGCCTCGCCCAGCATCATAACGACGCTGTCCAAATCCGCTGGCAACGCATTCCCAGTTTTCCTTGGCTGCCGCGTTGCGGAATCTCGGTAGGTCGTGCGGGTCATGCCGTCCGGGTGTTGCTGCGACGTGATCGTGTTTCTTTGAATTGCTTTGGTGGGTTAAATGGTGGGTCACTTGTGTTGAGCCAGGTTGCTGAACAGTACCGGTTGTCGGCCTCGGCCTTGGGCGCATGATTGTCACGACACCTTGTGGATTCTGATGTCCTGGGACGGCTACATGAGTTGCCGTGGGTCTTTGTGTCAACTGTGGAACCTGGCCAGGAACCGCGATGGGAACCTGATTGGGGGTCGCAGTTGGTACGAGCGGTGGCACAGCAGTTTGGCCGGTAGGCTGAGGCGGGATCTGACCAGGAACGGCGACTGGTATTTGGTTGGGTGTCGCTGTTGGCACAAGGGGCGGCACATTGGGTTGAGGCGGAACCTGACCAGGGACAGCTATCGGAACTTGATTAGGAGTCGCAGTCGGAACTTGCGGCGGCACATTAGCCAATGGCGGAACCTGATTGGGAACGGCTGTCGGAACCCGGTTTGGTGTCGGATTTGGCACCAAAGGCGGAGCGAGCGTCGGCGCTACGATCGGCGTTGGAACTTGCCCCGGAACCGCTATTGGCGTTGCGATCGGAACCCGACCGGGAATTGCGTTCGGGACCGCGCCCGGCGCAAGGACCGGCACAGCAACGGAGGTGGGTGTTTGCTGTGTTCCCTGAGGCGGCAATTGATTTGCCACCGGTTGCGTTGGGCCGGTAATTTGATTGCCTACCCCTTGCCCACCGGCCTGCCCACATCCTTGGCTCGACCGGTGCGGATTCCCTACGCCACGGCACCAACCGTAATGATTTCCCTGCGCGGCGACCTGCGTCGCGGCCAGTTCTGCAAACAAACAAGCTGCGGCAATTAAAGCAATGCGGTTCCGTTTCATAACATCCTCACCAACTTGTTGTCAGAGCAAGATACGCGCCAGGATCACCAGAGTCGGTCAAGGGACCGTCTCTCAAAGGGACACCGACATATCCGGACAGAAATAGGTTTTGCTTAAACTCAATGTCCAAACCCAGACCTGTCGAGGCCAGTGTAGCATTGTCGACTTCAAAACTCGCAGGGTCATTGTTCGAGATGTAGCCTACGTCGAAAAAGACAAAGGGCGTTAAGCGATGAATGCTTTGGGAACTTGGAAAGTAGGAGTGAGACACTTCGAAAATCGCGGAAATCCCGGAATCACCATCCACTTCGTCAAACCGATATCCACGCAAAGCATAACGATCACCAAGGAAGTACTCCTCGACCGAGGGCAGCCGGTCGGTGGTGTACTGCCCCCAAATCTCAGTGCGCCAAGCAGTATTGGGCGACAAGCTCGTTAGCGGGCTTTCGTATCCAATGCCGCCCCGCAGATGCCAGAACGAAGAGTCTCCGTCGTCAAAATTCGCGTCTGTCGTGTCGTTGTCATTGTCACCAAAAGATAAGGTTATCCCCGCTTCCAGAGCTTGTCCTTTTGGATAGTTTTGGCCGTAGAGATATGTCAGGCCAACGACACTTGCGTCACTGGATAGTGGAACGCCACCACTGACTGAGTCCGCTTCGGAAATGCGATAATCCAGCAGAAGGTACCCATAGCGGGCCACATCGCGGATCACGGGATATCCCAACGCGACGGTGAAGTTCTCGCCATCAACATCTGTTCTTGCAAAATCACCCGAGAGGTCACGTTTTGCGTTTATGTTTCCGTAGAAAATCTCACCGTACAGCCCATTGCTGTTCAGCGGCGTGCGATAGGTAACAGCGCCCCACAAAGAGTGTTCGTCGTCTTTGTCCCAATTGTAGTTGCCTGAACCCTCAAATCGAAGCAAATCCCCGACGGTCAGCGTCGAATAAAATTCTTGTACGATATAGAAGCTGAGCGCTTCTCCAAGCTCACGCGGAGGGTTGTCGAGTGTCGCACTGCCGGCTTGTTTGCGCAGGGGCTCTCCCAATACCCTCAGCCGAGCACCAGCTTGATCCGGGTAATCAAGTTCGGTCGACACGTCCAAGTCGGGTATGTCCTCGGCGAGCATAACCGCACGCTCAAATCGTTTGAGAGTCATTGGATATGCGAAGGTGAGGGGGCGAAAAGTCTTTTCCAAGGTTTGGAACGTGCGTGTATCTACACCTTCAATTTCGATGGTTTGAATACGCCCTTCATCAACAATTATGCTCTGCCCATCGGGACCGGGCCAGGCCTCAGCCAAGAAGTAACCGTCTTCTCGGTAGATCTGCGTGATCGTTGATGCGACCTCCGCCGCTGTGATGCGCCCCGACCGGTCAAAGGCCAACTGACCGGCAAACGTTAGCAGCTCATCCGTATCATACACAGTTACGCCGCTGACAGAGTGCTGGGATGCTATGTCCCAAGTTTGGGCCATGCTGTATTTTGGGACGGATACAATAGCCACAAAAGTGCAGATGATCGCAAATACAACCGAGTTTGATACGGGCATTTTCCACAACCTTAGCATGATTGAGCAAGTTAAAGCCCAATCCTATTACGAGGTTAGAATGTCTGAGCTTACCGGTATTCAAATTTGATCACGACTGGTGCTTTCGAGATACACAGCGAGCAGACTACAATGCGCCTTCGTCGCCCAGGAACTCGATACCAGCCGTCGCGCCATCGGTGTAAGCAATACAATTCCAAGGAGCGCGATCCTCACCAACACCGACAGTGACTTGTGTTCCAGCTTCGCTAAACGCGGACGAGAGCACAACGACTTGCGAATTGTTCGTTGTTTTGGCCACATCTCGCAAACATGCCTGCTGAGCGGGTGTGGGTTCGGCGGACGCGCTCGACGTACTCGTTTCGTCACATGCCGCAAGCAATGCGAACAAAGTTGTGCCTGCAATCATCACTGTCTTTTTGGTCATTTTCTTCTCCATCAGAGTCCATCGAATCTAGTGAAATTGGATGCTCCTTTTTGAAGCGCCCGCTTCTATTCAGCCAATTGAGCACAGCTCGATCCGGCGCCCACCTTTCCCATAGATTTGTCGCCAACGGATTGGTCGGGAGAACGATATTGAGTTGATTGCCGGGGCCGGTAACAACGGGGGTCAAATAAAGCCTAGTCGAATTCGCATGTTTGAATCTTATTTTTCATAAATCAACATTTTTTCCGCGCGTAAATTTCGCTACCCTTTTGAAAGATAGGTTTTTGGCGTTCAAACAAAAATAGAAGGCGGGAAAACCCAGAAGGGCGAAGGCGTACTTTTGGGTCCGCGAGGCGTTCTGAGGCCGCACAGAAACGAAGAAAGGATTGAAAAATGGGATTTGGTGAAGCCGTTAAAACGTGTTTCTCGAAATACTTCCAGTTCTCCGGTCGGGCTATACGCTCAGAATACTGGTGGTTCTTCTTGTTTGTGGTTCTCGTGAGTGCGGCTTTGGCTGTGCTTGACACCATCTTATTCGGGACGGACCCCGAAACAGGGCAGGGAGCTCGGGTTCTGTCCTCTGTTTTCCAACTTGCCGTTCTCATACCAATGCTGGCCGCCGGTTGGCGGAGGCTACATGATACAGGTCGACCTGGCTGGTACTTGCTGCTGCCGATGGCGCTCAGCATTACAACGCTTTTTGTTATGTTGGGTGGGGTGGCGTTCTTTTCGGTATTGGAGCAAGGGACCGAAAACCCCGATGCATTGCGAGGACCTGCGGCCGTCCTGGGCGTGACCGGCATTGTTGTTGTCTCAATTCTTCAATTGGTTCTGTCCATCCTGATGATCTGGTGGCTGACGCGACCTTCCCAAGAAGGCGCAAACGAATACGGCGCACCTGTTTCCTAACCTTGTTGCCCGGGTAACGGGCCGGAAACTCTGGCTGAATGACAATACGAACCACAACACCATGGAGAGAGAAAATGAGTTTCAAAACGATTTCCATTGGAATGCTACTGATGGCCATGGCGACCACAGCATCAGCGGAGTGGTCGTTCAGTTCCGGGCCCAACCCTAATGCTTTTATTCAGACCGGAAACATGACGCTGGAACTTCAGTGTAATCGTATCCGCTTTGCTCCGGCTGGATATGAGGATAGCCAGGACATCGTGGAAAAGCAGGGGCTCTCCATTCGATTCTTGAAGAACGGCACCACCGAAATTGGCGCATTTCAGGTTGGTGCTGAAAACGCTGACGTGCAGATCGTCGACAATTATCCTGTCGAGGTTAGTTTCAATAGCCAGCAGGATTATGGTTTCGTACTGGACCAGCTTGCGGCCAATGCATCCGTTAATCTGTCTATGATTGATCAAGACGTCAGCTACGGAATCTTTGACTTGAAAGGTTCCAGCGCGGCAATTCAGTCCCTTCGTTCCACCTGCGATTCAGGTGCTAGCCAGGGTGCCTCCTACGAACCTACCGCAGGCATCGTCTATTGTGGTGGCGGAGCGGTAGAGCGAGTCATCGAACCCGTAATTTTGGACAACCCGGAGGGAGAATGGGACGCGCGAGTAACGGTCAACGGCGTGTCGATCAGAGCCATGACGGCCTACAGTTACTTCGGAAACTATGAGCCGCCCGCCGGATTTGTCGTTGCCCTGCTTGGGGAAGACAGATCCGAGTTTCTGATTTTTAGCGAGGGCTCGGCAAACTGGCTGGAGTACGGAGACTACAGGTATGATCAATGTAATTGATCCCACCCTCCAGCGGGCACCTTATTTTGTTTCCGAAGGCAGCTCGCCGAAAAACAGTCGGTAGTCTTTCGCAAACTGGCCCATATGCCAAAACCCGTGGCGGTTGGCAGCATCCGCTATTGAGCCATCGAAGGATCTGTTCAGCAAGTCCTCGCGAACCCGGTTCAGTCGGAGCCGCATGTAATACGCCTTTGGACCAAGACCGAACTCTTCCTTGAAGGCGCGGTCCAATGTGCGCCATGAGGCCGCGCACTCCTTGCAGATCTCCTCGATTGAGATCGGGTCCTCCAGATTGGCCAGCATCAGATCAATTGCGCGGCTCAGGGCGCGCCGCCTGGTTTCGGCTTGGCTTTTATCAAAATACGCGCTCGTATCGGTCAAGATCTTGAGGGCCTCAAGCATCAGCGCCTCTTCAGTGTCCTGATACCAGATGGCAGTTGCGTCGTTCAGCAACCGGACGACAGCCCCCTGCAGTCGCGCCATGCTGGCCAACCCCGCATTGGTGCCCAATTTGCGGGCTTCCGGTTCGTTGCCCTCGATGTAAAACCCGCAGGTTTCGGCCAGCTTTTCTAGCTTTTCGGTTTCAAACGAAACAACGCTTCCTGAAAATCCTGCGGTCGTGATGCCATCAAAACCATCCCGATCGCCGAAGACCAGAAAGGCGCTGTCCGTAACGTCTTTGGCCTGCCACTTTTCGATGGCACCGCGCGTGGGGATGCCAAACGTCTTCCATCCGTCAGGCGAAACACCACGCTGGTGGACGCGCTGGTTCATCGCGATATTGAGGGCAGAAACAGCCTGTCCTGAACGCACGGTTATCGCCGTGGACAACCGCCCGGGATCGAGCTGCCGAAAGTCGATCTCCCAAGGCGTGAGCTCTCCGATTCTGTTTGGATGATCAAGAGATAGGGCCATCGCCGGTGACGCTCCGCCCCAGCCGAACGGCGCCGCGTTTGGCATATTTGGCGAATTCTTGATGTGGTCCACCCCCAGATCCTGACAGTTTACCGGTAATGTAACGAATTCGATAGGTGGAATGTCAAGTGAAGCCGGAGTCTTCAAGCGATACGACAATGGGCCGCCCTCGGTTACCGAAGGGGGATGCCCGATCCGAACGTGTGGTGACGTTCCTGACGCCTTCGGAACATTGCCAGCTTTCAGAGCTGGCAAAACGGTCAAATCAATCCCTTTCCGCAAAATGCCACGAACTGATCGTTCAGGCGTTGGAATCTACGAGTGTCAAAAGGAGGTCCGAGAGTGACTAGAGCCTTAGGTAAGACCAGTGTCGCAGCCTGTTTGTTTGCCATGCTAGGCGTCGTGCCAGCAATCGCGCAGCAAGAGGCGATCGTTCATGATGGTGAGTTCGAATTCCTGCGGGCCCAGTTCGGGGATCAATGGGACGCGCAGGATGCTGAGATTGAGGCCAAGTTGGCCGAGATCCGCGAGGCCAATGACGGCAAGCCTCCGAACTTTCTGTATATTCTTATCGACGACATCAGCTTCGGCCAGATGGGCGAGCGCAAGATGAACTATGTGATGGGGATCGAGACCCCCAATATCAACGACTTCGCCAGTGAAGGCATGTCGCTGATGCGCATGTATACGGAGCCCTCCTGCACGCCAACACGCACGGCCATGCTAACCGGTCGGCACCCGATCCGGGCCGGTGTAGAGGAAGTTAAGGTCGCACTTGTCGGCGAGGGACTGCCCGCGAGCGAGGTTACCCTGCCGGAGATTCTTAAACAGGCCGGGTACAACACCTCGCATGTGGGGAAGTGGCATCAGGGTGATATCGAAGAAGCCTATCCGCACAATCAGGGCTTTGATTACGCGGTGTTTCCGCTGCACCAGCAGGTTCAACTCAGCCTGATGACCCGCGAGGCCATGGAGGCCAACAACATGCTGGGATATCACTCCTCGGGGCAGAACAACCAGTTTCTGCTGGATGAACGGTTCAAGCCCTATGGTCTGGTCACCGGTGTCGAGGCACAGGCAGGCGGCACCGCGCGCGAAGTTGACATGGAAGCGGGCGAAGAATGGACGCAGGCCAAGTACGAACAGATGAACGAACGCTATCAGGCGCAGGCATTGGAGCAGATTGAACAAGTCGCCGCGCAGGATGAGCCGTTTTTTCTGCAATACTGGCCGCTTTACCCGCTGAACTTCGCCTACCCGGATCAGGCGCTGTCGCGGAACGGCGGCTTCCATGCCGACAAGCTGCAACTGCTCGACGGCTGGATCGGAGAGGTGCTGGCCAAACTGGATGAGACCGGCGAGGCCGACAACACCATCGTCATGATCATGGCGGATAACGGGTTGATGTATCATTACGAGGGGACGTCGGGCCTGAACCAGTTGATCTATCGCGGCGGCAAGACCCAGCATCTTGAGGGCGGCGTCCGCACAGATGCCTTCATTCGCTGGCCCGGAGTGATCGAAGCCGATAGTGCTGCCGGTGATATCTTTCACGTCTCGGATATCTACACGACGATGGCCCGCATCGCAGGTGCAACGGATTTCATCCCGCGCGACCGAGTTATTGACGGTATCGACCAGACCGCCCTGCTTCTTGAGGGTGAGGGCAATGGCCGCCGCGACTACGTGTACGTCTACGAGGGGCCGGTTCTGCGTTCGGTTGTCAAGCAGGAATTCAAGATGCATCTACCTGCGCCGGGTGCCCCCGGAGCTGCAGCGCCGACCTATAACGTCTATCGCGACCCCCGCGAAGAACACCCGCTGGTTGGATACTCTCTTTGGGCCGGTGCCTCGTTCCAGGATATGATCAAGCGCCATCAGAAAATGATCGCCAAGTATCCAAACTCCGAGATCGGCAAGGATATCCCCTATGGCGGCATCGAAAACCTGCGCCCCGAAAGCCAAGAGGCCCGCGAGGTGTTCATGAGCTGGCAAGAATAGCCTTCAACGGCGCGCCCTTCGGGGCACGTCGATCACAGTCCTGCTCGATACAGCAATGGAGAGAGACATGAGACTATTCAGATCTATCGGTGCTGCGACCCTGCTGTTTGTCGCCGGTACCTTTCATCCAGTTCTCGCGACCGAGGATCGTGCCATCCCGCTAGAGAGTGTCTTAAATACACGCGACCTGGGTGGCCTGGAAACACAGGACGGTCGCACCGTACGGGCAGGGCAGCTCATCAGATCCGGTGAGATCGACCAGATCAGCGCAACCAGCATGCAGCGCCTGGACGATATGGATGTCAGCGCAATCGTTGATTTGCGAACAACGTCCGAGGCAACGGCGCATCCCGCGCAATGGCCCGAAGGAGAGGGGCCTGCGCGCCATCATTTCCCGGTGATGGAGAATGAAAGCCGGATGATTGACGATATGCGTGCCAGCATCAAGGCGGGCACGGCAACCGAAGCAGAAACAGATGGTTTGTTCTTAGGGGCCTTTGGCTATATCGCAACTGACTACATTGAAGAGTATCGCGATCTGTTCGACGTCTTGTTGAACCAGCCCGAAGGTGAGGCGGTTCTGTATCATTGTTCGGGCGGCAAGGATCGTACCGGTGTCGCGACCGCGCTCGTCCTGACAGCGCTTGGTGTTTCCAAAGACGAGATCCAATCGGATTTCATGATGAGCAATGCGCTCAAGGACGCGGACAACAAGGCTCAACAGATTGCGGCCGAGGTCAATGCGGCCGAAGGGACAAATATGACGCCGGAAGCAGTCTGGCCGTCGTTGGGGGTGCGAGAGGCCTATCTTGATGAGTTCTACAAGAGCGTTGAGGCAAGCTATGGCTCGGTGGACGACTACCTTCGCCAGGGGCTGGGGCTGACGGACGCGGATTTTGAAACCCTCCGCAACCGGTATCTGAACTAGGCTGGCCGGGAAAATTCACTTGTAAAAACAAACGGTCGAAGGCTGGCGATTTCGGACACTAAAGCCATGCGAAGCAAGCGTTCGTACCACATGCTAGCCAACGGGTTTTCACTGCGAAGGGTCTCAGGTACGTTTCTGCAAAAAACAAAACCGAGAGGAGGAAGAAATGCTGCGCTCTATGCCTTTGGCTTTCATCGCGATGGTGGTTTTTTTCCACCTTTCAAACAGCTCAGCTGCCAACGCACAGAACTTTTTGGACAAAGTGACAGAAGGGGTTTCTGATGCGGCCAAAAAGGTTGGGGATGTCGCTGAATCGGCAGGCGAGACCGTACTGCATGCGACGGACGGGGCGACTGCGTCCGAGATCGACGCCAGTGTAGATGCAGCACTGGCGCAACTTCTCGCGAGTTCCCCTGAGGCGGCGGATCTGTCCAACACGGCAGTCGCTGTTTTGGTTTTCCCCAGGATCACCAAAGGCGGCCTGATGGTTGGAGGTCAGTTTGGAGAAGGTGCGATGCGTGAAAACGGCGTCACGACCGGGTACTACAATATTGCCGGTGCGTCCTATGGTTTTCAGGCTGGTATTCAGCATTTCTCCTACGCGCTGTTTTTCCTCAACTCCGACGCCCTTGCCTATATGCAGAACAATGATGGGTGGGAGGTCGGCAGTGGTCCCACGCTCGTTGGCGGTGATGAAGGCTGGTCGGCATCGATGGGAACTAACGATCTGCAGGGCGACATCGTGCCGATCATCTTTGGGCAAGAAGGGCTTATGGCAGGCGCTGGTCTTCAGGGCACTAAGATCACCAAGATCGAAAAGTGAACTGCGGGGTGATTGCGTCACACAAGCACGGTTCGCTCATTTCTTGATACGAGGCACCCATGGCCTCTTTTCAAATAGTCCCGTTTGATCCGTCGCGAGGGTCGCCTGCTTTCCGTCCGAAAACCTGACGACCCGGACAGATCACCTTAAAATGCGACTCCGGTCTGTGGCTTCGGCGCTTGGTTGAGGTCTTTGAACATGAAGGTTGTCGGCTCCAGCGCGGGTTCGAATGGATTGCGGCAGTAGTTCGGAATCTCTCCTGCGGTTTGAAAGCCAAGGCCTTGGTAGAGAATCCGCGATGGGTCGGTGCTGCGTGTGTCGAGCACCAATATTGTTCTGCCCAGCTCAGATGAGCGGGCAAAGAGTGCGTTCATCAAACTGCGCCCCAGACCCTGGCGTCGGGCGTCGGGATGGACCAAAAGCTTGGCGACATCGGCGCGGTGCGGTTGATTGGGCATGGAGGCCGGAACCAATTGCACCGTCCCAAGGATACGTCCTCCGCTTTCTGCAACAAACAGGTCCAACGCCCCTGCTTGCAATTCAGGGCGAACGCGAGTCTCCCAATAGCGCTGGGCATCTGCGTGGTGGAACGGCAAGATGAACCCGATACTCGCGCCCGCATGCACGCAACCATGCAGGATGTCGGTCAGGTCATTCAGTGCCGCGTCGAAGGTGGAATCGGTCAGTCTTGTGATCATATCAGCACCAGCATGTAGCGCGCGCCTCGGGTGGCGCCGGTTTCAAATTGTGTCGGGCCGGATAGGTGGTATCGCAGGCAGTCTCCTCCACCGAGCGCGTGTGCCGTGCCGTCCACGGTGAGCGTCAGGCTTCCATCCAGAACGATCAGGTGGTGTTCCTGCCCCGGTTTCGGAGGCGTTTCGTACCGAACCACCGTATCCGGCGGCAGGTGGCATTCCAGCACCTCACCGCTCAACCCGGTGGAAGGGGGCGAGACGGATCGGCGCGTGAAGCCTGTTTCCGGATCGCTCCATTCGGGTTGCCGTTCAAACGGGACCTTGGGGTCGAAACTGTCCTCGACCATCATCAACAGGCGCGACATGGGCAGACCATACGCGGCGCAAAGACGGCCTAGGGTCTCTGCCGTCGGGCTGACCCCAGCCTTTTCCATACGCGATAGGGTTGCCCGGCTGACACCGCTGTTGTCCGCCAGTTGATCCAATGACCAACCGCGACTTTGACGCAGCTCCTTCAGGCGGATGGCAAGGCGGTTCGTGAGGGAATCCGGCATTGATCAATTATGAGAATGGTTTCCGTATGTGGGAATAATAGATTCAAAATATAGTATTGCAAAAGAAAAAGGGCGCAGAATTTACCGCGCCCTTTATACTTCCTAAGTATGGAGGTGTCTTACTTCCAGCCAACCTCGTTAAAGGTTTTCTGCGCTTCGGGCAGGTTCTTGGCGACGGCAGACAGATCAACATCGTCTGCTTTGAAATCGCCCAGCTCGGCCACGGACTCGGAAACGGCGACGCCCTCAACGGTTGGATATTCATCGTTGCCGGCCGAGAAATACTGCTGCGCCTGATCGCTTGCCAGATACTCCAGGAACTTGATGGCGTTATCCTTATGCGGCGCGTTTGCGGCAACACCCCCACCCGACAGGTTCACATGCGCGCCATTGCCGTCCTGATCCGGGAAAACCCAGCCGATCACGTCACGCTCGGCCGAGACGCCATCGACGTCTTTCCGAATCGCGCGGGAAAAGTAGTAGGTGTTGGACACGGCAAGATCACACTCACCCGAGACGACACCGCGCAGTTGGTCGGTGTCACCGCCTTGCGGGTCACGCGCCATGTTGGCCACGACGCCTTCGGCCCAGGTTTTGGCGGCTTCGGATCCGGCGTTTTCGATGATCGAGGCAAGCAGGGTCTGGTTGTAGACATTGGTGCTGGAGCGGATGCACAACTGACCTTTGTATTTGGGGTCTGCCAGATCAGCATAGGTCTGCGGCGGCTCGGAGACTGCGTTCTTGTTGTAGAAAATGATGCGCGCCCGCTGCGAGAAACCGAACCACTGGTTGTCGCTGTCCTGAAGGTTCGACGGAATACGCTCTTCCAACACGGCGCTGTCGATTGTCTGCAGCACGCCCGCGTTCTTCGCGCGCTCAAGTCGCGAGGTGTCGACGGTCAGCAGAATATCAGCGGGGGAGTTCACGCCCTCGGCTTCCATGCGCGCGATTAGCTCATCTGCCTTGCCTTCGATTCGGTTGATGGTGATGCCGGTTGCATCCTCGAAATCCGAATAGAGGCGTTCGTCGGTGTCATAGTGGCGCGACGAATAGATATTCAGCTCGCCTTCTGCTGCTGCGGACGTGGCGACCATGGCTGCAAGGCCAGCCGCGATACAGGTCGTGGATTTAAACATGATTGCTCCCAACATTGAGTATTCCATCGGGGTAAACCCGAGTTAAACACTCAATTAACGCATTGGGTTTGGTTTGCAAGCAAAACCCGACAAAAATTGTGCGAAATCTCGGGCGCTTTGGACGGCGACGCTGAACCAAGCCAGCAAGCACAAAAAAACCGCACCCAAAGGCGCGGTTCTTTCGAAGAGATATGTGCAGTTCTTAGCCCTGGCGAGCTTTGAACTTGCGCTGCGTCTTGTTGATCACGTAGACGCGGCCTTTGCGACGCACAATACGGCAATCACGGTGCCGGTTCTTGAGCGAGCGGAGCGAGTTCTTGACCTTCATGGGTCTGTCTCCAATCTGCGGCGCCTTCATCAAAGACGTGGCCAGCGCCTGGGTTTGTCGGGTGCCCCGGCAAGCCGAAGCAGTGAATAGATGGTGGGCGGTACAAGGATCGAACTTGTGACCCCTTCGATGTCAACGAAGTGCTCTACCGCTGAGCTAACCGCCCACGTCCCTTTGCGTGTCCTGCCCCATAACGAAATGGGGCGCGGATACCCGCGCCGGTAGCGGGGTCTATAAAAGGAGTCGCAAAGGGGTTCAAGGGGTTTGGAAGAACTATTTTCCAGTCTATGTTAATCCCGAACACGGAGAGACCATGAAGAACCCTTCCTATTTTCTGGATATGCCCGGAAACCGCAGTTCATGCGTTGTTTTTTCATCGCCGCATAGTGGCCGTGACTATCCAGAGGCGTTTCTGAAGCGCTCGGTTTTGGGGTCTGATGTGATTCGATCCTCGGAAGATGCCTTTGTGGATCAGCTCTTTGCCTCGGCCTCGGATTTCGGGGCGCCGTTGATCAAGGCGGCGATGCCACGGGCTTATCTGGACCTTAACCGCAGCGCGGATGAGCTGGACCCGGCCTTAATTCAGGGTGCAAAGAGGCAAGGGCACAATCCGCGTGTGGCCTCGGGGCTGGGGGTGATTCCCCGCGTGGTGGCAAATGGGCGGGCGATTTATCGCGGCAAACTGACCATGGATGAGGCGCGCCTGCGCATCGACACCTATTGGCGCCCCTATCACAGCCGCCTCAAGGCTTTGCTGGCGGAGTCACATGCGAAATTCGGGCAGGCGATTCTGGTTGACTGCCATTCGATGCCGCATGAGGCGGTGGCCATGGCCAGCACCGCGCGCAACACACGCCCCGAGATTGTTCTGGGCGATCGTTTCGGTGCATCGGCATCAACCGAGATCGTGGACCGAATTGAGGCTGCCTTTACCTCGGCCGGATTGGTCGTTGCGCGGAACGCACCCTTTGCCGGGGCTTACGTGACCCAAACCTACGGCCGCCCCGGTCGGCAGCAGCATGCGATTCAGGTTGAGATCGACCGCTCGATCTACATGAACGAAGATACGATCTCGCCCAATGCCAATTTCATGGCGTTCTCCAAGATACTGCGGCAAGTGATCGCCGAGATTTCCGAGATCGGTTCCGAACCGCAGCGGCTTGCGGCGGAATAGGCGTTACCGTAGCGCGCGGCCTTTCACGATTGCATCACTTCCGAACCGTTTGCGAATCTCGTCCGTGGCGCGCTCGGCCTGAGACCTGCGTGTCGCGCTAGGGTCCAGCAAGTCGCCCGAGATATCAGCCTGATCCGCCGGGCACAGATCGGACAACCCGCATCCCAACAGGCGATAGGGACCCTGATCTCCCACCTGATCGAATAGCCCGCGCGCTGTTCTGTAGATGCGGTCCGCGATCTGAGTCGCATCGCGCAGCGACACGCGGCGCGTGATGATCTTGTGATTGGCCTTTTTCAGCTTCAGCGTCACCACCCGGCCTGCCAGATCCTTGGCCTTGGCCCGGTCCGAGACCTTCAGTGCCATGCGCCACAGATGCCCATCCAGAATCTCTAGGTTTGAGGTGTCTTCGAAAAACGTGGTTTCGTTGCTGATCGACTTCATCGGTTCATGGGTCGAGACCCGGCGCTTGTCCTGGCCGCGTGCCAGATGCCACAGACGATACCCCATCGACCCGAACCGGGCCGTCAGCGCCTCCTGATCCCAGCGCAGCAAGTCTGAGAAGGTTCGGATCCCTGCGCGCTCCAGCGATTCCTGCGCTGCCGGGCCGATGCCCCAGATCAGCCTGACGGGTTTGTCGTGCAGGAAGTCAGCCGTCTCTGCTTTCCCGATCACGGAAAACCCCCGTGGCTTGTCGAGGTCCGAGGCGACCTTGGCCAGAAACTTGTTGTGGCTTAACCCGATGGAGCCGGTCAGCCCCAGCTCATCCTTCATGCGCTTGACCAGACGCGCCAGCATCACCGCTGGCGGCGCGCCATGCAGACGTTCGGTGCCGGAAAGATCAAGGAAAGCCTCGTCCAGCGACAAGGGTTCGACCTTGGGTGTCAGTTCATCCATCATCGCACGGATCTGACGGGATACCTCGGCGTAGACTGACATGCGCGGTTTGATCACCACGGCGTCCGGACACAGTTGCAGCGCTTTGAACATCGGCATGGCCGAGCGCACCCCTCGGATACGCGCCACGTAACAAGCGGTTGAGACGACCCCGCGTCTCCCACCGCCCACAATCACTGCCTTGTCTGCCAATTCAGGATTGTCGCGCTTTTCAACCGAGGCATAGAACGCATCACAATCCATATGCGCAATCGACAGGTCAAACAGCTCGGGGTGCGATTTCAGTCGCGGGCTACCACAGGACGGGCAGCGCGGCGCGTCCGGGAAACTGGTCAGGCATTCGCGGCAGATCGTGGGCATGGCTACTTTTCCCGACCCGAAAAGGGTGGCTCCGGGGGTTCGAAGCTATAGTGTCTATCGGCTTTCGTGAGAACGCAACAGAGGCTTCGACAGTCTTCAGGAATCTGGCGGTTTGAGCAGAGAGTTGGACTGTCAAGAAAACCCCCCGCTTGGGGCGGGGGGAAGGTAACGAACCACAGGAAGAGGTAGTTCGTTGGGGAGTAACTCCGCCCCAGAATCGCTCAAAACGCTATATTTAGATAGGTGGCCGCGTTATTCCCTAAAACTTGTGCCGGGTTTGTGTGTTTTCGGGCACAGGGGGAAATCAGGGGAAAATTCCCGCTGTTGACCTAAGGTAAAGAAATCACTGCTGTTTCGGACGTCTGAGACGCTGAATCCCCGTCCGCGATCAGTGGCGTGTCAATGATTTTAACTCGGCCAGAACGGCCTCGGCTGCGGCTTTCGGGTCCTCCGCCTGATAGATAGGACGCCCGACAACAATATGATCCGCCCCATCTCCGATCGCACTGGCAGGCGTTGCGACGCGTTTCTGGTCCCCCAAAGCAGCCCCGGCAGGGCGCACGCCCGGTGTCACGATCAAGCGGCCCTCGGCCGGGGGCAGGGCGCGGATCAGCGCGGCCTCTTGCGGGCTGGCGATCACGCCATCGGCCCCGGCATCCAGCGCTTTGGCCGCACGTTCCACCACCAGATCCTGCACATCGCCTGCCTTCAACAGGCTGGCATCCAAATCATCGCGGTTGAGCGAGGTGAGGATAGTTACTGCAAGGATCTTCAGGTCTTTGCCGGATGCACCTTCTTTCGCCGCGCGTACCACATGCGGGTCGCCATGAACGGTCAGGAAATCCAGATCGAACTGCGCCAGACCACGGACAGCGTTTTCTACCGTATTGCCGATGTCGAAGAGCTTCATGTCCAGAAAGATGCGCTTGCCATGGTCCTGTTTCAGCTCATTGGCCAAAGCTAGACCGCCGCCCGTCAGCATTCCCAGCCCGATCTTGTAGAACGAGACCGCATCACCCAACCGTTCGGCCATCGCCAAACCTTGCAGAGCGTTCGGGACGTCAAGGGCTACGATCAGGCGGTCATCGGACATGTTGGGTCTCCTTGCTGGCAAACGTCTGCCTCCTAGCGGGTTCGGGCGCAACTGTCCATGCAGGTCCGTCCAATCGAAAGAGGATGATCTGTGTTACAGTGGCTCAAATCGATCAATAGGTCACATGAAGGGACAGAACATGAGAAAGCTTGCCTTGCTGGGAGTGGCGCTGATGATGGGCGCCTGCGACGAACCCGCCTCAGGCACATCTGACACAGGCGCGGCGCCAGCGCCGACCAATGAAAACCTGCCTCTGGTCCTGGGCTACCGATCTGAGGATGATTGGTGCCAGCTTACAGGTGAGAGCGCCTTTACCGTCGAATTTCTGGATCACACCGCCGATCTTGTCTCGTGCCCGACCGGCAGCAGCGCCGAACAATCCTTGGTCGAGACATATACGTTAGAGCCGGTGGCGCAAACCGGCGGCTATTCGGTATACTCCATTTCGCGCGGCTGACGGCGTCTGCCCACCCATGCTGCATTCGCCGCAATCAGGGCGATTCCGGACAGTTCCAGAAGCCAGTTCATTCGGATCGACATGATCTCGGCACCCAAAAACGCATCGAAGTTGTGAAACCCGGCGGCGCGGATCATCACAAAGCAGATCAGAGTGACAAAGCCGATCAGGGCGATGCCGACCTCTCGCAAGTGTTTACGAAGGAACCAGAGGCTGACAAGCGAGATCCAGAAGCCGCTGAACACGACAACAATGATAAAGCCGATCTGGACAGACTTGCGATCCTCGTACCAGCCTTGCATCTGCGACAGACAGCGGGCGCTGGCCGTAAGCGCGGATTGCAGATCCAGTTGTTTGTTGATCATCAAAGCAAACAACAGCAGCGCGAGGATCAGCCAGAACCACCGGACGTGGGAATTGCGCCTTGCGCGCAGGCATAGCAGTGCGGCGAAACCGTATGCAGTAACCGTGAGCCAACCGATCACGCTTGGGTCGCCAATGGTGGGCGACCATTGTTCTGCAATGCAGCTGCGTAGCGCAGTGGCTGAGATCATGGAAGCGCGCTCCTAATACGGTTTTTTCGCAATTGACCGAGATCATTCAGCTTCCCAGCATGCATCATGTTATTCTGCCAAGACAATCTTGAATACACGCCGACATTACCCAAATTGAATGTGAGGCCTCAATCGACGCGTGCCGCCAAGCGGGCGCATCAAAACGGGGCGCTTGAGAAAAGGAGAATGCTATGGACTTGAACAAGTTCACCGAGCGGGCACGGGGTTTCGTGCAGGCAGCGCAGACGATTGCGCTGCGCGAGGGGCACCAGAGGCTGGAGCCTACACACATACTTAAGGCGTTGATGGACGATGATCAGGGGCTGGCGAGCAACCTGATCACCCGCGCGGGCGGAGCGCCGAACCGCGTGGTTGAGGCGTTGGATGCTGCGATGGGGAAAATCCCGAAGGTCAGCGGTGATGCTAGCCAGATTTACATGGATGGCCAGACCGCCAAGGTTTTGGACGAGGCCGAGAAGATTGCCACCAAAGCGGGCGATAGCTTTGTGCCCGTGGAACGGGTGCTGATGGCGCTCTGCATGGTCAAATCCAAAGCCAAGGACGCTTTGGAGGCCGGGGCCGTTTCTGCTCAGAAACTGAACGAAGCTATCAATGATATCCGTAAGGGCCGCACTGCGGACACCGCTTCGGCGGAAGAGGGCTATGACGCACTGAAGAAATACGCGCGCGATCTGACCGAGGCCGCGGCCGAGGGTAAGATCGATCCGATCATCGGGCGGGATGAGGAAATTCGCCGCTCGATGCAGGTTCTGTCGCGCCGTACTAAGAACAACCCTGTTCTGATCGGGGAACCCGGCGTTGGTAAAACCGCGATTGCCGAGGGCATGGCCCTGCGCATTATCAACGGTGACGTGCCGGAATCGCTGAAAGATAAGAAGCTGCTGGCGCTTGACATGGGCGCGCTGATTGCTGGTGCGAAGTATCGCGGTGAGTTCGAAGAGCGCCTCAAGGCGGTGCTGACCGAAGTGACCGAGGCCGCTGGTGAGATCATCCTTTTCATCGACGAGATGCACACGCTGGTCGGTGCCGGCAAATCTGACGGCGCGATGGATGCCGCCAATCTGATCAAGCCTGCGCTTGCTCGGGGTGAGCTGCATTGTATCGGTGCGACCACGCTGGATGAGTATCGCAAGTACGTGGAAAAAGACGCGGCCCTTGCGCGCCGGTTCCAGCCCGTGATGGTGCAGGAGCCGACGGTCGAGGACACGATCAGCATCCTGCGCGGCATAAAGGAGAAGTATGAGCTGCACCATGGCGTGCGTATTTCGGATTCGGCGCTGGTGTCGGCGGCGACCCTGTCGCACCGCTATATCACCGACCGTTTCCTGCCCGACAAAGCCATCGACCTGGTCGATGAGGCGGCGTCGCGTCTGCGGATGGAGGTGGACTCAAAGCCGGAAGAACTCGATCAGCTGGATCGCCAGATCCTGCAAATGCAGATCGAGGAAGAGGCGCTGAAGCTCGAAGACGACGCGGCCTCGAAGGATCGCCTGGAGACCCTGCAAAAGGATCTGGCCGATCTGCAGGAGAAATCCGCGGAAATGACTGCCCAGTGGCAGGCCGAACGCGACAAGCTTGCCGGTGCGCGTGATCTGAAAGAACAGCTCGACAAGGCGCGCGCTGATCTGGAGATCGCCAAGCGGGAAGGCAATCTGGCGAAAGCGGGTGAGCTGTCCTATGGCGTCATCCCGGAGCTTGAGAAAAAGCTGACCGAGGCCGAAAATGCCGAAAGCAACGCCATGATGGCCGAGGAAACGGTGCGCCCTGAACAGATCGCGTCGGTGGTCGAACGTTGGACGGGTATCCCGACCTCGAAAATGCTGGAAGGCGAGCGCGAGAAGCTGTTGCGGATGGAAGACGATCTGCATTCCCGCGTGATTGGTCAGGACGCGGCGGTGACTGCTGTCGCCAACGCCGTGCGCCGTGCGCGCGCGGGTCTGAATGACGAGAACCGCCCGCTAGGCTCGTTCCTGTTCCTCGGTCCGACCGGTGTGGGCAAGACGGAACTGACCAAGGCCGTGGCGAGCTTCCTGTTCGATGACGACAACGCGATGGTGCGCATCGACATGTCCGAGTTCATGGAGAAACACGCGGTCGCGCGTCTGATCGGTGCCCCTCCGGGCTATGTCGGTTATGACGAGGGCGGCGTGCTGACCGAAGCCGTACGGCGCAGGCCCTATCAGGTCGTACTGTTTGACGAGGTCGAAAAGGCGCATCCGGATGTGTTCAACGTGCTGCTTCAGGTTCTGGATGACGGCGTGCTGACCGATGGTCAGGGCCGCACCGTGGACTTCAAGCAGACGCTGATCATCCTAACGTCGAACCTTGGGTCTCAGGCGCTCAGCCAATTGCCAGAAGGTGCGGACAGTGCGCAGGCGCGTCGCGATGTAATGGACGCGGTCCGGGCCCATTTCCGGCCGGAGTTCCTGAACCGTCTGGACGAGACCATCATCTTTGATCGGCTCAAGCGGGCCGATATGGATGGTATTGTCGATATCCAGATGGCACGTCTGCAAAAACGTCTGACCGCCCGCAAGATCGAGCTGGCCTTGGACGAAGGTGCCAAGGAATGGCTGGCCAACGAAGGCTATGACCCTGTTTTTGGGGCCCGTCCGCTGAAGCGTGTGATCCAGCGTGCTTTGCAGAACCCGCTGGCTGAGGCGCTGCTGGCCGGTGAGATCAAGGATGGCGAAACCGTCCCCGTCACCGCCGGGACCGATGGTCTGATAATCGGTGACCGTCTGGGTACGTCAGAACGCCCTCGCCCGGATGATGCCGTGGTGCATTGATGCGAAAACAAAGGCCCGCTTTGCTGCGGGCCTTTTTTCTTGTGAGGTCACAATCCTTTAGATGGGCTGCAATTGAACGAGGGAAAACGAGGAGCCGTCTAGAGAGTCCAATGGAAATCCATTGTCTCTGGACCCAACCCCAATTCAGCCAAATAAACTTCGATCCCTGCGCGCCCAAAATGTGCTCCAGTACTGAAAACCCTTGCTCGGCCGCGTAGGCTTCAACCTCATCAGGAGCAATGTTGAAGCGAAAGGGTTCGCCAACCCCGGCTACGGCATTACCGATGCTGTCCACCTGCTGTTGGGCCTGCGAGGCTGCTGCGGTTGATGCGTATGTCGTCAAAAAACGTGTTTCTTGCGCGCTGCTAGAGCGGATCAACGCATAAACATCAGCAACTTCTGGCGGCGGGACGTATTCCAGCGATACCTCGGCGATAAAGATCGTGCCTTGTTCGTGGTCATAGCCAAGGGATCGCAACTTATCGAGCGTTGTCTCACGTGCAAAATCCACCGCTGTGTAGTGGATGCTGGGCGGTGTACCGAAATTTGAACAAACCAAAGATCGCTTGGCTTCGATGGTCTCGGGGCGGTCGACTTCAAACACTGGTATGTGGCGATGGCTGTTGGACAGTCTCAGGCCCAGCGTATCGAGCCCCGCGCCAAGAATGACGATCTGTCGTGCGCCATGCGCGATTGCTGAAAGTGTCCGGCTTTCCATGAAAGTCTTGCGCCAAAGAACCGACGCGACCAGCCGCCGAGCGACGCCGCGATCATCTGCGAACTTGAGCACGGCATTCCAATCGGTCGCCTGTTCCAGGACTTCGGCGCCTTCGACAGCTCCGTCACGAAATAGCTGTTCGGCAAAAGGATCATAAAATACGCGTCGGTATGTAGGGTTGCGATTCACAAGAGCGCAAAAAGCACAAACGCCAAGGGCGGTTCGACTTAAACAGGGAATTGCGCTTTGCGGAACGTAAAACACTTCAGCCTCGTCGCGGTTGCTTTCGTCAAAATCGTGCTCGACAAAAATTAAGACCCGCCAACTTGGCGGGTCGTTCATTATATCAACGCGAAAATCCGCGCCGGGCCTCCAGTGCCGCCTTTGTGCTTGGGCGCTCCTATCACCAGGGTGGCCCCGGCGGCTGGGACGCGGTCGAGATTGGCCAGACACTCAATCCCGAACCGGCCGGTGGGCAGCCAGGCGTAGTGGGTGGCGAAATCGGCGGACATGCCGTGATCCAGCGACAGCGTGTCGACCGCCAAGGATCGCGCGCCGGTTTCCTCCATCAGCATCTGGGCGGCCTCGACGTGGAAGCCGGGATAGTGCTGCGCTTCTCCGTCGAAATTGCGAAACGCGTCGGTCGCAGTTTTTCCACCCCAGCCGGAGTGCATGGCGACGCAGGCGCCGTCGGGGATGTCTCCGTTTGCCGCGATCCACGCCTTGAGGTCATCGGGCGTCACGCGGGTATCGGCGTCTTCGGCGGCACGAGCGGCGATATCCACGACGCAGAGCGGCGCAACCAGATCCGTCACCGGAATCTCATCGACCGAGGTCCCGTCGGCCGAGAAATGCAGGGGCGCATCGATATGGGTGCCGGTATGTTCGTTGATCGACAAGTTGAACAGGTTGAACCCGTGATCCGCAAAGTTGAACGCCTGTTCGGCGGAGACGCCCGGCTCACCTCCCCATGTCGGAAACTCGGGGCTGAGGGTGTGGGTCATATCCTCGACCCCACCATGTCCTGCGGCCAATGCCGCCGGAGCGCTCGCGCTCGTTGCGGCAGCGGCCACGCCAGTGGCTGCGGCGGCTTTGAAGAAGCTCCGCCGGGACAGCATCTTGTCTTTGACGGCATTCATTACGCAGATATCACACATACGGTATCCTCCCTGATGGGTGGCAGCGTCGGGCGACCGGTGTCGCGGACCGTACCACCTATCAGGCAGAGTGCCGCGCTGACCCCTTCTGTGTAAAGGGTGCTGTCCGTTGTGGCGTACGGGGCGTCCTAGCGGAACTCACGGCTTTTACGCAGGGCGCGCAGCTCTTCCGAACTCATTTTGGGGCCTGAGCTGGTCGTGGGCTGCGGCGTTGGTTGAATCAATGTCTCGGTGCTTGGGGTCTTGTGCGCGGCACCACCGCTAAGGCGCAGATAAGCCAGAACCCCGCCAGCGCATTGATAGCTGAAGGCCCAGCTGGCCAGAAGGGTATAGGCCACGACGGTTGCGATCATCGGCGCAGTTACGGAAAACGGGGCCGCTCCGGTCGTCATCTCGCCGATTAATTGAACATCGTCGACCAGGGTGCTCGGACCGTAGATTGCGGTAAGTCCGACAATAAACAGCGCAAAGAAAAAGACCGCGCCGACAAAGCTGATCGCCACCACGGCAAACAGCTGCAGGAAGAAGGCACCGAAATGGTTGAACGGGGTATAAGGGCGGCCATTGGGGTCCCGCCCGATCGAGGCCGCAGCAATGGGCACCAGAAACCCAGCCCTTAGCGCGCAGATCGCCGCAAAGAGCAGGATCACAACACCCGAGAACATCATGATATGCACGGGCGTCAGGGTCGCGAAGAACGCGGCCGGGTCCTCGGGAACGCCGCCCCCTACGCTGACGGCACCGATGGCGAGCGCAGCGATCAGCGCAGCGGCCACACTGATCCCAATGGCTTCGACGGCACCGTAGATGACCGCTGGAAAGACAAACTTGCGGTAACTGTTACTCGGAGAAACCTCGCAGGCCTGCAGGCCCAAACGGCTGCCGACCAGCATTGGGATTACACCTGAGGATGCGCCTACAAAGAACGAGATTAGAACGGAAAGGCCCGGAATAAGCAGCCCGATCAGCGCGCTCAGTATCCCGCCTATCAACCCGTAGACGATAAGCGCGACCAGCAGAACGGGAAAGACAATAATATAGCGCCACAAAACGGACAGCGAAAAAGGAAAGGCCTGAAATACGAGCACGGGACCTACTCTGATCAACTATTGGATGATTCCCGCATACCGAATTGAGACTGCAAGGGCCAGCCGCCAAAAATGCCTTAGTCGCGGGCTGACGCAGTTGCGTTACAGTCTGTTCGCTCAATCGTGACGCTTGTTTCCTTGGCTCTGTGCTATCAGCGGACTACCTCACTCTGAGGCGGATTCACTACGGAGACCCAAATGGCGCATCGCTGGACCAACACTTTGACACATGCCGACGTCACCCCAAGGGCGGCGTTTCTGAACCGGCGGCAGGTTATGGCCGGGCTGGCAGGTGTCGGGCTGACCGCGATGGCCCGCCCCGCTACAGCGCAAGAAGCGCTGGAGCCGAACACCTGGGAAGAGATCACCAGCTACAATAACTTCTACGAGTTCGGCACCGGCAAGGACGACCCGGCCAAATATGCCCATACACTTGTGACCGAACCCTGGAGCATTGAGATCGACGGTCTGGTGGATCGCCCCGGCACTTATGACTTCAAGGACATCATGTCCGAGATGACAGTCGAAGAACGTATTTACCGCTTCCGCTGTGTCGAGGCCTGGTCGATGGTGATTCCGTGGAACGGGTTCGAACTGGCGGACCTGTTGAATATGGCGGGTGTGCAGGACGGCGCTAAATACGTGGCCTTTGAAACCGCCTACCGTCCCGATGAGATGCCCGGCACGCGCTTCCCGATTCTGGAATGGCCCTACCGCGAGGGTCTGCGTCTGGATGAGGCGATGCACCCGCTGACCATTATGGCGACAGGCATCTATGACCGCCCGATCCCAAACCAGAATGGTGCTCCGCTACGGTTGGTGGTACCCTGGAAATACGGGTTCAAGTCGATCAAGTCGATCGTGAAGATCACTCTGACCGAGGATGAGCCGCCCACCAGTTGGAACATGTCTGCGCCCCGTGAGTATGGCTTCTATAGTAATGTGAACCCGAATGTGGACCATCCGCGCTGGTCTCAGGCGTCCGAGCGTCAGATCGGCGGCGGTCTGTTCGCCAAGCGTATCCCGACGCTAATGTTCAACGGCTATGAACAAGAGGTCGCCAGCCTGTATGATGGTATGGACCTCAAGGAATATTATTGAGCCATGCAAGCAGTGAACCAGGCCATACGAACGATCCCCGTCTGGGCAGTCTATTTGGCTGGGGCCCTTCCGGCCCCTTGGTTCCTGTATCTTGCGCTCACAGGGGGTCTCGGGGTCGAGCCGATTACAGCGCTCGAACACAAGCTGGGGGAGTTGGCCCTTCAGTTGCTCATTCTTGGCCTGGCGGTGACCCCTCTGCGCCAGCATCTTGGCTTGAACCTCATGAAGTTCCGTCGAGCGATCGGCGTGCTGGCTTTTGCCTATGTTGCGCTGCACCTTCTGGTCTGGCTGGTGCTGGACGTTCAGCTTCTTGGCCAGATTTGGGCTGATATCCTCAAGCGGCCCTATATCACTGTCGGCATGGCGGGGTTCATTCTCTTGCTGCCTTTGGCGGTGACATCGAACAATTGGTCGGTGCGAAAACTTGGCCCGCGCTGGCGCAAGCTGCACAAACTGGTCTATCCGGCCGTTCTGCTTGGGGGGATCCACTATGTGATGTTGGCGAAGGGTTTCCAGCTAGAACCGCTTCTCTATCTCGCCGCGATCATAGGGCTGCTGCCAGCGCGTCTGCCGATACCAGGCCTGCTGACTCGGCTGAGGCAAGCCGATTCCGCGTAAGTTTTGACCGAGTCTGTGGGTAACTGTGTGGACAATGATTTGGTAGCAGTGATTCCGGATGGTCGGGGCGGTAATTGGCGGTGTCTGCGCGGTATTCGACTTCATTAAGTTTATGTTTTTTTGTGATAAAATGCGGCGTCTGAATTTTTCTCCACTTTTTTGCTTTTTCCGCTTGCGGCCTTCTGCGCTAAACCTTAGAACCCCCTTCACCGGCGCTGCTGAGGCGCTGGGGCGCTGCGGAAGCGGCGGGGACGCTCAGGATAGACTGGGGGCATCTGAGGTTGAGTTTTAGGCGGGCGCGCTGAGGGATTG